>CAITEH010000019.1 GCA_903891415.1 Candidatus Firestoneibacteriota bacterium
GCTCTGGGCCTTGCTACCCCGATAGGAATAATTGTCGGCGTGGGTTTGGCGGCAAAAAAGGGCATATTGATAAAAAACGCGGACAGCCTGGAACGCTGCGAGAAAATAAATGTCGTGGTTTTTGATAAGACCGCCACCCTGACCAAAGGGGCTCTTGCGGTTACTGATATTATCCCGGCACAGGGTGTCACCCGGGACCGGCTCTTAATCATAATGGCTTCGCTGGAAAAAAAGAGCGGGCATCCTATCGCAAAAAGCATTACGGCAAAAGCCGCGGTCCGGGGTTTGAAACTTCTTGAAACAAGCGGATTTGAAGCCTTATCCGGTTTCGGCCTAAAAGGAAAAATTGCGGGGAAAGAATATACTGTAGGAAAATTGGAGCTTACCGGCGCCGGCAAAAAGTCTTTTAAAATAAAAAAAATTGCGGCAAAATTAGAGCAGGAAGGCAAGGTGGTGGTTTTTGCCGCGGATAAAACAGGGCTGCTCGGGGTGGTGGCGCTTTCGGACACTTTAAAAGCTAACGCGAAAGCCGTTATTATGGAGCTCAGAAAAATAAATATCAGGCCGGTCCTGGCCACAGGCGATAATGAAACAGCGGCAAGACAGGCCGCGGCTGCCCTCGGGATCCGGGAAGTGAGAGCCGGGATCCTGCCTGCGGATAAAGCGGGGCTTGTTAAGAAACTGCAAAAGAACGGCGGCAAAGTTGCGATGGTAGGCGACGGGATAAACGACGCTCCCGCGCTGGCCCAGGCGGACGTCGGGGTTTCTTTAAGCACCGGCACGGATATCGCCATGGAGGCCTCGGATGCCGTGCTGGTCCGGGGGGATATTTCCAGGTTCCTGGAACTGATAAAGATCTCAAAACGCACCATGAGGATAATCCGGCAAAATCTTTTCTGGGCCTTTATTTACAACATTATCGGTATTCCCGTCGCGGCCGGACTGCTTTTTCCCTTCGGTTACACCCTGAACCCTATGCTCGCTTCTTTATTAATGGCGCTGAGTTCGGTTTCGGTAGTGACAAACTCCCTCAGAATTAGAACGGGTAAGTAAAAACTAAAAAGTACTACTTGTCTAATGAGTAATACATTTATATATTGTCTTACTGCATTATATATGTTATACTATTTTTGGGGAAGGAGAAAGGCCATGACGACTACGGTAGTTACAACAAAAGGACAGATCGTAATACCTTTTAAAATAAGAAGGCACTTAAACATAAAAAAAGGTACTAAAGTATATATTGAGGAAAGGGGAGGTGAGCTGATCATTAAACCTGTTACTTCTGAGTACTTTGAAAAAATAGCAGGTATTTTAACAGGAAAAGGTAAAGGCCTAAAAGCTCTTCTAAAAGAAAGAGAGAATGAAAAAATAAGGGAGGGAAATAATGGTTAAGATATTAGATTCCTATGCCCTTATGGTGTTTTTTGAAAGAGAACCCGGATATGAAAAAGTAAAAGAGTTGTTTAGTCAAGCTGTTGAAAAAGATACTAATCTGTTGATGACCGCGGTAAATTACGGTGAGATCTATTATATAACCTTGAGAGAATACGGACAAGAAAAAGTCGAACAAATAGAAAAAATAATCAAAACATTACCCATTGAGGTTGTTGATGTTGATGCTGAATTGGCGAGAGAAGCCGGTTTGATAAAAGCGCATAATAAGATTTCGTATGCAGATTGCTTTGCCGCCGCATTGGCTAAAATCAAAAAAGGAGAAGTTATCACGGGCGATAAAGAATTCGAATGCCTGGAGAAATCTATTAAAATACTCTGGCTTAAAGGAGACTAAAATACCAAATTGCAATAATATTTTAGAAATACCTTTAAGAGCGGAAACAGAAAATAAAGTTACCCAAATAATTGCTTAACGGCTGCTTTTTTGATACTTTCTTAAATATTCCAGCACTTCATTCTTTGTCCTTACCTTCCCTGTTGCCTGAGCTTCTTTTGCTTTTTCCAGGAGTTTTCCTATCATGGGGGAAGGGGGGAGCTTGAAGCGTTTCATTATATCAAAACCGTTTATTAGAGGAGCGGTTTGTTTAGTTGTTGATAACTTATAATATTCTTTAAAAAGGCCTTCTATCACTGTTTTGTGGTGTGAAATTGTCTTTTTGTCGACCTTGACGCCCTGAGCCGAGAGGCGGTCGGCCCAGGAAAGAAGAAGTACTTCTACAGCTGCTTCACCCGTATCCTTGAAAAATTTATAGACAGCGTGTTTTGATATTTTCTTCAAGCCGGAGAGATAGCCGGTCCTGAGGTGGCATTTGATAACGGTGACGCCAAGATCTATTTCTTCATTGGAAAGTTTAAGCTGTTTTCCGGTTTTCTTAAAATTCTCCGCGCCCAGCAGTTCGTGATTATAAAAATGGGTCCCTTTCTTGTCTTTTGACTTGGTCTTTGGTTTTCCGCTGTCATGAAGGAGAGCGGTGAGTTTTAAGAAAGAACCGCGGCTGGACCGGCCTAATTTTTGAGCCAGCCTTTCTTTGATATGGTTCTTAATATCTTTTGAAAGGCCCAGATCGGATTCCAGTAATATCTTTTCAAGCCGGTCAAGTGCTTCTATGGAATGGCCGAATACATCCAGGTGATGAAACCCCGGCTGGGAAACTCCTTTCATCTCTTTTATTACAGGGAATATTTTCTCCAGCAAGCCCAGTTTATCCAGCAGAATAATATATTCTGCAGAGTTTTTCACTTCCAGGATCTTAAGAAGTTCATCCCTTACTCTTTCTTTTGCCGGTTTTGTCAGCAAAGCCGACATTGCTTTTATATATTTTTCGGTCTTGCTGTCTATCTTAAAAGCAAGTACCGCGGCAAAACGGACCGCGCGGAGAAGGCGGAGCGGATCATCCTTAAAGGTACTTTTTCCCGCGGTTTCCCTGATAATACCGTTCTTTAGGTCTTTAAGCCCGCCGAAAATATCTATGAGCTCCCCGCCGTTTACTTCTCTTGCGAAGGCGTTGACCGTGAAATCTCTTTTTTTCAGGTCATCTTCAATGCTTTTACCGCGGCCGCCGGAAAAATCACAGGTATACCCCTCTTTGCAGCTCACGCGGTAAATATTGAAAGCGTCAGAAAGTTCCACGAAGGCCCCTTTTACGGATCTTGAAAAAGCTCTTGCCGTCTTCTTTGCGTCACCATAAACAACAAGATCAATATCGGAAATATTTTCCTTTTTCAGCAGGGTATCCCGCAGATACCCGCCGGCGATAAAGACCCGGGTTTTACTGCGGGCCGCGGCCTTCGCGATAATATTCAGCGGTCTCTCCGTGTTAAGCAATAAGCCCCCTTAGTTTCTCTTTTATGTTCTTTGGAACCCCGGTCATGGCCTCGAGTTCTATCAGGGAAAGAGCGTTAATGTCCTTTACCTGGGCAAGTATTTTTCTTTTGGTTTTTTCTCCTATACCTTCTATGCCGTCCAGCCTGGAACTTACCATCGCTTTGTCCCGCAGGGTTTTATGATAACTTACCGCGAACCGGTGAGCTTCATCCCGCACGTATTGTAAAAGATGCAGCGCCGCAGAATCTTTTTCGAGCTTTACAGGCAGGTGAAGCCCCGGAATAAATATAACTTCCTCTTTTTTCGCCAGAGAGATCAGCGGCAGGCTGATATTTAGGCCCTCCAGCGCGTCTTTTGCCGCGTTGAGCTGGCCTTTGCCTCCGTCGATCAGCACCAGGTCCGGAAGCATATTTTCCGCCTGCGCTCTATTGTATTTTCTTTCTACAACTTCCTTTATCATGCCTGTATCGTCAGTCCCGGTCAGGGTTTTTATCCTGAATTTTCTGTAGCCATTTTTTTCCGGTTCTCCGTTAAAGAAACGGACTACCGCACCCACGGCATTGGTTCCCGAGATGTTTGAAATATCAACCCCTTCAAGGACCACCGGCGGTTTTGAAAGGTTAAGGAGCTTTGCCAGTTCCGTGAGCGCCTTTTCTATCTGCAGCTCCTTTGAATCCTCCTGGGCCGTGGAAGACATCTGAATATTTTTATCGTTCTGCAGGGCGATAAGCTGTACAAGTTCTTTCTGGTCCCGCAGCAGCGCGGCATCTTCATATTCAAGTTTCTCCGCCGCTTTTTGCATCTTTTCATCCAGCTTTAAGAGCAGCTCCTTCTGCTTGCCCCCGAGGAACTTTATTACCTCATTTACCTGTGCCGCGTATTCTTCCCGGGTCGCTTTTCCCAGGCAGGGCGCGCTGCAGAATTTTAGCTGTTCTTTGATACAGGCCCGGCCCGGCTGCTTTTTTTCCGGCGCGGGCAAAGGAATACGGCAGTCCCGGAGTTTGTAGCTTTTCTGTATAACCTTAATAATATTCCTGACTGAACCAAAGACATAGGGGCCGAAATATTTTCCCCCGTCAGGTAAAACCCTGCGGGTCAGTACCACTCTCGGGAAAGCTTCATCAACCGAGATCTTGATATAAGGATAGGCCTTGTCGTCTTTGA
Organism: Candidatus Firestoneibacteriota bacterium; assembly: GCA_903891415.1. Taxonomy (GTDB): domain Bacteria; phylum Oederibacteriota; class D2-FULL-39-29; order D2-FULL-39-29; family D2-FULL-39-29; genus CAIYPD01. The sequence continues at coordinate 4,448 of CAITEH010000019.1, forward strand.
ATAGAACATTATACTTTGGTTTGTATTTTTTTATCAGCTTGCTCTCTAAAATAAGAGCTTCCATTTCGTTTTGAGTGGTTATAACCTCGAGGTCGTGTATTTTCGGCACCAGAGCGGCAACTTTTCTGTCGTAACGGCTGTTTTCCAGAAAATAAGACCTTACACGGTCTTTTAAATTGGCGGATTTCCCGACATAGATAATATTTCCGGTTAGATCCTTCATCAGGTAAACGCCGCTTTTTGCGGGTATGGTTTTTATTTTCTCAAGCAGGGCCATTAAGGGACATTTTACCTGTATATAGTGTAAAAAGCAATGCCCGACTTCGGGCTGATGACACAGATTAAAGTGAGATGGCTCAGATCAAAGAAGCACAGATAGAGTGGAGATGGCACGGATAAAGTGAGATGTTAGGATCGTGCAAAGAATAATGCGGAGGATGTAAAAAAACCATTATATCCTAAAACTAAATCTGTGCCATCTCTTTACCCATCTGTGTCCGCCTTTTGCGAGACCTCGCTGTAGGCGGGTCATCAGCTCCAACGGAGCATTGACTTATAAGGGTTTTTTATTGTAAAATAGCAAGCTATGAATTATGAACAGTATTTTGGGTTAAAAGAACAACCGTTTGCAATTACTCCGGATCCTCGTTATTTTTTCGAGAGTGATCAGCATATGGGCGCGCTTATCCGTATTCAACACGCGATCGACGCCGCAAAAGGTTTAACGGTCGTCATCGGAGATATGGGGCTGGGCAAGACTTTCCTTTCGCGCAAGATTCTGGATAACCTGCAATCTGAAGAAGGCAGGTATGAAGTCGCGCTTCTTATAATTATTCATCATGAGATCACAGCTTCCTGGCTTTTAAAGAAGATAAGCATTCAGCTGGGCATAGAAAATCCGGCGGATGATAAGTCCACCCTGATTTCCCAGATCTGCAAGCAGCTGATACATTTGGATGAAGCCGGAAAAAGAGTTGTCCTGCTTATTGATGAAGCTCACATGCTCCAGACGAAGGAAATTTACGAGGAATTAAGAGGCCTGCTGAATATTGAAGGCAGTAATCATAAGCTTCTGAATATCGTTCTTTTCGGGCCTCCGGAGCTGGAACAATTTATGCAGATGGATCCCCCGCTGATCTCCAGGATAGGCCTTAAAGTAACCTTAAAACCGCTTGATCAAAAGTCCACCATAGATTATATTGATTACCGCCTTAGGATCGCAGGAAGCAAAAAGGAGATCTTTACTCCGGCCGCTAGCCGGCAGGTATTTGAATTTACCTCCGGCGTCCCCAGGCTTATTAACGCTACCTGTGATAATGCTTTGCTTGAAGCTTTTATGCACAAAAAAGAAAAAGTAGAACCGGACATTGTAGATCAGGTTTCCGGAGAACTGGGGTTGAAAAAAGCTTGACCAAAAAAGCCGGCCGATCCGGATATTTGGAGGTTAAATGATAAACCGCTATACTCTTCCCGAAATGGGCGCTATATGGACCGATGAAGCCAGATATAGAAAATGGCTTGCGGTTGAAATTGCCGTTTGCTCTGTCCTTGCGGGCCGCGGCGAGATCCCCAGAAAGGCCTACCTCAATATTAAAAAGAAAGCCGATATTAACGTAAAACGCATCGAAGCCATAGAGGAAAAAACCAGGCATGACGTTATCGCGTTTAAACAATGTGTTGACGGTTATCTGGGAAAAGATTCTATCTATTTTCACCGCGGCCTTACTTCTTCCGATGTCCTGGATACCGGCCTCGCTCTGCAGTTAAAGGATGCCGCCGGTATTATCATCAAGGATATTAAGCAGACTATCGCGATCCTTAAAAAGAAAACAAAATTGTACAAATACCTGCCGGTAATGGGCCGTACTCACGGGGTCCATGCCGAACCGACGACTTTTGGCCTGAAGCTGGCGGTCTGGTGGAAAGAAATGGAGAGAAATCTTCTCAGGATGGAACGCGCTAAAGAAACCATAAGTTACGGTAAGATCTCGGGCGCCGTAGGCACTTTTTCCAACATTGAGCCGGCCGTGGAAGCGGCGGTCTGTAAGAAACTCGGTATTAAGAATGCCCCTGTTTCAAACCAGGTGATCCAGCGGGACCGGCACGCGGAATATCTTTCCACAATAGCTATTATTGCTTCTTCCCTGGATAAATTTGCAACAGAAATAAGGCATCTCCAGCGCACGGAAGTTCATGAAGCGGAAGAACCTTTTGCCAAAGGGCAGAAGGGGTCTTCGGCTATGCCGCACAAAAAGAATCCCATTACCTGTGAAAGGATCTCCGGGCTGGCAAGACTGCTCCGGGGAAATGCCATAACCGGCTATGAAAATATCGCGCTCTGGCATGAAAGAGATATTTCCCATTCCTCGGTTGAACGGATCACCCTGCCGGACAGCACAATTACGCTGGATTACATGCTTAATAAGTTTAACTGGCTGATGGAGAATTTGAATGTCTATCCGGAGAATATGCGGGAAAATCTTGATAAGATGCAGGGCCTGATGTATTCCCAGAAAGTCCGTATTGCGCTTACCAACAAAGGCATGTTGTATGACCGGGCCTATGGGCTGGTGCAGGAAAACTCTATGAAAGTCTGGGCAAAGCAGGGAAGCTTTAAGGAGTTGCTCCTGCAGGATCCCCGGGTCCGTGAATTTTTAAACCCGGAAGAAATTGAAGCTTGTTTTGATATGGGCGCTTATTTAAAGAATGTGAAAAAAATCTTCAAGCGTCTGGGTATTTAGAGTTTTTAGAATAAAAAAAAGTTACGGCTTTTGGCTCCTCTTTGTATATTCCCGCCGGTTCCCGTAATAAAAATAAATAAAAATAAATTTTAGTTGAAAATGCATCAAAAACCTTGTTAAAATCATAATATGAGCTATCTCAAGTTCTATTCACTTAAAGAACCGCCTTTTTCAAATGTTACCGACCTGCGGTACTTCTATTCCAGCCCTGCTTTTAAAATATGCGAAGATAAAATAATAACGGCGGTAGAAAATCATAAGCAGTTGGTCAGTGTCTACGGTAAATGCGGCCTGGGGAAAACAGTCCTAAGCCGGAGGCTTCTGAATAACTTTGAACTCTTCCCGGATAAATATGAAGTTATGCTGCTTGTTTGTATCCACAGCGATGTGGATGCCGCCTGGCTTTTACAGAAGCTGGGGCGGCAGCTTCACCTGGAGCTGCCCGCGGCCGGAAAATCCGAATATTTTGAAAAGCTCGCGGAAAGTTTTGAAAAGCTCTGCGAACACGGAAAACAAATAGTCATAATTATGGACGAAGCGAGTAAAATAGAGAATATGGAGGTTTTTGAGGAATTAAGAGGGCTGATCGATTTTATGTCGGACAACAAATACGGTATTTCCGTTATCATTTTTGGCCTGCCCGGGCTGGAAGATAAAATAGCCGGAAACCCGCCGTTATTTCAAAGAATAGAGTCAAGAATAGTCCTTACGGAATTTTCTGATGCGCTTGTCACAAAAAGTTATATGGAACACCGCCTGAGGGTCGCGGGAGCGGCTGAGCCTATTTTTACCGAAAAAGCCTACAACTATATTCATTTTTCCGCCAAGGGGAATCCCCGGCTTATTAATATAATCGCGGATAATTCCCTGCTCGAAGGGTATCTTTTAAAGAACAAACAACTGGATGAAAAAGAAGTTGAGCGTGTTATGATAGAAATGGGTTATAATACCAGGTTAAAAAGCCTGTTCTTGGATTCCTGAAAAAGGCAGAAAAAGGAGAAAAAAAGTATGCAGTACAGGGAATACGGCAGGACCGGGAAAAAAGTATCGGTTATCGGTTTTGGAGGAATGCGTTTTGTCCCGGAGAGTGATAAGAAATATGATTATGATAAATGCGCGGATATTGTCAGGAAAGCCAATGAGCTCGGGGTCAATTACTTTGATACCGCCCCGGGGTATTGCGCAGATAACAGCGAACAAATATTCGGCAGGGCCTTCCAGAAAATGCCCGGTCAATTTTATGTTTCCACAAAGAGCGGGGAAATGGACGGGGCAGTCCTGCGGGCACAGTTGGAAAGGTCCCTGAAACGCCTCGGGCTTCAAAAAATTAATTTTTACAACATCTGGAGCGTTAAGACCCTGGCCGATTATAAGAACAGAATGAAAAAAGGCGGGCCTTATGAAGCGGCAGCACAGGCAAAGAAAGAGGGCTTAATTGAACACCTTGTTTTTTCCACCCATTGCACCGGGGAGGAGATAGAACTTATAGTTAAGGACGGTGTATTTGAAGGGGTTACCGTGGGTTATAATATCATTAATTTTCCTTTCAGGCAAAAAGGAATAAAAGCCGCGTACGCGCACGGAATGGGCGTAGTTGTTATGAACCCGTTGAGCGGCGGCCTGATCCCAAAGAGGTCCGAACTGTTTGAATATCTAAAAAATCCCGATGATGCAACGCCCGCGGACGCGGCCTTAAGATTTTTGGTTTCCCAGAAAGAAATAACCACCAATATCTGCGGAATGGGAAGGATGGAGGAAGTCCTGATAAATGTTAAAGCGGGCGAAAAGATAAGAGATTTTCCGGAAAGTAAAAAACTGGAGATCCAGGGGAAATTGAGCCTGGGCATGGATAAACTCTGCACCGGCTGTCAGTATTGCGAGTACTGTCCCCAGGAAATAGAGGTTTCGAAACATATGCTGGCCTACAATCAGACCATACTTGAGGACAAAGAACATTATTTCGGGCAGATGAAATGGCACTGGGATATTCCGGCCGAACAGGCGGATGCCTGCACGGAGTGCGGCATTTGCGAGGAAAAATGCACCCAGCATATCAATATTAAAGAAAGGCTTAAAGAGATCTCAAAATGGGTAAAAGAAAGAAAAGAGGCCTCCGGAGCAAAAACCTCCTGACGAAAAAATATGAAACTGCAAAAATATAAAAAAGGATCCGGTTATTCGTATTCCCAGGGAGTCTTTCCCACGGTGGAGCTGTTGTTAAACCGGCCGGAAAGCGCGCTAGAGATAATCATTCACTCAAAAGCTGATGCTAATGAAGGTATCCTTAAGATAAAAGATATTTGTAAAAAGAAAAATATTCCGGTTTGCATAAATGACAGGCAAATAAAACTTATTTCGGCAAAAGATAATTGTTATGCCGCGGGAATATTTAAAAAATACGAAAGCGAGCTGGATAAAAAAACCGACCATGTTGTACTTGTTAATCCGGAAAACTCCGGTAATCTGGGGACCATAATAAGGACGATGGCCGGTTTTGGAATTACCGACCTTGCCGTCATCCGCCCCGCCGTGGATATTTTTGAGCCTTCTGTGATACGGGCCTCAATGGGAAGTATTTTTAAAATAAACTGCAGGTATTTTGATAAATTCGGCAGTTATACCGGTGCTTTTAACAACAGGACGCTGTATCCTTTTCTTACTGACGGAAAAAATGCAATAGCTGCTCTTATCCCGGAAGCCCCGTTTTCTTTTATCTTTGGCGGAGAAAGCTCCGGCCTTCCAAAAGAGTTTTTACATACCGGAAAAAGTGTTTTTATCCCCCAGAGCAAAAATATAGACTCATTTAACCTTTCAATAGCGGTCGGCATTGCTCTTTATGCGGCTTTTAGCAAAAGATAACAGTTTTACAGCAAAGGAAATTGACCGTGAAAAATATTGAACTTTTAATAAAACCTGTTTCATATGACTGCAATTTAAACTGTACCTACTGCTTTTACAAAGCTGCCGGCGCTATCTACGGGGCCGGAAAACACCTGATGGATGATCTAATTCTTGAAACTCTTATTTCAAAAGCAATGAAATATTCAAACGGGGGCTTGGCTGTATTTTCCTGGCAGGGCGGAGAGCCGCTTACGGCAGGTGTTGATTTTTACAGGAAGGCAGTCGGCTTTCAGCAAAAACACGGTAAAAGGGAACAGCGTGTAGGCAACAGCATCCAGACGAACGGGACACTGCTGAATAAAGAATTTATTAATTTATTCCGGGAATACAATTTTCTGCTGGGCGTAAGCCTGGACGGCGATAAATTATTGCACGATATTTACAGGGCAAATAGTTTTACGGCTGCAATGGAAGGAATAAATTTGCTGAGAAGTTCGGAGCTGGATTTCAACATTCTGACCGTTATTAATAATTTAAACGCAAAAAATGCCGCAGGCCTTTATGATTTCTATATCAAAGAAAAGCTGGATTTTGTCCAATTAATACCCTGTGTGGAAAAAGACCTTCAAGGCAAGTTAACGGATTTCTCGGTTGACCCGGAAACCTATGGAAAATTTTTATGTGATTTTTTCGATCTCTGGTGGAATGAAGGCAAACCGCGGATATCTGTAAGGTTTTTCGACAATATCCTTGAAATATTTTCCGGTTATGCTGCGACTTATTGCGGTTTCAAAAATGAATGCGGCGGTTATCTGACGGTTGAGTATAACGGGGACGTATATCCCTGTGACTTTTTTGTTAAAAAAGAAATGCTCCTCGGGAATATAAAGGAATCTTCCTTTGGGGAATATTTTGGGGCCTCAAAAACCGGTTTTGGCGCCAAAAAAACTTTAAGCAGTGAAAAATGCAGCAACTGCAAATGGAAATATATATGCAACGGGGGCTGCCTTAAATACAGATTAATAAACAAGAACAGCTATAATTCTCCGGATTATCTGTGCGAGGCCTACAGAAGATTTTTCGAATATAGCTTCGAAAGGTTAAATAAACTTGCTGTAAAGGAGCATAAAGAATGAGAATTCTGTACTTAGATATTGATACCCTGAGGGCCGACCATCTTGGCTGCTACGGCTATCACAGGAACACCTCCCCGAATATAGATAAGGTGGCGGAAAACGGAGTAAGGTTTGAGAAATGTTTTGTTTCTGATGCTCCCTGCCTGCCTTCCCGGAGTTCATTTTTCGGCGGCAGGTTCGGTATACATTCGGGAGTGGTAAATCACGGCGGGCTTAATGCGGACCCGTACCCGGAAGGCAAGGGCCGGGGCTTCAGAAATTCCCCGGAATTCGATTCTTTTGTAACGGTTTTAAAGAAAAGCGGCCTCAATACCGTGACGATAAGCCCGTTCGCGGAAAGACACAGTTCCTGGTGGTTTTACTCCGGCTTTAAAGAAGCGTATAATCCCGGAAAATGCGGGAACGAAAGAGCGGATGAGATCTACCCTTACGCGGAAAAGTGGCTGAACAAGAACGCGAAAACAGATAACTGGTTTTTGCATGTAAATATGTGGGATCCGCACACGGTCTATAAGACCCCCGGGGAATTCGGAAATCCTTTTAAAAAAGATCCGCCTCCTGCCTGGCTGACAAATGAAATTATTAAAGAGCATTATGAGAGCTACGGGCCTTACGGCGCGCGTGAACGGTATGGTTTTAGCGGCGGAGTGCCAAAAAGCCCGGATTTTTTGGAAATGCCTGATGAAATAAGGTCGCTTAAGGATTACAGGCAGTGGATAGATGGTTATGATACCGGGATAAACTATGCGGATCTTTACGCGGGAAAAATAATTGAGCTTTTAAAAAAACACGGCGTATTTGAAGATACCGTTATTATGATAAGTTCAGACCACGGGGAGAACCAGGGCGAGCTTAACATATACGGCGATCATCAGACTGCGGATACAATAACCTCGCGGGTGCCTTTCATTTTGAAATGGTCGGGCGTTCTTAAAGCCGGAGTTGATAACGGCCTGCACTACCAGACGGATATCGGCGCGGCCATACTGGAACTTTTAAAATTAAAAGTGCCGGCAAAATGGGACGGCGTGAGCTTTGCAAAAAAGCTGGAGCAGGGAAAAAAGTATTCCAGGGATTTTGTCGTGGTCAGCCAGTGTGCCTGGAGCTGCCAGCGCTCGGTGATATTTAAGGACTGGTTATTGATGAAAACCTGGCATACCGGTTTAAAGCATTTTCCGGAGCTTATGCTCTTTAACGTAAAAAAAGACCCGCATCTGTTAAAAGAAATTTCAAAACAAAACCCCGCACCGGTAAAAGAAGGCCTGGCGAAGCTTAAAAAGTGGCATGACGATATGCTGGGAAATTCAACGAGCGGGCCCGATCCGCTTGAAACAGTGCTGGAGGAAGGCGGGCCGTTCCATACCCGGGGTGTGCTTGAGGCCTACTGCAAGCGGCTTGAAGAAACCGGCAGAAGAAAACACGCGGAAACTTTAAGGAAGTACCGGGGAAAACCTGTAGAAAAGTAAAACATTAAAATATAGAACCCCACATATCTGCATTTCTTTTGGTCCAGAGCGCGAACTGGAAAAGCCTGCCGTCCTTTGCATGGTTGTTCAGGGAAGAAAGTTTTTTGTAACGTTTATAGTTTTTGTTATAGTAAGGCCTGAAATTATTGCCTTTTATTGCCTCGTGGTTTCCCTGTTCCTTAAAATGTTTTATTAATTCGGTTTTTAACCGGGACTTTTCTTTTTTATAAGCGGAATTTCCCGCCAGGTTCTTTATTTCCGCGGGATCTTTGAGGAAGTTGTAAAGTATTTCCCTTCTTCCGGCCACATCGAATATATATTTCCAGGAAGAATCCATGCACATATAGACCGCGTAACCTTTTCTGTTATACTGCGCGTAAAAATATTTTCTTTCAGCAGAAAGATGGTTTTTGATCTTTGGAATAAGGGTCAAGCCGTACTGCGGTTTATTATGGCTCACATTGCAAAGATCCAGGACCGTAGGCATTATATCCGCATGTCCGACAGGCATGTCGATCCTGGTGTTTTTCGGCAGATAAGCGGGATAGGAGATGATGAACGGCACCCTGGCCGCTGAATCCTGAAAACCTCTTTTCCCGAAGCAGAAATGGTCGCCCAGATATTCCCCGTGATCGGCGGTGAAAATTATTACCGTGTTTTTAAGCTGGCCGTTCTTTTTTAGAGTACTTAAAATAAGTCCGAGCTGCTTGTCCACAAAACTTATACAGGCGTAATAAAAAGCTTTCTGCGTTTGCAGGAAAACATCATTCCTGTTGCTTTCCATCCATTTGTAACGGTTCTGGCAGTAGTTCCAGAAGGTATAATTTTTGGCGGCATCTTTTTCCTGAATGGGCAGTTCCATATCAAGCGGGTTATACATAGAGTTAAAAGGTACCGGCGGGTCAAAAGGCGGGTGCGGTTTTATGAACGAAGTCCAGAGGAAAAACGGCTGTTTTAACCTTTTTCTTTTATTCAAATATTCGACGGTTTTTCTTCCGGTCCAGGCGGTTGTATGCATTTTTTCCGGCAGCTGTGAAACCTGCGGGATATAGTAAAGGAAACTTCTCATCCCGTGCGGTTCTTCGGCGTGGCTGTAGCCCTTTTTATAAAGTTCGGTCAGGAATTCGTCATCTTTTACTTTTTCCGGCACCTCTTCGGAGAGCCACATTTCTTTGAACCCGAATTTTGCTCTTGTAGGGACAAAATGCATCTTGCCTATGGCCTGGGTGTGGTAGCCGTTCTTAGCGAGTACCGACATAAGGGTCTCGGAATTTTGGTTTATTTTTTCACCGTTATTGGTGGACCCGCTCTGCCAGGGAGGCATTCCGGTCTTGATGGTTATTCTCGCGGGTACGCATTCCGGACAGGAAGAGTAGGCGCGTGTGAACACGACACCTTTTTTGACCAGATCATCAAGGTTGGGGGTCTTTATCTTTGAGTTCCCCAGCGCAGAGATAGTATCGAACCGTTGTTGATCGGTTGTAATGAGTAGAACATTGGGCTTTTTGGTCATGAACGGATAATAACATGATATATTATCTAAATCAAGCTTTGTATGTCTGTTGTTTTTGAAGGGTGTTTTTTAAGGCAAAATTCTTGCAATTGTTATGTGATAAATATACAATGGTGGTACAAAGCGGAGTTTATAAAGTTTATAAGGTTCCTAAGGTTCGTAAAGTCTAAAATCATTGAAATATATTATCAGAAAGTATTTTTTTAGGCAGTTAGAATAATTTTGTCTTTAAAAAAGACTTTATAAACTTTAAAAACTATCTATATTCAAAAGGAGTTTTTATGAACTCAAAGGAAAGAGTCCTGACAACTTTTGCGAACAGAGCGCCGGACCGCGTGCCTGTTAACTATGTCGCCAATCCGGGAATAAATAAAAGGCTTATGGACCATTTTAAGGCCCGGGACGGGGAAGGCCTGCTCAAGGCACTGGGCGTGGATTTTCGCGCCATAAGCCCAAAATATACCGGGCCCAAGCTTCATAAAGATATTCCGGAAAGAGGTGTTACGGTAAATGATTGGGGCATGCATACCCGCTGGATAGAACATGAAAGCGGGGGTTATTCGGACTTTTGTGATTTTCCCCTGCAAAATGCCACGGAGGAAGAAGTTGCCAACTGGCCTATGCCGGATCCCGATAAATTTGATTATTCCGGCGTCTATGAAGAGTGCAGGCAAAAAAAGGAGTACGCGCTTTATGCCGGCCATGCGGGCTTAGGGGACATTATTAATGCAAATGGCATGCTGCGGGGGATGGAACAGACCCTGGTTGATCTAATGACGGAAGAGCCGGCGGGCCTGCTGCTGGCAAAGAGGCGTACGGATATAAACACGGAGTTAATGAGAAGGACCATAGAGGCCTCCAAAGGCGGAATAGATTTCCTCTGGATGGGCGAAGACCTCGGGACCCAGATCGCGCCTATGATAAGTTTGGAACTTTATAGAAAGGCCATCCGGCCGCTTCACCAAAGAATAATAGATGTAGCGAAAAGTTTCAACCTTCCCGTTATGATCCATGCCTGCGGGAGCAGCAGCTGGGCTTATGAAGACTTTATAGAAATGGGCATAAATGTGGTCGAGGCCCTTCAGCCCGAAGCGGCGAATATGTCCCCGGCCTATTTAAAGAAAACCTTTGGAGGCCGCCTTGCGTTCCATGGCTCTATCAGCACAGCCGGGCCTGTGGCTTTTGGCACGGTCGAAGACACCATAAAGTATTGTAAAAATACGCTTGATATCATGATGCCGGGCGGCGGGTATTGTTTCGCGCCCACGCATGCCCTGCAGGATAATTCTCCGACAGAAAATGTACTCGCCATGTATGAAACTGCCTGGACCTATGGCAGGTATAAAAAATAGCCGCGGTCAAAAGAAAAGCGGGGCTTGTTTTTGTAAAAAGTAATTGCGGCAAAGATATTTTCCTTATGAACTATTTTTTCCAAAAGGGGATCTATGAACTCAAAAGAAAGAGTACTGACAACTTTTGCGAACAGAGTGCCGGACAGAGTGCCAATAAATTATGAGGCCAATCCGGGAATAAATGAGAGGCTTATAAAGCATTTTAAAATCAAGGACAGGGAAGAACTGCTCAAAGCGCTGGGGACTGATTTTCGTGGTGTAGGTGCAACAACTTATTCAGGGCCGAAGCTTCATAAGGATATTCCGGAAAAAGGTATCAAGGTAGACAATATGGGTATCCACAAGCGTTGGGTGGAGCATGAAAGCGGTGGTTATTGGGATTTTTGTGATTTTCCACTTCAAAATGCCACGGAAGAAGAGGTGGCAAACTGGCCGATGGTAGATACTGCTAAACTTGGGTTTGACGGAGTATATGATTATTGTAAGAAAAATAAAGAATATGCCATTTATGCCGGCGGCGGCGGAATGGGCGATATTATAAACGGGAACGGTATGTTGCGAGGGATGGAACAAACTCTTGTAGACATTATGACAGATGAGCCGGCGGGACTGCTTCTGGCAAAAAGGCGGACAGATATTAATGTGGAAACACTTATAAAAACCATTGAAGCCGCTAAAGGCGGAATCGATTTTGTTTGGATGGGCGAGGATCTGGGGACCCAGATAGCTCCTATGATAAGTCTCGAGCTATATAGAAAAGCTATCAGACCGCTGCATCAGAGGATAATAGATGTGGCGAAAAGGTTTAATCTCCCCATAATGATCCATACCTGCGGGAGCAGCAGCTGGGCTTATGAAGACTTTATAGAAATGGGTATAAATGTGGTTGACACCCTTCAGCCCGAAGCGGCGAAGATGTCCCCGGCCTATTTAAAGAAAACCTTTGGAGGCCGCCTTGCGTTCCATGGCTCTATCAGCACGGCCGGGCCCGTGGCTTTTGGCACTGTCGAAGACACCATAAAGTATTGTAAAAATACGCTTGATATCATGATGCCGGGCGGCGGGTACTGTTTCGCGCCCACGCATGCCTTGCAGGATAATTCTCCGACAGAAAATGTCCTTGCCATATATGAAACGGCAAGGACTTATGGCAGTTACAAAAAATAGCCGCGGACAAAAACAACAGAGCCGGCAGGATAGTCAGGCTTTGTTTTTGCAATAAGTAATTGCGCGGCAGAGCGGCGAAGGTTTTTTTCCTTAAGCAGGCGCCCGCTTTTAGAAGGTAAAAGAGGAGCAAAAAATTATGGCCGGTGAGAAATTCTTTACGGAACTTTTTAAAGGACTTTCAGGAAAGGACCTGGAAGAATATCATAAAACCGTGTTTCTAAATATGGATTCGGAATTTGCCCTGGAAAAACGCTATGAGTATTATAAAGCTAAGCTCAAATATATGGGGAAAGACGTAAAGATAGGCCCCGGGGTAAGATTAGTGAATCCGGAAAATATCTCGCTCGGTGACAGGGTCCAAATAGCAGCGCATTGCACCTTAGTTGCCGCTTCAAAAGAAGGAATTTCAATGGACGAAGGTTCAAAGCTCATGTACGGGGTCTATCTGGATACCGAAACGCCGGACAAAGGGTATATTAAGATAGGCAAGCGGGTATATATCGGCACCGGCACCTGCCTGCACGGCCACTCCGGGCTGGAAATAGGCGAGGATTCCCTGCTGGCGCAAAATATTACCATAACCCCCTATTCTCATATTTTTAAGGACCCTGAAAAAATAATCTACGCGCAGGGCGGGCATACCAATAAAATAACTCTGGGCCGGGATTGCTACCTCGGAATGAGCGTAAGCGTCCTGTTTTCCGCGGGCTCAATAGGGGAAGGTTCGGTCATAGGCGCCGGTTCGGTTGTGGTCAAACCCGTGCCTCCTTATTCCATAGCTGTCGGAGTACCCGCAAAGGTGATCAAAAAACGGGGGAACCGGTAAGGGATAAAAAAAAGACCGTTACTCCGGAAATGCTCCGCGCATGCCGGTACTAATAAGCTTATCTGTAAAGGAGTCAAATGCTGACAGATGAAAAAGATATAAAAATAATCCGGGAACTTGCGAAAAAATATATGGAAATTGCGAATAAACCCGTGCAGGAAGAAAGAAGAAAACTCTGGAGCGGCCATTTCAGTAAAAAAAGAACAAGGCCGCCTGTTATACTGGTTAACGGGTACTGGGAGGCCTGGTGCAAGGAAATGTTTGCGGATAAGAACCTGGAATGTGAAGATGGATTCTTTAGAGGTTTTGAGCGGGTCTTTAAAATGCGGATCCTTTTTGACGAGGCCGGGGATGACAGCATAAATGAACCCTGGATAGAACTGGCTGCGACCCAGGAGGGTACCTGGGATAATCACTGGGGGATAGACCGGCAGATGACAAAGTCCGCGCAGAAAGGCGGAGCGTTCCATCTTGAGGCCATGATAAAGGACTGGAAGGAGATCGGCAGACTAAAAGCACTGCATCATAAGATAAACGAGGAAGATACCGGGAGAAAATATGCCCGGCTTTCTGAGGCCATAGGGAAGATTATTACCATAGATATTGTCAGAAATCCCGTATATCTGGGTTTTATGGGGGACATATCAACTGATCTTGCCACCATCAGGGGGCTCGAACAGGTCATGATAGATATGTACGAAAGCCCCGGGGAACTGCATCAACTGCTGGCTTTTATGCGTGACGGGATCTTAAGGAATCAAAAAGAAGCCGAGGACGCGGGGCATTTTACACTGACTTCCGGCAGTAACCAGGCGATGCCTTATTGTAATGAACTTCCCCGGCGTAAACCCAATACACCCGCAAAAAGAAAGGACCTGTGGGGTTTTTTTGCCTCGCAGGAATTAACGCTGGTCTCCCCGGAGTTCCATGATGAATTCATGCTCCGGTACCAGCAGCCAATAATGGAAAATTTCGCGATGACCCATTACGGGTGCTGCGAAGACCTTACAAAGAAGATAGATATGCTCCGGAAAGTAAAGAATTTGAGGAGCATAGCCGTAACCCCGGTTTCGAACTACCGGAAATGCGCCGAACAGATAAAGAAAGATTACATCTGCTCCTACAGGCCCAACCCGACAGATATGGTCTGTACTTCCTGGGACGAAGACAGGATAAAAAGAATAATCGGAGACGCGAAGGATGCTTTTAAAGAAAGTTACTGGCATATTATGTTAAAGGACGTTGAGACTCTGCAGGGAGATGTTTCCAGGTTGAAGAAATGGGTGGATATTGTAAGGAGTATTACCGGGTAAAAGTGAATTTGAACGGTCTGCTTGCAAAACGAGGTGTATATGAATAGAACGCGAATATTTTTCCTGTCCCTGCTCCTTGCCGGGTTGCTTGCCGGCGCGGAGAATGTCCAAAATTCCAGGCTGGAAGCTGAGAAAGCTATTGAAAAGGTCTTTCCGGCGATAGTCAGGTTCCATGTGGTTTACACGAATTATGAAGGAGGCCGGGCCAGGAAAGGAGAAGCTTACGGCAGCGGGGTCATTATTTCCGCCGAGGGCTACGCGGTAACCAATTATCACGTAATAGACCGGACGGTAAAAAAAATATTCTGCACCATCTCGACAAATGAAGAAATTGAGGCCGATGTTGTCGGCCAGGATGCCCTTACAGACATTGCGGTTGTCAAACTACGGCTTGAAGAAAGAAAAGACAGGAATATTCCGGTGAAATTCGCTTCTTTCGGCAGTTCCGCCAAGGTCAACATCGGCGATCCCATCCTCGCGATGGGCAGCCCGCGCGCGCTTTCCCGCACTATAACCGCGGGCATTATCGGCAATACGAAACTGTCCCTGCCTTACGGCATGAATATCGGCTGGGAAAATGTCGGCGCCATGGTCCTCTGGCTCGGGCATGACGCGCAGATCCTGCCGGGGAACAGCGGCGGGCCGCTGGTAAACATGCAGGGGGAGATAATCGGTATCAATGAACTCGGGCTTGGCGGCTCTCTTGATGCCGCGATACCGAGCGATGTCGTGGAACCGGTGGTCCGGGAAATAATTAAAAAAGGAAAAGTGGAACGAAGCTGGACCGGTTTGACCTGCAGCCCGCTCTTAAAAAACTCGGGAGAGCAGAAGGGAGCTCTGGTTACTGATGTTTTCAAGGCTTCTCCGGCGGAAGCCGCGGGGGTGGAACCGGGGGATATTCTTTTAAATTATGACGGCAGCGACATTACCATAAACTTCAGCGAAGATCTGCCTTTCTTTTTCAGGCTGGTTGCCGGTACTCCCATAGGCAAGGAAGTAACGCTTAAGGTAAAACGCGGCGGTAAAGAGCTGGTTAAAACGCTGAAAACCAGAGAAAGAGAAATTGCGGATCCGGGAGAGGTGGAATTTAAGGAATGGGGCTTTACCGGTTCCAACCTGACGGAAAGAATGATGCGGCAAAGGAAAAGAACCAACCGGGACGGGGTAATAGTTTTTACGGTAAAAATAGGGGGACAGTGTGAAGAAGCAAAACCGGCGATAAAACAAAATGATATTTTGGTAAGTGTTAACGGAAAGGCGGTTAAAAACATAGAAGAGCTTAAGGCCCTGACCGGAGAGCTGACTAAAGGCCGCGCGGAGCCGGTACCCGTTATAGTGGCCTTTGACCGGGAAGCTGAAAGGTGGATGACCATTGCAAAGATAGGTTTTAAGGATATTAATAAGAGTTCCGAAGAGGCCAAGAAGAGTTACCTGGGCGCGAGTTTTCAGGTGCTGACTTCAGGCCTTGCGGAGCAATTGAAACTGAAAAATATCGCGGGCGTCATGCTCACCTGTGTCTATAAAAATACTGCGGCCGAAAAAGCCGGGCTGCTGGCCGGGGATATTATCACTTCTTTGGACGGGGATAATATTGCCGTCAGCAGGCCTGAAGAAACAGAAGTGTTTACGAATATGATAAAGAAAAAAAGAACGGGACAAACATTTGAAATGACGGTCTTCAGGCTTTCCGGGGAGCCGGCGGATTACAGGGAAATGAAACTTCCGGTAAAATTTGAAAGAAGCCCGGCGCCGAAAGACGAGATGAAGAAATACGAAGACAGAAATTTTGAATTTACGGTAAGGGACATTTCTTTCTTTGATTATACCGAAAACAATGCAGATTACGGAGAAAAAGGGGTCTTTGTGGAAACTGTGCAGCCGGGCGGCTGGGCGGCCCTGGCGCGCCTGAACAACGGAAGCATAATCCAGTCCGTGGACGGACAAAAAGTGGAGGATATTGACGGTTTTATCAGTATCATGGAAGAGGCGGCAAAGAATAAAAAGAAACGCATTGTCTTCTTTGTTAAAAAAGGTATCTATACCGATTTTATCCAGCTGGAGTGCGTTTGGCCAAAGTGAAAATTAAGTAACAGGGAGGAAGAAAAATGAAGAAATTGCCGGGAATATTAACGGGCTTCGCGGTCTTGCTGCTGCTGGTGCAGGCCGTATTTTCTGATGAATTCTCCGAAACAGGCAAACAGCTCCTTGAAAAAGGCAGGTCAAGGATAGTAAGCCTTAAGGTCGTAGCCAGTACTTTGTCAAAGAATCAAAAAGAAGAGATAAAGATAGAATCTCAGGGGCTCCTGCTGGATGAAAATGGCACGGTGCTTGTTGCTTTTTCCAGTATTGACCCTGTCAAATATTTAATAAGAATGCTTTCCGCTTTGGGGATGGGCGGGCAGACCGCCAATCTGAAAAAAATAGCGAGTAATATTGATGACATAAAATATGTCCTGGACAACGGGAAAGAAGTACAGGCCAGGCTTGTGATCACCGATAAAGACCTGGACCTTGCGATAATAAAACCTGAAAAACCCGGGGAGAAATTTGACTTTTTTGAAGTCAAAGAATTGGAAAAACCGGCGCTCTTTGATAAAATGCTTGTTTTTTTCAGGCTTTCAAAAGATTTTAACCGGGAACTCAGTTTTGTCTCAACTTCGGTGAACTGCCGGCTTTCAAAACCGGAAGAGCTCTTTCTGGTCGAAGGCGGCCTGCCTACGGGCTGCATATTATTCAACCAGCAGGGCCGGTTTGCGGGCCTCAGTGTTTCCCGGGGCGGAGAAGAAGAGGATAGCAGAAGCCTTGGAATGTCAAACACCCTGGTGACTTCGATACTTCCCGTAAAAGAAATAATGGATATAATAAAACAGGCCGGGGAAAAAAAGTAAGCTAAAATTTTTGCTTTCCGGGCTGTTTAAGAATGCTCTGCGGTAAAAGGAGAAAAATAAATGCCGGTGATAATACTAGAAAATAAAACCTTAAAGCTGGAGTTTGATACCCGAAATGGCGCCCTTGTGCGCCTTACTTCAAAGCTTACCGGCTGGGAGCTCCTTAACCGGCCCCGGCTGGGGCTGTCTTTCCGGATGATGCTGCCTCTCCCGGGAAAAAGAAATAATGATGTGCTGGGGGAAAAGCAGGCGGTCACAGCATTTAAGATCGGGAAGAATAAAAAGGAGCTCACGTTTGTCTGGGACGGCGTTAACTCGGAGTTCGGCGGGCACCACAAAATAAAGGTAACAATAAAGATAAAGCTTACGGATAAACAGGCCATATATTATTCAACCATAAAGAATGAGTCGCCCTATATAGTGGAGAACTTCTATTGCCCGTATATCGGGGACCTCCAGCATCCGAAGACGGATGAGTGGCTGAAATTTTCAACTCCCTCCTACGCGTTCATAAATGACTGGAATCTTTGGCCGGAATTTACAAACACAAAAGGCTATTACGGCGTTGACTATCCTATCCAGATCTGCGGAAATTTTACTTATCAGGTATTCGTACTGCTGCGCACGCCAAAGCAGGGGCTTTACATGGGGCAGGCAACAAACAGCTGCGAGCCGCACGCGTGGCACGCGGAACTAAGGCCCGGCTGGTCCAGTGAGATGGAGAAAAAAGTGCCTGAAACGCTCACCCTGGCGGGCAAGGATGTTCATACCCGTTTCGGCGCGATCCATATCCCGTACATTCAGCCGGGAGAAACCAGGGAGTTGACTCCGATCGTGCTGCAGGCGTATAAAGGCGACTGGCACGCGGGCGCCGATATCTACAAGGAATGGCAAAGCAAATGGCTGAAAATGCCGGAGAAAACCTCGTGGGCAAAGGGCGTTCATTCCTGGCTGCAGCTGCACATCAACTCACCCGAGGATGAACTTCGGATAAAATTCAAGGACCTGCCGAAGGTGGGTGAAGAATGCGCAAAACACGGCGTTTCCGCGATCCAGCTGGTCGGCTGGAATGACGGGGGACAGGACCAGGGTAATCCCTCGCACTCTCCGGATCCCAGGCTCGGGACCTTTAAAGAGCTTAAAGAGGCCATAGCAAAGATCCACGCTCTGGGTGTAAAAGTTGTGTTGTTCGCGAAATTCACCTGGGCGGACCAGGGCACAAAAGATTATTTAAAGAAATACAGGAAACTCGCGATCAAGGACCCGTACGGTGACCCGTATTACCATCCCGGGTATCAATATCAAACCGCGACCCAGCTCCTTGACATCAATACCAAGCGGCTCATCCCCATGTGTTTTCAAAGCAAAGCATATCTGAAGATCTGCGAAAAAGAATTTAAAAAAACACTGGCTCTCGGGGCGGCTGGAATACTTTTTGATGAGTGCCTGCACCACGCCAATACTCAGGTTTGTTTTGACAAAAACCACGGCCACAGGTACGGCGCTCCGACCTACGCCAACGACAGGCAGTTGATCCGGAATTTCAAAAAACTTTCTGATAAAGTAAATAAGGATTTCCTGTATGCCGGCGAGGCCCTTTATATGTGGGAATTTGAAGTATATGAATGCTCGTATTTCAGGTCCGGTGCGCGGGACCATACGCCCATCTCGCGGTATGTTTTCCCTTCCGCCAATATCATGACCGCCATTACGGGGTTCGAGGACCGGAACATGGTAAACCAGTGCTTGCTTTACAAATATGTGATCAGCCATGAACCTTACAATTTTAAGGGGCATCTTGAGGATTACCCTGTTACCCTGGAATACGCAAAAAAAATGGACGCGCTCCGGACAGAGCTTGCGGATTATTTCTGGCACGGCGAATTCAGGGACACGGTGGGCGTTCTGGTCACGGGCGCCGGAGGCAAAGTTCACCACCCGTACACCTCTTTCCTGAACAGGAAAACAAAAAAGCGGGGGCTGGCGATTGCCAACTATGACGGTAAAAAAGCCGTACTTCTGAAAATAAAAGCGGAAAACGGTCAGAAATTCAAAAAGTACCGGCTGGTCGACAACCCGGAGTGGAAAAAAGTTAGAGGGCGGGTAGTTGTGCCGGCGCAGTCAGCGGTAGTTATAATATAGGAAATAAGAAAGCTGTGACCGGGAAAAACAGAGCAGGCGTTGGAGCTTACAGGAATATGGAGTTACGCGCAACTTCCGGATCTCTTTTTAGAGGGCAGAAGCCGGGTAAAAAATGTCTTAAAATACGGGGAAAATCCGGTTTTTTGTCTAAAAAAATATTTTTTTCAAAAAAGACTTTTTTTCTTGACACCAACTACATATAGTAGTATATTTAGTTCGGTCAACAACAGATAGTATGTTTTTTATTTTTAAAAAAATTAACAGCCGCGAAAACCGGCGAAATTCAGGGGTGACAGGATGATACAAAAGACATTTTTGGATGAAGAAGCAAAAGCAGGCCAGGAAGAAGTAAGGAAGGAAACAAGAACCGCAAGGAAGCTCCCCGAGCTGAAACTCTCTCCCAACTCACTCACGGTACTGAAGAAAAGATACCTTAAAAAGATCGGTGAGAAAGAAACTGAAAAACCGGAAGAGATGTTCTGGCGCGTGGCGGAGAATATCGCGCAGGCCGAAAAGAAATACACTCCGATGATGACCCCTGACCGGCTCAGAGAGATCGCGGAAGAGTTCTACGCGCTCATGGTCAATATGTATTTTTTACCCAACTCTCCCACGCTTATGAATGCCGGGCGCGACCTGCAGCAGCTCTCCGCCTGTTTCGTGCTTCCGGTTGAAGATAAGATGGATGGTATTTTTGAGTCGATCAAGAACGCCGCGCTCATTCATAAAAGCGGCGGCGGTACGGGTTTTTCGTTTTCCAGGCTGAGGCCAAAAGATGATAAAGTAAAATCTACCGGCGGCGTGGCTTCCGGCCCCATATCTTTTATGAAAGTTTTTAACGCGGCTACAGAAGCCGTAAAACAGGGCGGCACCCGGCGCGGCGCTAACATGGGGATACTTTCGGTGGAGCATCCGGATATTCTTGAATTCATAACCGCCAAAAATAATACAGGCGAGCTTAATAATTTTAATATTTCAGTCGCTATTACCGATAAGTTCATGGACGCGCTCTTTAAAGATGAGGACTACGATCTCTGCAACCCGCATACCTATGCTCCGGTAAAAAAGCTCAAAGCCAAAGATGTCTTCAATCTGGTCGTGGATTCGGCCTGGAAGAACGGCGAGCCGGGGGTCATTTTCATAGACAGAATGAACGCGGATAATCCCACGCCGGCGCTGGGTAAGATAGAAAGTACCAATCCCTGCGGGGAACAGCCGCTGCTTCCTTATGAGGCGTGTAATCTCGGTTCTATCAATATGTCCAGGATGGTAACGCATAAGAGCGGGCGGGCTGAAATTGACTACGGCCTTTTAAGGGAAACTATCAACACCTCGGTCAGGTTCCTGGATGATGTCATAGATATGAACAAATACCCTCTGCCCGAGATAGATGCCATGGTGAAATCCAACAGAAAAATAGGGCTCGGGGTCATGGGATTCGCGGATATGCTTATTGAACTCGGCGTGCCGTACAATTCCGAACAGGCCCTTAAGACAGGCGATGCGATCATGAAGTTCATAGACGAGGAATCCAAAAAAGCTTCCGCATCCCTGGCCAAAGAAAGAGGGCCTTTTCCTAACTTTGAAAGATCCATCTACAGCAAATATACCCCCCTCAGGAATGCCACCACCACTACCATAGCGCCTACCGGGACACTTTCTATTATAAGTAATGTGTCGAGCGGCGTGGAACCGATCTTTGCGATAACCTATGTGAGAAATGTTATGGACGGCACCAAAATGATAGAAGTTAATCCGGTTTTCGAGAAGATCGCCAGAGAACGGGGTTTTTATTCCGATGAACTTATGGAAAAGATCGCGGAGAAGAGCACTATTTCGGAAATGGAAGAAATACCCGCGGACGTTAGAAAGGTTTTTGTTACCTCGCATGATATTTCTCCGGAATGGCACGTTAGAATGCAGGCCGCCTTCCAGAAGTCCACGGACAACGCCGTTTCCAAAACTATCAATTTTACGCATGAAGCCACCAGGGACGATGTGCGGATGGCCTATGTGCTTGCTTTTAAGGAAGGATGCAAAGGCCTTACCGTCTATCGCGACGGGAGCCGCGACGAGCAGGTCTTAAGTACCGGGTCCACTTCCACCACGGCCCCGGCAGCTCTGACAAAAGATAAGCTCCGCGAAAAAATAATTCCCCGCTCCAGGCCGGCAATGACCATGGGTGTTACCCAGAAGGTCAGCACGGGCTGCGGGAGTTTGTATGTGACAATTAATTCCGACGAAAAAGGCCTGTGCGAGATCTTCGCGCAAATGGGTAAATCAGGCGGCTGCGCGGCTTCTCAATCCGAAGCAGTCAGCCGGTTAATTTCCCTGGCCCTTAGGACCGGTATTGATATCGAATCGGTCTTGAAACAGATAAAAGGGATACGCTGCCCGTCTCCTCTTTGGGATAAAGGCAATATGGTTCTCTCCTGCCCGGATGCCATTGCCAAAGCGATAGAAAGATATATTCAGTCAGGCGGTGTTACCAGGTCCGCTGCGCGCGCCGGGGCGGTAGCCGCCGGGATAGCTCCGGCTAAAAAAATAGATTCTGAAACTCTCGCGGCAAAAGTAACTACCGGGACAAAAGAACTTGCGGGCATGTGCCAGGATTGCGGCAATATACTCGAATATGTTGAGGACTGCGTGCTCTGCCGGTTCTGCGGCTATTCGAAATGCGGTTGAAGCGATTCCACTGACCCCGTACCACTCACGGATTTCGGGTGCAGGGCCGCGAACCTGAATCCTGAATGGTTCGTGGTTGCAAAACTGCAGGATTCCACTGATACAAACAGATAAAAATAAGGGCGGTTTAAAAAGCCGCCCTTTTAATTTTGTAATTGCTTTATTTATCAAGCGCGCTTGAAGGCGCAATGAATAAACAGCATCAATTGAAAAAAAGCCCGCATTTCGCTTTATAAACAGGCACTTAATAGAATCTTGACAACGGCTGAAACAAAATATTATACTACTTGGACATCAGTTTAGGGCAAGCGGAGGAGTAAAATGGGTGATAAAAAGTTTGGAGTCGCGATAATCGGCGCAAAATTCGCGGCAGGGCTTCATGCCGAAGCTTACAAGCGCCTTCCGGGTGTTGAGATCAAAGCCGTTGCCGATATTAATCCGGAAGCGGTTCTTGGCTTTGCAAAAAAATACGGTATTAAAAAGACTTTCACGGACTATAAAGAAATGATCAAGCTGCCGGAAGTTGACCTGGTGAGCATTTGCGCGCCTAACTTCCTGCATAAAGACCTGGGGGTAGAAATTGCAAAAGCCGGAAAGCCCATGATCTGTGAAAAACCCCTGGCAACCACCCTTGAAGACGGCAGAACGCTTATAAATACCGTGGAAAAGCACAAGGTAAAACTTTACTACGCTGAGGACTGGATCTTTGCCCCGGCTTTAAAAAGAGCCAAAGCTATCTACGAGGAAGGTGCCATAGGGGAGGTTCTATTTCTTAAAGCCAAGGAAACGCATTCCGGCACGCATTCTCCCTTTGCCCAGAAAAAGAAAACCTGCGGGGGCGGCGCGATGATACATCTCGGAGTGCACCCGGTAGGCTGGGCCAGATGGTTTAAGGGAAAAGAAGTTGTCGAAGTGACCGCCAAGACCAGCGGCGGAGGAAATACTAATTTAAAGCATAAAAAATACGAGGGAGAAGACTGGGCCTGCGGGATACTGAAATTTTCTGACGGGGCTTTCGCGCTGGTTGAGGGTAATTATATAACTGTCGGCGGCCTGGATGATATTGTGGAACTTTACGGGACCAAAGGCGTTGTAAAGGTGAATCTTTCCCAGGGCTCTCCCGTTTCCGCGTTCAGCCTGGACGGCATGAGTTACGCTATTGAAAAAGCCGAAATGACCAGCGGCTGGACCAGGCCCGCGGTGGATGAAGAGAATGAACTCGGGTACGTGAGCGAGATAGGGCATTTTGTCGATTCTGCCATGAAGAATAAAGATTCTGTTCCCGGCAGTAACGGTATTGACGGGCTTAAAACTCTGGAAATAATTGACGCGATCTACAGGTCCTCGGAAACAGGCAGGGCGGTCAAATTATAATCTAACAGGCACTGGAATACCGGCGGGGGAATAAATGGTAAATAAAGAAAATACCAGTTTGGAAATAAAAAATGCTAAAACCGATATCGCCCTTATTCCGGTAGGAGCGACCGAACAGCATGCCTCGCATTTACCCGTGAAAACCGATGCCTTTCTTGCGGAGAAGGTTTGCGAGGAAGTTGCAAAAGAGACCGGCGCTTACGTGCTGCCGGCAATGCCTTTCGGGAATTCCATAGAGAATATGGAAGGCGCGGGCACGGTGACGCTCCGGCCTATGACCCTGCGAGCGGTGATCTTTGACCTGACAGAGTCCCTTTTCCGGCAGGGGTATAAAAAAATCTTTGTTGTGAACTTTCACGGGGCTAATTTTGTCCTTAAACCCACGGTGCGGGAAATAAATTATGAGGGCAAGTTTAACGGCAAGGTTTTTTATGTGGATTCGGCCTACGGTAAGTTCGAAGGTGCGAAAATGGACCTGCATTCCGGAGACGTGGAAACCTCCATGATGATGTACCTGTGGAAAAAGAAACTCTCTCTTAAGAATGTAAAGAATGTTTCGCCTGTTTATAATAGAGCTGACCTGGACTGGGTGGGCATGGTAAGCGCGACCGGCGGCGCGGGCTGCTGGGGTTTTCCTCTGAACGCGACCCTGAAAAAAGGAAAAAAAGAATTTGAAAACCGCGTGGCCTTTGTAGTGAAAGAAATTAACAGAATACTGGGGCTTTACAATAATATTAAATAGTTTTCACGGGAAAAAGTTATATGCAAAAAGGAAGGAAATTATGAGAGCTATTGTAAAATACCGTAAAGGCAAGGGTTTTGTTGAAGAAAGAGAGATGCCCGAACCGCAAATTACGGAAGATGAAGTTCTAATAGAGGTTAAAGCGGTATCCGTATGCGGCTCCGATATACATATCTATCATGATGAACACCCCAACTGGCCTCCTATGATCATGGGGCACGAGCTTTCCGGAGTTATAGCGGAAACAGGAAAAAGGGTGAAAAACTGGAAAAAAGGGGACCGGGTCGTTACCGAGACCAGGACTAAGTCCTGCGGGACCTGCCTGTACTGTGAAACCGGAAAACCCCATATCTGCCCTGAAAAAAGGCCGTTAGGCATAGGTGTGGACGGGGCAATGGCAAAATATGTCGCGGTGCCCTGGAAACTTCTGCACCGCCTGCCGCCTTCCATAAAATTTGTCGAAGCAAGTTTATGCGAGCCCCTGGCGGTCTGCGTGCACGGGCTTATTGAACGGACCGGAATAAACGCGGGAGACACGGTGCTTATAAGCGGGCCGGGCCCTATAGGGCTGATCTGTTTACAGCTCGCGAAAGCTGCGGGGGCCTATGTTCTGGTCTCCGGTACTTCCAGAAGCGCCGGCCTAAAATTAAAAAAAGCTCTCGAGCTTGGAGCCGATGAAATAATTGATATCGGTAAAGAAAATGTAATTGAAAAGGTAAAAAAAGCCTCCGGCGGATACGGAGCTGATGTGGTTGTAGAAGCCTCCGGCTCTCCTTTTGCTATCAAGACGGCGTTTGAGTCCCTGAGGCGCCAGGGAAAACTTTGCGCGATGGGCATAACGGGAAAACCCGCGGCGGAGATACCCTGGGATACGGCGATCTTTAAGGCTCCGCAGGTCACTTTTTGTTTTTCTTCCAGCTGGTCAAGCTGGGAAACCGGGATAAAAATGCTGGAAAGAAAGCAGGTCAACCTGGCGAAGCTTGTGACCCATCAACTGCCTCTTGCGAAATGGCAGGAAGGTTTTGGCGCGCTGCAAAAAGGAAAAGCGATTAAAGTGGTGCTGATTCCTTAGTGCAGTCGGAGGCCTAGAGGTTCGTAAGGTTTATAAAGTTTGTAAGGTCTTAGCACCGTTGAAGGATATATTTAAGTTTAAATCTGCTTTCAATAATGTAATTTTTATTATGGTTCAGCATCCGCCAAAGCTTTGTGGCGGAAGTGGAATCAGATGATATGCAATCTGTGAAATCGTTTTAAAAGTCGTATTAATACCTTAGTACGGCCGGACTTTTTGGGACAGAAAGCGGAAGCCGGAATGACGGCAATAACTTAAGAAGGCGTACTTATGTTATCAGTGGAATCAGATGATATGCAATCTGTGAAATCGTTCCAACAAAAGGGAGGATCATTATGGTTAAAAAGGTTGTAACATTCGGAGAAATAATGCTGCGGCTCTGCCCGCCGGGCTATTTGAGGTTCAGCCAGGCAACATCTTTTGAGGCAGTTTACGGCGGAGGAGAAGCCAATGTAGCGGCGTCCCTGGCAAACTTTAAGATACCGGTTGATTTTGTGACCAGAATACCCAAAAATGACATAGGCGAGGCCTGCCTTAGTTTTATGAGAAGCTATGGAATAGGCACGGAACATATAGTAAGAGGCGGGGACCGGCTCGGGATCTACTTTTTAGAGAACGGCGCCATGCAGCGCGGCAGCAAGGTGGTCTATGACCGGGCTAATTCCGGCCTGGCTACTATCGAAAAAGGCATGGTGGACTGGGACAAAGCTTTCGAGAACGCGGACTGGTTCCACTGGACCGGGATCACCCCCGCGGTAAGCCAGGGCGCGGCCGAAGCCTGCCTGGAAGGTATTAAAAAAGCAAAGGAAAAGGGCTTGACCGTCTCCTGTGATCTTAACTACAGAGCCAAGCTCTGGAAATGGGGTAAAAAAGCGGGGGAAGTTATGCCCGAGTTCCTGAAATATTGCGATGTGGCTCTGGGCAATGAAGAGGACGCGGAGAAGGTTTTTGGGATAAAAGCCCCGGAATCCGATGTCGGCTCCGGAAAGGTCGAAGCCGAACAATACCGTTTTGTGGTGGAGGAATTAAAAAAGAAATTTCCCAACCTTAAAAAAATAATTATTACGCTCAGAGGCAGTATCAGTGCCAGCCACAATACCTGGTCAGGGCTGCTTTATGACGGCAGTAAAATATATGTGGCGCCGGTCTATCAGATAACGCATATAGTGGACCGGGTCGGCGGCGGCGATTCGTTCATGGGTGGGCTGATCTACGGCCTTAAGACTTACGGGGAAGATCAACAGAAGGCCCTGAATTTTGCCGTTGCGGCCTCCTGCCTGAAGCATTCGGTAATGGGGGATTTTAACATAACAACGGTCTCAGAAGTTGAAGGCATCATGAAAGGAGCGACGTCGGGTCGCGTCTCGCGATAGCGAGACTCTGTTCATAAGGTTCATAATGTTTTAAGGTTAGTAAGGTCTAAAATCATTGAAAGATATAGTTTGAAATCAGTGAAAGATATAGCTCTAAATCAGTGGAATCCAAAAGTTTTGAAATCAGTGGAATCGCTCTAACAAAAGGAGGAATTACATGGCAAAGTATAAAAGGATACAGGTAAATAACGCGATAATCGAAAGCGGGCTGGTCCCGGTGTTTTTTAACAAGGATATTGAAGTTGCCAAAAAAGTTGCGAAGGCGGTTTCGGACGGCGGCTCCAGGGTCCTGGAATTCACCAACCGCGGGGAGTTCGCTTACCAGATCTTTGGCGAGCTTGTAAAATATTGCGAAAAAGAGCTCCCGGGGCTTATTCTCGGCGCCGGTTCCGTAGGCGATCCCTATACGGCGTCGCTGTTCATCAATAACGGGGCGAATTTTATCGTAGGGCCCATGTTAAACGCCGAAGTCGCGAAGATCTGCAACAGGAAAAAGATCCCTTATTCCCCGGGCTGCGGCACGGCGACTGAAATAGCAAATGCCGAAGAACTGGGCGTGGAGATCTGCAAGATCTTTCCCGGAGCTGAAGTAGGCGGCCCCGGCTTTGTAAAGAACATACTCGGCCCCATGCCGTGGAGTTCGATAATGCCTACCGGCGGGGTTGAGGGCACCAAAGAATCCATCGAGAAATGGTTCAAGGCCGGCGTGGTTGCGGTCGGCATGGGCTCAAATTTAATTTCAAAAGAAGTCCTGGAAAAACAGGACTGGGAAACACTTACCAAAACGACCGCTAAGCTGCTTTCCTGGATAAGAGAAGCCAGGGGTATCCCTGTTTTTACGGGCATCGAACATCTCGGGCTTTACCCGAGTTCCAAGGCGGACGGAAAGAAGATCACGGATTTTTACGCGGAAACTTTCGGCCTCAAGGCCAAAGAAGGCAATTCTTCCTTCTTCGTGTCCTCCACCGGGCCGGGCCGGATAGAGATAATGAAAGAACCGCAGAGCGATAAAGTGCACGTGGCAGTAAAAGTATCGGATTTTGAGTTGGCCTGCAAGCTACTTACGGATAAGGGTATAGAACTGGAAGAACCCAAAGTAAAACCGGAACTCAAAGCGGTCTTTCTTAAAAAAACAGACCCGCTCGGGAACAAGATACATTTACTCTGGACGAAATAGAAAAGATGTTTGAAAGTTTATAAGGTTTTTAAAGTCCAGAAAGTCAAAAATTGTTTAAAGATATTGTTTTTGTTTTAATCAGTGGAATCACGTAGTGTTTTAGGATATTACTGTTGTTTTAATCAGTGGAATCCAATAGCGTTGTCACCATGAACCATTAAGGTTCATGGCCCTGAACCCGAAGTTGTGAGTGGTGCGGGGTCAGTGAAATCGTTTTAACAAAGGACTAAAAATGAGCGACAGGTTGATAGATGCCAAAAAAATGAAAGAGTTTGTTTATAAAGTACTCCTTAAGGCGGGAGTTAACAGAGCCGGCTCTAAGCTGGTCGCCTCCTCGCTTGTCGAGGGGGAACTCTACGGGTTTTATTCCCACGGGGTCATGCGGCTTGCGCATTACCTTAAAAGAGTAAAAGCCGGCACAATTAAAAAAGACCCGAAGGTAAAAATAGTTAAAAAAACCGGCTGCACCGCGCTGGTGGACGGCGGCCACGGTTTTGGGCACGCTGTCTCCATGACCGCGGTAAAAGAGGCCATAAAACTTGCCGGCAGGTTCGGGGTCGGGATGGTCGGGGTAAAAAACAGCTCCCATTTCGGCATGGCCGGGGTTATCGCGCTTGAAGCCGCAAAAAAAGATATGATCTGCATCGCTATAAGCCATACCGATGCCTCGGTGGTCCCTTTTGGCGGCAGGATCCCGGCGATAGGCACCAATCCTATATGCGTCGCGGTTCCCTGCGCTAAAAAACACCCGGTTTTACTGGATATGGCTACAAGCGTTGCTTCTTTAGGAAAAATAATAGTTGCAAGAAAAAAAGGCGAAGCGGTTCCTTCCGATTGGGGAGTGGATGAAGAAGGCGTACCCGTAACAGACCCGGCTAAGATCAAATACCTGCTTCCCATGGCCGGGCCCAAAGGCTACGGCCTGGCGTTCATTGTTGATATTCTTTGCGGCCCTTTAACCGGCGCTCTTTTTGGGGTAAGGCTGCCCAGGATGTACGGGGATTATGACAAGTTTAGAATGCTGGGCCATATGTTCATCGTGATAAACATTAAGAACTTTGTCCCGGTAAAAGAGTTCAAGAAAAATGTCGCGTTGATGGTGGAGGATATTCACGGCATTCCGCCTGCGAAAGGTTTTTCTTCCGTTATGGTCCCGGGAGAAAGAGAGTTCGCATCCTACGAGAAGAACAAGAAGGCCGGTTTTGCTCTGGCGGAGGAAACCTGCGCGGATCTCGAAAGTATAGCGGCAGAATATAAGGTGCCGTTAGATATACTGAAAAAGTAAATTTCTTTAACACAGAACGCCGGTATTTAAAATAATAAGGAGAAGTTGAAATGAAAAAAGCTCTGAATATTTCGATGTTTTTTACTCTGTTGTTCCTGCTGACCGGGCAGATGTTTGCGGAAAATACGGCAAACAATATAAAGGGGAAGGCTGATATGGGCAATGAAACAAAGCTCTACGCGGTATTTGACACATCGATGGGAAAAATAATCTGTGAATTATTTTCAAAGGAAGCGCCGGAAACGGTCAAAAATTTTGTAGAGCTGGCAAACGGTACAAAGGAATGGACAGATACAAAAACCGGGGAAAAAGTGAAAAAACCTTTTTATGACGGGCTGATCTTCCACCGGGTCATAGAAAATTTCATGATCCAGTGCGGTTGTCCGAATGGAATAGGCAACGGCGGCCCCGGCTATAAATTTAAGGATGAATTTAATTCCGGCCTGAAATTTGACCGGGCCGGGCGCCTGGCTATGGCAAATAGCGGTCCGAACACCAACGGCAGCCAGTTCTTCATAACTCATATTCCGACAGATTGGCTGAATAACAAGCATACAATATTCGGCCAGGTTGTTGATGGCCAGGACGTAGTCAACGCTATCGGAAATGTCGAAAAAGACCGCAACGGAAGGCCGGTAAAACAAGTGGTCCTGAAAAAACTGGCCATAAGCAAAGAGCTGCCCGCAAAGTAAAAGTTGCGGCTGTCACAATTCTTTGAGCAGGCGGGCCCGATAAAAAGAAGGAGTTCAGCCCTGCTCCTTCCGTAAAACGGAACAGCGCCCGCGGTTTTCCTTTTCCTGTTTTACTTTAGAGAACGCTGCCCGGAGGCGGAAAAATGGGAAAAATAGTTGTTTTGCTCTTTGTCTTCTCCCTGCAATTTATTTTTGCGGCGGAGAAACCCCTCCCTTACCGCTGGTTCTATCTTTCCTGTAATTTAACCAAAAAAACCGATCTGCGGGAAATAAAGGATATTTTTAAGACGGCTGCGGAGCATGGTTATAACGGCTTTATCTTTTCCGCAGGTTTTGACGCGATCAGCCTGCAAAAGGAAGATTATTTTCAACGGTTAGAAGAATTGAAGAACGCCGCGCTGGAAAACAAACTTGAGCTCATTCCCATCTTTATGTCGGCCGGCTGGGGCGGCGCGATAGTCCATGATAAAGAGCTTGCGGAAGGAACACCGGTAAAGGACGCGCTTTTTGTTGTAAAGGGAAATGCCGCATATTTTGAACCGGAAGGCCCGGCTCAAATATTTAATGGGAGCTTTGAGGAAGAAGAGAACGGCGGGCTTAAAGGGTTCAAAATAGAGGACATTTCCTCTTCCTGCAAGTATGAGGATTGGGCTCGGGACATGAGGTGCCTGAAATTAACTGAAAAACAAGGGCTCAGCGAAAATATAGATAAAACACATTTTAAAACAGGAAATACCTCAGTTAAAATAGGAGGTTCTCAGCGAAAAAAAGGCACGGGGGAGATCCTGACCGCGGAGGTAAAGGTCAAACCCTTCAGGGATTATGAACTTAGCTGCTGGATAAGAAGCGAAAAACTTGGCAACGCAAGTTTAAGAATACTGGGTAAAAACGGTGAAACCCTGGGTTTTTGGAGAGATGAAGGCAAGTTAAGAGAGGAATGGCAAAAGAAGCATGCCGTTTTTAACAGCCGGGATAATGAAACGGTCAAAGTTTGCGCCGGTGTCTGGAAATTCTATTCCAATTCGGGAACAACCTGGTTTGACGGGGCCGGCATTGAAGAAGTAAATAGTCTGGACGGCCTGTTGCGGCGGGCGGGCACACCTGCCTGCGTAAGGAACGAAAGCACGGGAAAAATATATACCGGAGGCAGGGACTATGAGTTTCACGGGGAAAAAATAGACATTCTTGCGGGTGGAGAAATAAAGAACGGGGACCGGCTGAGGGCCGGTTATTACAGGCCTGTTCATATCGGAGGCGATCAAACTTCACTTTGCATGTCTGAACCAAAACTTTATGAGATCTGGCAAAAACAGGCGGAGTATATTCATAAATATCTAAAGCCGCGGAAATATTTTTTAAGCATGGATGAGATACGCGCGGGCGGCTCCTGTGAGGCCTGTAAAAAAAGGAACCTGACCATGGCGCAAATTCTGGGGGCTTGTATTACCCGGCAATACAATATAATTAAGAACCTTGAACCGGCTGCGGAGGTTTTTATCTGGTCTGATATGCTGGATCCGAACCATAATGCCTGCAACAATTACTGGTTCGTTGAGGGGGATCTTACCGGCTCGTGGAATTATATCCCCGGGGATATAGTTGTTGCCTGCTGGAATTATGAAAAAAGAGATGCAAGCCTCAAGCATTTTTCCGCTCTTGGTTTTAAAACAATAGGCGCCGCTTATTACGATGCGAATGACCTGAAAAGTTCCGGGGAATGGTTAAAATCGCTGGCGCGGGCCGAAAATACCTGCGGCCTAGTCTATACCACCTGGAAAAATAAATATAAACTGCTAGCAGATTTTGGCGATATGCTGAATGCCGGGAGATAGGCGCCGGCAGGCTGTTTACCGGGCTTTTAAACCCAGGCGCCGGTATTGTTCTTTTGGCGCGTCATTTTCTTTCAAGAGTTTTACCATGTGCGCCGTCATCATTTTTTCTATTTTTTTGTTTTTTATGGGATATTTCTGCCCGGGGTCGTTCTTAAGATCAAAAAGAAGCGTCTCCCGGATCCTTTTATTTATCCTCTGCGCTTTTGGTAGTTCAATTTTCAGGGTTTTTAGGCCTTTTGTAAAAGAAAAAGGCTTCGCAAGCTTCGCAGTCTTAAGTTCGTCAATACTGAACATGCTCCTCATATGCGCCGGCATGAGCGTGTATTGATAAAGCGGCCAATTATTAAGTTCTTTTGAGGCCTTCATATAAACATAGCGCCCGTCGGTACAGTTCATCTGTCCGGCAAGTATACCAAAGAGCCCGGCCTCGCGTACTTTCACGTTTTTTGCCAGGGTATCCTTAAGCGGTTTCCCGAGCATGTCTTTGGGGATCTTTAATTTGAAGAAATCAAGAACTGTCGGCGCAAGGTCAATGGTCTGGACCAGCCGGTCATTTTCAATGCCTTTTTTTCCGGAGCGGGGATCCCAGATAAAAAGAGGCGTGTTCGCTATTTCATTATAAAAAGGCATAAAGTTTTTTGCCCACCAGCCGTGTTCTCCGAGTAATAATCCGTGATCGGTATTTACTATTAGCATGGTGTCTTTCCAGAGATCAAGTTTATCCATAAGATCCAAAACCCTGCCCAAATATTCATCGCACATGCTTACTAAGGCGGCGTACTCATATCTACAGTGCTGCACCTGTTCTCTTGTTTCTTTTACGCCGGAATAAGGCGGCCAATCAAAAGCCGGGCCGTTGTATTTGTGAGGATAAAATTTTTTATATTTTTCCGGCGTAAAGAACGGCTCGTGAGGCGAAAAATTCTCAAGGTGCAGGAACCAGCTGTCTTCTTTGCAGTTTGTTTTAATAAAATCCAAACCAAGTTTAAAAGTCCTGGCGACATAATGGTCTTTTTCGGCTTTCATCTGCTCGCGGTTGAGCAGGTTCAATGCAAGCCCGGCTTTTGAGTGGCCGCCCATACGGCTGATAACGGGCTTTTCTTTAACAAGGCCTTTCCAGGTGTCCAGTTCCTGCCCGCGTACCATTTCCCAGGTCTTATACCTGCTGTGATAGGTGCTGCCTCCATCCTCAAAGTAATGGTAATGGTCGGTTACGAGATGGGAATGGATATTGTTTTTCTTTAATAGCTCCGGCATGGAGTCGTCAAAAGGTTCAAGCGGGCCCCAGGACCGGTGAAGAAAATTGTAGCGGCCCGTGTGAATTTCCCGCCTGGCAGGCATGCAAGGCATACTTCCCACGAAGGAGCTGGTAAAAGTTACGGTCCTTTCCCCGAGCCGTTTAAAATTGGGGGCATGGACCCAGGAGTTCCCGTAATTGGGAAGAAAATGCCGGTTCAAAGAATCGAACATGATCATTATTACTTTCATGGAACGATTATATAGCTTAAAATATGGCTTGGCAAGAAAAATTGTAAATTCTCCCAAATAGCCCTTTAATATTTCCTGCCTGTCTGCTACAATACCTTAGAAAATAAATTCACTGAGGGGTGAAAATGCTGTCAAAAATATATTCCGCTGCCACTTATGGTATTGACGCTTATATTGTTGAAGTAGAAGTGGATCTTTCTCCGGGCCTGGCTATTCATTCCACTATCGTGGGCCTGCCTGATATTTCCGTAAAAGAAAGCCGCGACCGCGTAAAAGCCGCTATTAGAAATTCCGGGTATGACTTTCCCTATCTTAGAATGACGGTGAACCTGGCGCCGGCGGACATAAAGAAGGAGGGCGTGGGTTTTGACCTGCCTATTGCCATAGGAGTCCTCAAAGCAAATGAGGATATAACCGGGGATACCAGCGGATATATTATTTTAGGGGAACTTTCGCTAAATGGAGAACTAAAGCCGGTCAAGGGCGTGATCTCCATTGCCATAGCCGTGAAGGAGAGCAAACAAAAAAAAATTATTCTTCCTTTTGCCAACGCGGATGAAGCGGCGGTGATCTCCGAAATAGAGGTTTACCCGGTAAAAAACCTGAAGGAGGTGGTGGCTATTCTTAACGGGCTGCTCAAACCCGAAAAACATAAGATTAATATCAGCGATACTTTTAATAACGCGCACAGTTACGAGATAGATTATAACGAAGTGAAAGGCCAGGAGCATGCCAAAAGGGCTTCTGAAATAGCCGCAGCAGGCGGGCATAATATAGTAATGGTGGGAAGCCCCGGTTCCGGAAAGACCATGCTGGCAAGAAGATTGCCGACAATACTCCCGGATATTACCCTGGAAGAAGCCATAGAAACGACCAGAATACACAGCGTCGCAGGCCTGCTTGGAAAAAAGAAATCTGTCATTACGGTAAGGCCTTTCAGGAGCCCGCATCATACGGCAAGTGATGTCTCCCTCGTAGGCGGCGGGACCTTTCCACGTCCCGGGGAAGTGTCACTTGCGCATAACGGAGTGCTTTTTTTGGATGAACTTCCGGAATTCGGCAAGAGCGTCCTTGAAGTTCTGCGCCAGCCCCTGGAAGACGGTTTTGTTACGGTAACCAGGGCGGCCGCGGCGGTCACTTATCCCGCGAGATTTATGCTGGTTGCCGCGCTTAATCCCTGCCCGTGCGGGTACTACGGAGACGGGAGGAAGGGCTGCAAGTGCAGTATGCACGAGATACAAAGGTATTTGAAAAAGATCTCCGGGCCGCTTTTAGACAGAATTGATATACATATAGAAGTGCCGGCGGTGAAATACCAGCAATTGTCAACTGAAGCCACAGGAGACAGTTCGGAACTGATCAAAAAAAGAGTGAACGCTTCCCGTAATATCCAGCGCCAAAGATTTTCCGGAACAAAAATCTACTGCAATGCCCATATGAGTTCCCGCCACATAAAAAAATTCTGCGTGTTGGACGAAGAAAGCCACACCCTCCTGAAGACCGCCATAGACAAATTCAACCTGAGCGGCAGAGCGTATGATAAAGTACTCAAGGTATCAAGAACGATTGCCGATCTGGAAAATTCAGAAAATATATTGGTACAGCATATATCGGAGGCTCTGCAGTATAGGGGACTGGATAGATACTTTTAAAGCAAAGTACAAAGTACGAAGTAAAAAGCTCTTGTAGCTGCTTGATTCATCGAGCATATTTCGAAACATTAGAAATAAAAAATACTGTAGGGACAGGCATGCCTGTCCGGACAACCATGGTTGTCCCTACAATGTGCAGCTTTTAACTGTAAGCTCCGCGTGATTTCTGGTTTGCTCTAAGCGGAAAGAAACCTCGGTAGGAAAAACAATGCTTTTGTAGTTGCCTTCCTCCTGAGGCGGATCAGACCACTGGGATCAGGCGCTTTTGCAAAAAGCTGTAAAATGTGCTTATTGACAAGTGGTACGTAATATGGTACTATGTAGGCAGAGGTGATGATAATGACTACTATAAGTGTAAGCAAAGCAAGACAAAATCTTTATAGACTTATTGATCAGTCCGCAACAGCCCATAATCCCATTCAAATTACAGGAAAAAGAAATAATGCGGTTCTAATATCCAGTGAAGACTGGTCGGCAATGCAGGAAACCGTTTATCTTCTTTCGATTCCTAAAATGAGAGAATCAATAATTGCGGGACTTAAAATACCTGTTAAAAAATGCTCAAGGAAACTTAATTGGTAAAGTGGATTGTTGTTTATACCAAACAGGCACAAAAAGACGCAAAAAAACTTAAAGCATCCGGATTTAAAGACAAAGCGGAAAACCTGTTAACAATTTTAGAAGAAAATCCATTCCAAAATCCGCCTCCATTTGAAAAACTTGTCGGAGACCTTGAAGGTGCCTACTCCAGAAGAATTAATATCCAACATCGCCTTGTGTATCAAGTAATTAAGGATTCCAGAATAGTAAAAGTTATTAGAATGTGGACGCACTATGAATAAACTACCGTAGGCCTTCAGGCCGCAGTAGTTTATTTGCTAAGAAAGATCATATAGCTGTCCAGGATGAGACAACTTTGCTTGGATTATCCGACCGTATGGTCAGAGTGCTTATGCAAAAATGGGTTAAAGACGGATGGCAGATTCGTGCAAAATCCGCTGAAAGCGACCACTGAAACCGCTCGAAGGCGACCAGCAAATCCGGTCATGACGACCACTTAACCTGCCGGCACAATCCTCACTTCTGAAATAATACTCTTTTACCCGCTTTTAATCAACTTTATTATGTTTTTTGCGGAGCGAATCTCCTTTCATCTCGAATTTGTACGACAAGTGAAGGATCCTGTCCATGATCGCGTCAGCGATGGTTTTTTCTCCGATAAATTCATGCCACTCCTTGATTGGAAGCTGGCTGGTTATTATTGTAGACCCAGAAAGATGCCGGTCTTCGATAACCTCAAGGAGATCTTTTCTGTCCACATCCGACAGAGGATTCAAACCGAAGTCATCAATAACCAGTACATTTGCTTTTGCAAGTTTATTTAAGTGCTTAAGATATCGCCCTTCACCTCTTGACGAGTACATTTCACCAAAGAGCCTTGGCCAGCGATAGTAAAGCGCAGTAAAACCCTGCCTGCAAGCAAAAGATCCGAACGCACACGCTAGGAATGTTTTACCAACCCCGGTAGGACCGGTAAGCAGTATGTTTTGATGTTTTTCGATCCATGTCGTGTTCTGAAGGTTAAGTATACTCGTTTTTTGCAGGCCTCTCGGATGTCTGTAATCAATATCTTCGAGATTTGCAGAAGACAGTTTGAACTTTGCATCTGCCATGAGCCGTTTCAATCTTTTGTTTTTCCTGTAAATGTATTCGTCGTCAACAACAAGACTTAAGAATTCATCAAACGAAAGGTCCTTATGATCTGGTTTTGCCCGTCTTTCTTCGTAGGCTCTGCGCATTCCATGCAGCTTCATTTCTTCAAGCTTAGTTAGGGTCTGTTCTATTGACATTTGTTACCTCCGTGAGACAGGATTCAAAGTAATCTGATCCTCTGATATTCGAGTGGTTTTCGGAAGCTCTCGATACTGGTGCAGACGGCAGTTTTCGAGTCTCCATGCCATTTACGAGAATATTTTTTACCACCTTGTAAGAGAACGAATTATATTCAACAGCCCTCTGGCAAGCCAAATTTATTTTTTCAGGAGTATATGCACTCTTGAGCCGGATTATACCGAGGCAGCTCTTGTAGCCCTGCTCAGGATGCCTTCTAGTGGCCATTATCTTCTCCACGAGTGTTCTGACATGGGTGCCGGCTTTGCCTGCCCAATCAAGTATTCTTTCCGGTGGCCATTCGAGGTGCTTTTGATGGGAGGGTGGCATATGTTCTTTTACCGTTGAGTATCCGTTAATTACACGGCTTATGCGGTGAGAACAGATTCTCTGCCCTTTGAAATACACCTCTAGCAAGTCTTTTGTAGTCTTTATTTCTACCTCGTTGTGAATGTACGTGTATGGCACCGAGTAATCGTGTTTTTGAAAACATACATGATAATTTATATTCACTTTTGCTTTTTTCCACTGTGCATATTCATAAGGCCTTTCCGGAAGAGGCAAGGCGTTGGGTTTGTCGAGAGACAGGAATAATTCATCTCTTGATTTACCAAATCTTTTCATCTTCTTCGCATTGAATACAATGAGCAAAGCCCAAATAGCGGCATTCAGTTCTGAAAGACTTGTAAATATTTTGTTTCTTAAGCGAGCCAGGATCCATCTTTTGGCAAGTTTGACTCCGTTTTCCGCAAGTGGTTTATCTTTTGGTTTATTGCTTCTTGCGGGCATTATTACGGTTCCATAGTGTTCGGAGAAATCATCGTAAGTACGATTTAGCACGGGCTCATATCTGTTTGCCGTTATTACCGCCGCTTTTAAATTGTCGGGTACGAGCGCTTTTGGACAACATCCGAAATACTGGAGGGCGTTGTTATTCACTTTAATCCAACTTGTCATGTCTTCCGAGAACACGGCTTCCGCATACAACTTCTGTGAGGCACCCCAGACGAACACGAATATTTCCGTAGGTATTTCTTTCCCTGTGATCATATCTATTATCTTCAGGCTGTCTCCAAAATCCAAGAAAGCTTTTTCTCCGGCTTTATGTTCCTGTCTCATGCTGTAGTTTACGCTGCCGAGATATTTTCTTACTTGTTCGCTGAACCAGCTGTATTGATAACCAGACGAATTTTCTTGTTTGTACTCTTCCCAGAGTAAAGAGAGGGTTACATTGGGACGTTTAAGCTCCTCGAAAATGTACTGGAAGGGTATCTGAGGTTTGTCTTTCAATTCGACAGGTTCTTTAGGAAAGAGTTTTAGTTCCAATTCTGCTTCGGTAAGTTCTTCCGGCAGGGGCCAGCTAAGTCCTGCAGCTTTTGCTCTGCGCAGATACTCCTGCACCGTAGTTTTTCCTATTCTGCAGGCCTGCTTTATTTCCCTTTGCGACTTTTTTAAACCATATCTAAGCCGCATTACTTCTTTGATCATTCTCATGTTCATCCTCCGTTGCGCCATATTGTGTTCCATCCTTTTGGGTGAATTTTACACAATTATGGCAGATTGGGAGGATTATGCCGGTCTTTTTCTGTTGATTTGGCCGTTTCCTAAGATTATACTGATTTTAGGCTGTTTTTTGCCGGTCGTCATGACCGGAATAGGTGGTCGTCATGGAGCGGAATCAGTGGTCGCCTTGCAGCGGAATGGGTGGTCGTCATGCACCGGATTTTACATTCGTCCAAGCGCATACGGTTTAACGGCAATAGACAAGTAAATAGTCCACTTATTTGCGGATTTTGACCCCTGTCTACATAGTCCCCAAGGAACACAAGCCGGTTGCTTTCCGGATCAAATTTCTCCAGCACCTCCCGGGTAGTATCAAAGTCCCCGTGAGTATCCCAGACAAACACTTGTCTTCAACAACTCAATTATTTTCTAGACAAATAATCTACTGCAGAGTAGTCTACTAACGAGTAGTATATGTACAGAAGACTACAAAATGAAATTCATTAACAGAGAGAAAGAATTGGCTGCATTGTGTTTATCGGCAATATAATGGCAATCTGCCTTGATTTTATTTCACATAAATGATAAAATAGATATATGAAAACCAAATGGAATCCAAATTATGAGATAAGTTCAACTATTGCCAGAGCTTTAATGGAAATTGAAGCGGCAAAAACTATAGTTGAACATACGCTTTTATCTCCTGTCATTGAGGCTGAATTACGGCATAAGGCTCGTTTAAAATCAACGCATTACTCAACCAGTATTGAAGGGAATAAACTTACCCTTAAAGAAGCAAAAGAGGTTATAGAAAAAAGAAAAACTCATTTTCACGGCCGTGAACGCGATGTGAATGAATTTCGCAATTACTGGGATGCCCTGCTTCAAGTTGAAGATTGGGCTGACAAACGAGTTGAAATAAGTGAAGATCTGATAAAGAAACTGAACTCTATAGTGGAAAAAGGCAAAAGAGCAAAACCCACACCCTATCGCAATGAGCAGAATGTTATCAAAGATTCAAAGTCCGGAGCAATAGTTTATCTCCCGCCCGAAGCAAAAGATGTTCCTAAACTTATGTCAGAAATGGTACATTGGACAAAGTTAGCTCAGAAAAACAATATTCCTGTTCCTATAATAGCAGCATTGCTTCATTATCAATTTGTCACCATTCATCCTTATTATGACGGTAATGGCAGGACGGCAAGGCTGCTTGCGACTTTTATTTTGCAGCGTGATGGATATGGACTAAACGGATTCTTCTCCATGGAAGAGCACCATGCCAAAGATTTAGGAAGATATTATAACTCGATAGCAGTTCATAAACATCATAATTACTACGAAGGCAGAAATAAAGCTGTTTTGACATCATGGGTTGAGTATTTTGTTAGATTGCTTGCAACGGTATTTACACAAGCAAAAGATGAGGCGCTTAATTATAAGAAAATAGGTGTGCCGTCAGAACCCCAGGAATTAAGAAGATTAGATCGCAGAGCGAGAATGGTCTTATCTCTATTTGCCAAGAAAGATCGTATAGCTGTCCAAGATGCAATAACTCTTTTGGGATTATCCGACCGTATGGTCAGAGTGCTGATGCAAAAATGGGTTAAAGACGGCTGGCTTATAATGACAGATTCATCCAAGCGTGCAAGGTCATACGGTTTATCGGCAAAATATCGGCAATTTGTCGGTAATTTAACGGCAATAGAATAAGTAGAAAGACAAGGTGCCGTAATTAAACAATGAAAAAGTTCCTTGAATAAAAAAGTATAGAAGCGAATAATTAAGGAGTGATAATATGGATAATATTATTTTTGCAACGATTGGCTTATTGGCTTCAGTAGTAACTGCTTCTATGTCATATTATTTTACTAAAAAGCATGAGTTGAAAATGGAAGAAAGAAGATTAAAAGAGGAATATTTTAAGAAATTTTTAAAAGCATTAAGTGATGTGGCTATTGATAATAAGAATGAGAAAGCACTAAATAGATTGTCAGAAGGTTTTAATTATTTGTTACTTATTGCAGATGCTGAGGTGGTAGGAAAATAAATGGATTTCCATAATTTTGTAAATATTTCTAATACTTCTATCCCTAGAAATTCTGATGAGTGGTGGAAAAAACATGATATTTTGCTTAAAGAACTAATTATAGCAATGAGGCAAGATCTGTTTGGGAAAGAGAAAAGTAATGCATTTCCTGAATTACATTTAATAGGCGGAAAATCGGCACGAAAGTATTAATCAGAGGAAAACAAATGGAAAATTTCGCTTAAATACCCATTGAAAAAACTTGTAAGCCGATGCGGATGTTAATTTAATAGTCAAATGAATAGTCATTTCTATTGACAATTAAATAGTCGCATAGTATAC
>CAITEH010000020.1 GCA_903891415.1 Candidatus Firestoneibacteriota bacterium
CCCAGCGACACCATGATGAGTCTGGGCGCAGCTTCAATGTTCATGGGCTGGAACTATTCTTATTCTGCCAATATATTCATTAATGACTGGAGTCAGCGCGGGAAAGCAGGAACACGTCCGAAAGGTAAATGATCCTGGAAAAAAGGATAAAATATTCTTTTCTGGTAAGCCTGGGGCTTCATCTGCTGGTGATCTGGTTTTTTGCCTATATTTCCGTTAAGGAGAAGCGGGAAATAAAATTTATTACGAATATTGATATGGTGGAGCCTTATGTTGCTCCGCCTGTCCCGAAGGAAGCGCCAAAAAATATCTGGGAATTCATGAAAATGGCCCTGCCGGCTGTCAAAAAACCTGAAATGCCGAAAGAGGAAAAGCCCCTGGAAGTCGTGAAAAAGGAAATTGAGAAAGCAATGGAAGTGGAAAGAAAACTTATTGATAAAACCGCGCCGCTGGCAAAACGGCCGGATGCTTTAAAATTTAAGGATATAGAGAGAGAAAAGGACCAGAAGCTCGCGGATATTATGAAAACTATGGATAATAAAAAGCTTAATGAACTTATTGAGCAGGAAAGAAAATTGACCGACCGGGGACAGCCCGCGGCTAAAAGAGCGGATGCTTTGAAATTTGATGAAGTAGGCCTTAAACGGGCCGATAAAATAGAGGATGTAATGACCAAGGCCGAAGCCGGCAAGAACAGTACGAATGAAAAGCTCAGGGAACTCACCCCTGCGGATCTCCTGACGGAAAAAAAAGTACCGCTGGAGAAGAGCGGCAAGACGGAGGACCTGGGGATCAAACTCAAGTCCAGGCAAAAGGATGAAGGGAAGATCAAGGATGTTATAGGTACTCCGGAAGAGAGGAAAAAAGTAAGAGAGTTCCTGG
Organism: Candidatus Firestoneibacteriota bacterium; assembly: GCA_903891415.1. Taxonomy (GTDB): domain Bacteria; phylum Oederibacteriota; class D2-FULL-39-29; order D2-FULL-39-29; family D2-FULL-39-29; genus CAIYPD01. The sequence goes on from CAITEH010000020.1 coordinate 883, forward strand.
CGATGGAAGAAAAACTTGTCGAGAATACGGTAAAGATCGCTTCAAAAAGCGGCGCGGCCGCGGGTGGAAAACCTGCGGGTTACGGAGCCGGCGGCATCGATCTGAAAAATGAGGAACTTAAAAAAATAGAAACAAAAGTGAATATAGCACCGGTGAAAAAAAATGAGAATGGGGCGGCTCTGGAGAGAGCGGGAGCCGGCAGGTCTTCGGTGGAACTCGTCGGGCCTTTGCAGTCCCGGGGTATAGTTGCTTCCTATATTCCGAAATCACCGGAATGGATGCAGGAAAAAGGCATTGAAGCCGATACAGCTGTCAGATTTTTTGTGGCTCCCAACGGTACGGTGAAAGACGAAATGTCCATTGAACGTACTTCCGGTTATCCGGAATTGGATAAGCTCGTAATGGCGGTCCTGAAGAGCTGGCAGTTTGAAGCGCTTTCAAAATCAGTTAAACAGGAAGATCAATGGGGTGTGGTAACTTTTAGATTTAAATTGAAATCATAAGGAGAGTCTATGAAGAGTCTGGCGGTGATCATTATGTTCAGTGCTTTAATATTTGCCCAGCAGGCCGTAAAACCGGAGGTAACCGCTGAAGTAAAAAAGCCGGAAAGTGCCGGTGCTGTCAAAAAAACTTCGGGGCGCATAGATGATGTTACGGTTGCCGTGGAAGATAAACTTAAAATGAAAAGTGAAAAACCGCTTCTGGAGCTCAAGATGAACATCAATGAAGCGGTGCTGGCAACCATAAATACCGAAAAGAAATTCCTTGAAAAATCCCCGGCGCTTTCAGAATTGAAGGAAGCCGTGCCGAAAATGCTTGCAAGCCGGCAGGTTGCTTCCCCCTATCTTGTTTATTTTGTAAAAGAACCGATAGCGAGTTTTTCCCTCAGAGATTTTGGTTTTAAGACCGCGACCTGGCAATTGATCGTAACAGATTCCAAAGGCAAAACTTTTAAAAAATTCGAAGGAAAGGGAAAACCTCCCGAAGTTATTGAATGGAGCGGCAGAAGCACGGTCAATAAAGTGATCAAGGTCGGGAACGCGTATTCGTACCTGATCAATCTCGTGGACCAGGCCGGCAACCCGAAAACCGTTATTGGCTCGCCTTTTGTAGTACACCAGCTGGTGCATCAGGAGAGTGACGGCCTGTATATCTCTGTTTCCAGAAAAAAAATATTTGATATTGAAAAGGAAAAGACAAAACTGCTCGAGGACGGCATCCCCGTGCTGAAGGAAATGTCAGATTATCTTAAGGAAAATTTCAACCTGGCGTTCAGTATAGAAGTGCACGGCGAAGATGCCGCAACAGCGGGAGAACAGGCCAGAGTGCTGGCACAGTATTTTTCCGAGACGCTCATACTTCCCGAAAAAAAGTTTAAATACAGCGGGTTTGAAGACTCCATAGAGAACCATGCGATAGATATAGTTATTAAGAACAGATAACCGGTTCAAGCCGATAAAAGTGGTATACTTGCAGCCGGTATCGCGTATAACTTTAGAATATTTGCCGTATTTTAGGATAAAACATGGGGAAGAGTTTTAGACTTGATATTTTTCGCGCGGGCATAAAAATAATTGCCGCAACCGGCATATTTTCTGCCATTGTATTTGCGGTCCCTTCGGGCTATGGCCTGGTAACACCTCATCAGGTGGACTCAAACCAGTCACCTGTGGCAATTACCCATAAAGCTACAAATACTAACGCGGTCACAGCCGACAGGATCAAGAAGGTACTCATAAATATTCCTTCCGGCTTTACCTATATTTCCCTCGGGGCGCTGACCGCCTCGCCCGGCAGGAATTGGACCTCTTCATATTCCGGCGGAATAGTGACTTTGTCGGCAGCGGGAGCGGGCGACTACCTGCAGGTCAATGAATACGCGCAGATAGTAATTAATATTTCCACTGCGGCCGAACAGGCTTCCACCGCGTGGTCAACTACTTTATATAATTCGCTTGATAGTACGGCCTCGGCAACGGAACAATATCTGGGGGATCTGGGAGTCGCCGTCTCCGGCCTGTCCGCCACTGCGCTGGCCACCGCTCCGACCGTTTCAACGCACGCGGTTGACGGAGCCCAGTCTCCGGTCGCAATAACCTATAAAACCACGAACTCGGGCACGGACAGCCTGAGCCGGGTAGTGATCACGGTCCCCTCAGGATTTACAATTGTTTCGGCCAGCGCGCTTTCGGCCTCCGGTGCCAAGAGCTGGACCGTGTCAACTTCCGCGGCGCTCGTAACCCTGACGGCCTCCGGCGCGGCAAACAATATAAACAACGGCGAGTTTGTAAAGGTGAACATAAATGTTGCAACACAAAGCTCAAGCCAGGCTATGACCATCTGGCCGGCTGTCGTAACCGGAAGTTACCTCGGGACGGCGGCTGCAACAGAAAACGCGGCCGGAGATATGAAACTCCAGATAAAAAGCCTGCTTGCGGCAGGTACCGTGCTTCCTCATGAGGTTTACGGGAGCCTGGCAAGCACCCCGATAACCTGCAAAACAATAAATACCGGCGAGGACAGCATTAAACAGATAAGAATTACGATACCTTCCGGCTTTACCTATATTTCAACCGGTATATTATCCGTTTCCGGGGCCAAAACCTGGACGGCGAGCGGAGCGGGGACCCTGGTCACCTTGACCGCAAGCGGCGCAAGCACAAATTATGTTAATAACGGCGAGTTTGTCCAGGCCGTCATAAATGTCACGACACAGGCGGACGCGCAAATGCCCGTTACCTGGGCTTGTACGGTTACGGGAAATTTAAGCGGAGTGAACAGCGCGGCAGAAGCAATAAGCGGCGACCTGCAGATAGAAATTGTCCAGCTTTTATTGAACGGTTTGGTAACCCCGCACCAGGTCTATAATAATCTATCGAGCGTACCCGTTGCGTACAAGATAACCAATGCGGGTTCTGAAATACTTAATCTGGTGAGTATCACTATCCCGTCCGGTTTTACTTACGTGTCAACTACAAGTATCAGCGCCTCAGCCGCAAAAACCTGGACAAGTTCTTATGGCACAGGTACGCATATTTTAACTTTAATTCCCGGTTCTGTTCCCGATAATATAAGCATCGGCCAGTATGTTCAGGTGGAAATAAATGTAGCAACGCAGGCCGGGGCCCAGCCGGCAGTTACCTGGCCGGCGGCTGCAAGAGGGGTAAATAGCGGGATAGCGGTAGCAGTCGAGGCCAGCACGGGGGATATGAAAGTTGAAATTGTTACCTTGGGCTCAACCGGCCTGGCCCTGCCTCACATAGTTTCAGCCGGGGAAGCAAATATCCCCGTTACTTATCAATTGACGAATACCGGCACGGACAGCGTTAAGAACGTGCTCCTTACAATTCCCGCGGGTTTTACCTATGTTTCCGCCGGCGGAATTTCAGCTTCAAGCGGCAAGTCCTGGTCAACTTCTTACGATTCAGGTTCTCACACGCTCACCCTTACAGCATTTTCCGCGGCGGACTGGATTTCCAACTCGCAATATGTTCAGGTCACCGTTAATGTTGCCACGCAAGCCGGCAGCCAGGCCGCAACTCCGTGGCCGGCCGTTGTTACAGGCGGAATTGACGGGGCCGCGCCGGCGGTAGATGCGGCGGCCGGCGACAGAAATGTTGAAATATATGTTCTACTGTCTTATTCCTTAGTTTCACCGCATATAGTTGACGGCGGCCAAAGCAGTCTGCCGGTTACCTGCAAACTGACAAACGGGGGCAGCGAGGATATCAAATTAATTGTCGTTACGGTTCCCGCCGGTTTTACTTATGTTTCTACCGGCAGTATTTCTGCTTCCGGAATAAAAAACTGGACAGCAGGCGGGTCCGGAACTCTGGTAACACTTACGCCTTCCGGCCCGGCGGATTACATCACCAAATATGAGTTTGTTCAGGCAGATATTAGCGTGAATACTCAAGCCGCGGCAAAAGCGGCGACGGCCTGGCCTGTTACGGTTACCGGAACGACGAACAGCAGTTCTTCCTCTATAGAAAGCGTGCAGGATGACATGAAAGTGGAGATAAGGTCCCTGTCAGCAACAAGCACCGCGGCCCCGCAAATTGTTGACGGCGGGCAAACGGGTGTCGCCATTACTTACAGGATCACAAGCACCTGTACGGATACCGTTAAGAAAGTCGTAATTACAATTCCCGCGGGATTTACTTTTAATTCGCTCGGAGCCGTAACCGCCTCGCCTTCAAGGAACTGGAGCGCCGGCGGCTCCGGTACCCTGGTTACCCTTACGCCTTCCGGCGTGCCGAGTTATTTGAATAACGGCGAATATGTTCAGGTAATAATAAATGTGGATACACAGCCGGCTCCGCTGGCACCGGCAGTATGGGACGCGCTTATCACGGGGAATTATAACGGTACTGCAGTGACAGGAGAAGCCGCACTAAACGATAAAAAAGTTTCTATAAAAAGCTTGCTCGCGAATTGTTTGATCACACCCAATGTTGTTGACGGCGGGCAGTCCAGCCAGTCTTTTACTTATTCCACCGTGAACAAAGGGACTACTTCAATAACCTCGGTGAGAATTACCGTGCCTTCCGGCTTTAGCTATATAGCGGCAGGGACCGTTACCGCCCCAAACGGGAAAAATTGGACAGCGACGGGCTTGAGCATCGTAACTCTGAAACCGGCGGGCGCGGGCGATTATATTACCACCGACGAATATGTTGAAATTGTTTTTACGGCCTCCACCCAGCTGACTTCTCAGGCAAAAACAATTTGGCCGGCGCAGGTTACGGGTAATTACGGCGGTGTGGCCGCAGGAACGGAAGCCGTGGCCGATAACATGAAGGTTGAAATAAAAAGTTTGACGGCCAGCGGGCTTTGCACGCCCCACATTGTTGACGGCGGGCAGGCGGCAACCCAGCTTACCTACAAATTAACCAATACCGGGGATGATCAGATCCGGTTGATACAGGTCACGGTACCGGCCGGTTTTTCAAATATTTCAACGGGTACGGTAACAGCCGGAACCAAGCACTGGACCGCCGGGTATGCGGCAGGCCTGGTTACGCTGGTGCCCGTGGACCCCGGAGATTATATTGATAAAACAGAATATGTGCAGGTCGTAATAAACGCGGATACCCAGTCGGCCTCGCAGGCGGCAATAGCCTGGCCGGCCGGAATAACCGGAGCTAATAATGGGATCGCGCAGGCAGTTTCTGCCGTTGCCGGAGATCTGCAGGTTGAAATAAGAGCTTTGTCTGCTTATGGCCTGGTAACTCCCCGTCAGGTATATGTTTCCTCTCCTGTTGCCATAACCTGCCGGGCGATAAATAGCGGATTTGACTTGCTAAAAAAAGCCGTAATTACCATCCCTGCCGGGTTTACCTTCAGCTCGGTCAGTACCGCCAGCGCTTCCGCGGGCAAGGCCTGGACCGCCGGCGGCTCCGGGACTCTGGTCACCTTAACCGCCAATTCCGGTGCTGAAATAACGAACGCGGAATGGGTTGAAGTTCCCATAAATGTCACTACGCAGGCCTCATATCTGGCACCTGTAACCTGGCCCATATCCGTAACAGGTTATTATAATGGTATTACCACGGCCACAGAACAGGTTACCAACAATATGAAAGTTGAGACGATTACTTTAACAGGTACTGCCACGGCCACTCCCCATATTGTGGATGGCGGGCAGGCCGGCCAGCCAATAACTTACAGGGTCGTGAATACGGGAGAAGACACGGTCAGGATAATTCAGATAACAATACCCTCCGGTTTTACCTATGCTTCGCTTGGAGCAGTTACCGCTTCAAGAACCGGCTGGACGGCCGTATACAGCGGCGGTTTAGTTACGGTCTCAACTTCAACTCTGTCAAATTATATAGCAAAGGGTGAATTTGTCCAGGTTGTGATAAATACCGCGACGCAGGCCGCGGCGCTGCCGGCTACGGTTTGGCCGGTTATCATGACCGGCGGTATCGGCGGGACTTCATCGGCTTCCGAAGCGGCAGCCGGGGATATGAAAGTTCAGATCGTCCCGTTAAGCGCTACTGCGAGTATTATTTCACCCGTGCCCCGGGTTGTGGACGGCGGGCAGGCGAGCCTTCCGGTAACCTATGAAATAACAAATAGAAATACCGATACGCTGAAGCAGGCCGTAATATCCCTGCCTTCCGGCTTTACCTGCGTGTCCCTTGGTGTTACCACGGCGTCCGGCGGAAAAACCTGGAGCGCGGTATATTCAGCTTTCAGTGTAACGCTTTCAGCTGCCGGAGGGGCCGGAAATTACCTGAATAATACAGAAACGGTAAGAGTGATAATTAATGTTTCAACCCAGTCAGCTTCAGTGTCGGCCACCGCCTGGCCGTCGGTAGTTACGGGAAGTTTAAACGGTACTGCAAGCTGTACCGAGCAAACTGCCGGTGATATGAAACTGCAGATAAAATCTTTGCTTGCCGCCGGGCTGGTAACCCCGCACCAGATCTATAACAGCACAGGTGCCGCCGTGACCTGCCGCGCCACAAACACCGGCGATGATGATATTAAACTTATAAGGATCACGATACCTTCCGGTTTTACTTACTTGTCCCTGGGCGCAGTCTCGGCAACCGGGGGAAAAACCTGGGGAGCAGCGCTTGGCGGCACGACCATAACTTTAACACCGGGCACTTCCGGGGATAATATTTCTACGGGGCAGTATGTCCAGGTCCTTGTAAACATCTCGACTCAGGCCGCAGCCCAGGCGGCCACCGCCTGGCCGCTGGCCATAACCGGCAGTTTGAACGGTGTGAATCAGGCCTCGGAAACAACTTCCGGGGATATGAAAGTTGAGATAGTTACCTTAAACTCGACCGCAACTGCAATGCCGCACGCCGTGAATTCAAGCCAGAATGTCACGATCGCTTATACCGTAAATAACACCGGTACAGACCGCCTTAAGAAGGTAGTAATAACTGTGCCTGCGGGTTTCAGCAGTATTACAACCGGCGCCGTTACCGCGGCAGGCGGAAAGATCTGGTCCGCGTCAACCGGCGGCTCCCTGATCACCTTAACGCCCGCCACAGCCAGTGACTATTTGTCGAACGGGCAGTCGTTGGGTATTCCGGTCGGTGTTTTGACCCAAGCTTCCGCCCTGCCGGCTGCGACCTGGCCCGCGCAGGTAACCGGGGAAAATAATAATACCGCGGGCTGTAGTGAAGCTGTTTTAAATGATATGAAAGTTGCGATAGTGACCATGTCTGCCTTTGGCTTAGCAACGCCTAATCTTGTTGACGGGGGGCAGGCTTCCCAAACGGTGACGTACAGAATAACCAGTACCCAGTCTGAAAAGATAAAATCGGCAAGTATTACCATCCCGGCCGGCTTTACCTATGCCGGGGTCTCGGCACCTGTAGTTTCCAACGGGCTAAAATCCTGGGGAGCCGCGGCGGGCGGAACTGTCGTGACCCTGACGGCAAATACCGCCGGAGATTATCTCGATAATACTGAATATGTGCAAGTTGTCATTACCGTTACTACGCAGGTGGCTTCAAAAGCCGCGACCTCCTGGCCCGCAGCGCTCAGGGGTGCTTCGGATACTGTCATGGGTGTTACCGAACAGCTCGCGGGTAATATGCAAGTTGAGATACGGAGCCTTTCGGCTTTTGCCGCGGCCACACCGCATATCGTAGGCGCGGGTCTGTCCACTCTGGCCATAACCTATAACATAACCAACACGGGCGCGGACAACATAAAAAAAGCGTTAATTACCGTTCCCGCCGGCTTCACCTATGTTTCCCTGGGGGCGATCTTTACTTCGACTTTCAAAAACTGGTCCGGCAGCTACTCGGCAGGGGCTCATGTTGTAACTCTCGCGGCCAGCACTACGGGAGATAATATAGTAACTTCAGAATATGTCCAGGGCGTAATATATGTTTCGACCCAGGCCTCGGCGCAAGCCCCTGTGTCCTGGCCCTGTACCGCAACCGGTTTTGCCGACGGCACGGCTCCGGCAACAGAAAATACGGCAGGGGATGTGCAGGTAGAGATAAAAACACTGGCTGCTACCGCCGCCTTGACTCCCCATCAGGTATATAACAGCCTGGCCAGCACGCCGGTGACCTGCAGGATAATAAACAGCCAGACGGACAAAATAAAACAGGCGAGAATAACCATCCCCTCCGGTTTTAGTTTTGTGACGCTGGGCGCAATTACCGCCTCGGGCGGTAAGGCCTGGATAGGCGCCGGGGGCGGAACCACCGTCACCATACAGGCATCGACGGCTTTGAATTACATTTCAAATTTGGAGTATGTTGAAGTTGTAATAAATACCGCAACCCAGGCAGCGGCCCAGGCCGCAACGGCCTGGCCCGTCACCGTAACGGGAGAAAGCAATGCTGTTGTTTCGGCCACCGAGGCCCTGGCTTCGGATATGAAAATTGAAATAGTTACCTTAACAGCTTACGGCCTGATAACCCCGCATCTGGTCCACACAAGTTCTTTTGAGCAGTTCATCTATAAGGTCACAAATTCAAGCGGTGGCAGCGAGAGTTTAAAGCAGGTGCAGATAACGGTTCCCGCGGGCTTCACTTACTCAACCTGTTTATCGGTAACGGCTTCAGCCGGAAAATCCTGGAGTGCTTCCTATGGCGGGGGAATTGTGACCCTGACTCCCGGCAGCCCGGGCAATTATATTGTTGGCGGGGAATTTGTGCAGGTTGTCATCAACGCCACGACTTCGGCAGTGGTTCAGGCGGCCGTTACCTGGCCGGCTACAGTGACCGGAAGCATTAACGGTACGGCTTCGGCCGCGGAGTCCAGTTCCGGTGATATGAAAGTCGCGATAACCACGCTGTCGGCTACCGCAGTCATTACACCGCATATTGCATACTGCAGCACAACGGCCATAGTGACCTGCAGAATTAACAATACTAATGTTGATACGGTGGCTGCGGTCAACATTATTATTCCTTCGGGCTTTACCTATGTTTCGCTCGGAAGCGTAGCCGCTTCTTCCGGCAAAAACTGGGTTTCCTCTTTTGGCAGCGGGATGATAACGGTCCAGGCGGTATCGGCCGCGGATTATCTTGTAAACGGAGATAGCATAATTGTTTTAGTGACGGTTTCCACCCAGGCGGCCGCCCAGCTGCCCACGGCCTGGCCGGTGATCGTAACTGACAGTGCGGGTGGAACGGCCGCGGCGACCGAGGTAGTGGCGGGAGATATGAAAATTAATTTAATAGCCTACTTCTTGACCGTTACGCCGGACGCTCCTTCTATGCTTGCCCTGGGCGTGGTATCAATAAAAGCAAACCTGGTGGATACAGCTTATGTCCCCAAGGTGGGAGCGTTGATAACTTTTTCCGTTGTTTCCGGAACCGGAACAACCAGCGCAACCCTCGTAGCAACAGACGGGTCAGGAAACGCCTATATTGCTTTAACAGCAGGAGACGGGGACGGAGTAATTACGGTAAGAGCCGTATACGGGGTAAACAATTCAACTGACGCGACTATTAAAGTTGCTACCTATCCGTCTTTAACTTCTTCCAATTTGAGTTTTGTAAAAAACAATATTATTTACGCCAAGCCTACAACCTTACTGTCACTCGCGGGGATTACCGGGCTTAATCTTGAATATCAAATCGACAATGGAAGCTGGGTTACCTATGCCGTCCCGTTTTTAATAGGTACTCCGGGAAACCATACGGTTTACTTCAGATACTTTGACGGAAATGGAGCAAGGGGAAAGAAAAATTCCTCCATAGTTTTTGTTACCGCCACGGAAAATAAGCTGGTAAATTACCCAAATCCTTTTAATCCCGTGGTTGAGACTACCCGGCTGGAGTACCTCTTAACAGAAGACGCGGATGTTAAAATAGAAATCTTCAATTTATTCGGCGAGCTTGTTTGGGTGAAAGATATTACCAGGGGGGATGCCGGCGGCAAAGCAGGGGTAAACAATAATGTTTTATGGGATGGCACCAATAAAAACGGCGAGAGAGTCGGTAATGGCGGGTATATTTGCAGGCTGACTGCCGCCGGTGCCGCGGCAACCGTTAAACTGACAAGAAAGATCGCGGTGATAAAATGATAAAACAAAGACGGGTTATTATTAAAATAAAGCCGGGAATGAGAAAAGCGGCGCTTATGCTTTTGGCAGCGGTGGTACTGGGAGTGTCCGGCGCTTTTTGCGCGACCGGGGACTCGGGCCAGCCCGGCGCATTTTTGAACTGGGGAGCCGGCGCGAGATCCCTTGGTATGGGAAAGGCCTTTACGGGCCTCGCGGACGATGCTACCGCGGTTTACTGGAATCCGGCCGGACTGACAAAGTTAAATAGCAATGAACTTGTACTGCTCCATGCGGTGCTTTTTGAAGACACTACTTATGAATTTTTTGGTTTCGCGTATCCGACGGTAAAAACCGGAACTTTTGGCCTGGGAATATCCTATTTAAGATCAGGCGGCTTTGAAAGCAGGGATATCTCGAATCAGGTACTGGGAACTTTTGAGGAGAACGATCTGGCGATCTTCTTATCCTACGGAATTGTTGTTTTTGACCGGTTGAGCGCCGGGAGCAGCTTAAAGATCGTCAATCAGACCCTGGGGGTTTACAGTGACACGGCCTTCGGCCTGGACGTCGCTTGCATGTATACTCCGTTTGATTTTGTTTCACTGGGATTTGTTTTCGAAAACCTTATCCCGCCCAAACTGCGGCTGATAAATGAACCGGAAAATTATCCCTACGGATTTAAACTGGGGAGCAGTTTCAAGATCTTTGACAGCAAATTAATAATAGACGTTGACGCAGATAAAATAGGCAGCCGTGACGTAAAACTGCACGGGGGTGTGGAATACTCGCCGTATGAATTTATCGCCTTAAGAGCCGGTATTGATGAAACCGAAATAACCGGCGGGCTCGGGTTTCGCTACAAAGGGTACGGTATTGATTATGCGCTATCTTCGCAAAGCCTGGGCCTCTCGCACAGGATATCTTTGATCTGGTCTTTCGGCTCTTTTGAGCTTGAAGTTGAAGTAACCCCCAAAAAATTCTCCCCGTTTGGCAATTATAAAACCGCCGAAATAAGGTTAAAGGGCGCCGGCAGGTACGGGATAAAAAAATGGGAACTTAATATCAGGAATAGGGCCGGAAACCTTGTAAAAAGCTTTTCCGGCCTCGAGCAGCCTTCTGAAATTATTAATTGGGGCGGGGATGATGAAAAGGGCAGGTATGTCCCCGACGGAAGATATACTATAGAACTTAAACTGGTTGACAAGGTGGGAAAAACGGAAACAGCGTCCGACAGCGTGGAAATAGAAAGTGCTGTCCCCGGAGCCAATATCCGTATGGATATACAGTGAAAAACAATGGATAATGCATATTCCATAAGGTATAATAAATAATACCTTATAGAGCTTGCAAAACTAATGATAAAGGGCCGGAATAAAAAATGAAAAATACCTTAAAAGCATTGGTCATAACGGTTATGCTCGGAGTTTCTATATTATGGGGAGATGAAAAACTGGCAGATACTCCCGCCCAGTCTCAGCTTTCCGAGAAAGGGCAATACACTATCGCCTCTAAGCTGTATATTCAAAACGAAGATAAAAAGAGTTCTTTTTTTGAATATAAGCGGTATTTGAAACATTTTCCGGATGCGGAGAAAGCGCCCAAAGCCCAGTTCATGCTGGGAGAATGCCTTTTTACGGAAGCAGTAAAGGCCTATTCTCTGAAACAGGCAAGCGAACAGCGTTTGAGGCCTAAAACTGAAGAAAAAGGAAATGTACCGGCGGAAGAAGCGCCTTTTATTCCGACCTTTGAAAAAGCCATGGAAGAATATCAAAAGGTGGCGGGTTATTCAAGGAATGAAATTAGCGATGACGCCCTTTTTCGCATAGCGGAATGTTATTATAATAAAGGCAGTTATGATAAAGCAATTGAAACTTTCCGGGAACTGGCCAATGTTTACCCGGATTCCTACCTGAAAAGTGAAGCCGTGTATAGTATTGCACTTTGCCTGCTGATACAGGAAAAATGGGAGGACGCCGCTAACATATTGGAGCAGCTTTGTTCCATGTACCCGGCCTATGCCCCTACCGCAAAAGTACAATTTGCTCTCGGCCTTATTGCGTATTTTAAGAACGATATAGATGGGGCGTATGAAAGGTTCAAGAATGTTAATTCTGCGGAAGGTTATTACTATTCCGGCAGGTGCCTGGACCGGAAAGGCAGGAGTTTTGCGGCCATAGTAAATTACAGGAAAGTAGTCGTAGATTTTCCCAAGAGTGAATATGTCGAAAAGGCCTCCTACTGTATCCCGGAATCCTTTTATTTCGACACAGATTATTTTTCGGCGATAAATTCCTACAAAAAGTTCATGGAACAGTTCCCGAACAGCAGCTACAAAGCGTTTGCCTCCTATAAGATCGGGTGTTCTTATTTTCTTCAAAAAAATTATAAAGAGGCAATAAAAGCATTTGAGGATACCGGTAAAACCTATGCCGGTGCAGAGGTGGCCCCTGTTTCCGCTTATCTGGTAGCGGAAGCTTTAAGAAAACAGTCGAAATTAAGTGAAGCCAATGTAAAATACGGTAACGTGGTGATCGGTTATTTTAAAGAAGAAGTGGCACCCTATGCCCAGTATAAGATAGGCTGGTGTTATTACTCCGTAGGGGCTTTTACCATGGCGGCCGGAGCCTACGAACAGTTTAACAGGGACTTTGACCGGCATGAACTGCTTCCCTACTCGCTTTACATGACTGCCGGTACTTATTACAGAGAGAAAAAATTTGCGGACTCGTCAAAATATTACGGCATGGTGCTGGATAAAATGCCCGCGACCGATCTGTATGAAGCTTCTCTCTGTCTCTTAAATGACAGCGAGTATGAACAGCGCAATTTTGACCAGATAATAACCAATTATCAGTTCATCGCCAATACTTTAAAACCTTCGGATAATGTCTGGAGGGCGCGTACGTTCCTTTATGTCGCGGATGCCTATTTCAGATCGGGGCTTTATAGGGATGCCCAGCTTGTTTTTGAAATGGTCCGCAGGGATTTTAAGAATACCCCGGAAGCGGTGCACGCCCAGTCGGGCCTTTCTTATGTTTCAAACGCGATGGGCAAGTATGATGTAGCCGAAAAGGAAACAAAAAAAGTCCTTGAAGCTTTTGATACCGAAGAAACTAAAGATGTAAAAGATAAGATGGTCGCGCAGTCGCAGTACGAGATCGCCGGCAGCCTGTTTAATCAGAAAAAGTACCTGGAAGCGCTTGATCTCTATGAGAAATACGCCAAAGATAACCCGGAAGATGCCCTGGCACCGGAAGCGCTTTACCGGAGCGGGCAGTGTTATTACCGCCTGGAATACTACAGCTCCGCTATTAAGTCCTGGGAAACCCTTGTTGAAAAATTTAAGGCCGATAAAAAAGCCCCGGAAGCGCTCTATCAGGTCGCTGATACCTACTTTCGGGCGCAGAAATACACAGAAGCGGTCGCGGCATTCAGGAAATTGGCCGCTGATTACCCCGGGTCAAAATGGGTAAAGGACTCGCAGCTTAGAATAGGCCAGAGTTATTATAATGCCAAGGAGTATGGCAGTGCCATGAAGGAATTTAAGAAATATCTTGAGCTTTATCCGGATGATCCCCAGGTTGCCGATGTTATAGAATCACTTGAAGCCGCGACCAAGAAGAAAGGAGATACTGCCTCGGCGGCAACGGCGGGGACAAAGACTACCGCTGCCGGAGCCACGGCGGAAAACCCTGTTTCGGAATCCATAGACACCTTGAAAGGCCTGCTCGTGAAATATCCGAATTCAAAGATAGCAGGAGAGATACAATATAAGATCGGCCGCAAGTATTACGATGATAAAAAATATGATAAAGCGGCGGAGGAGCTCACAAAAGTTATTATGGATTATCCGGAAACTTCCTCCGCGGGTACCGCGCATTTTTTCCTTGCGGAGGCCTACTATAAACTGCAAAACTATGAAGAAGCACTCTCGTCTTACGGCAGGTACATAAATAACTTCTCTGCCGATGAATATGTCATTGACGCTTTATTTCATTCGGCAACCTCCAATTATAATCTTAAGCGGTTCGCGGCGGCGGCCGAATCCTATAAGGAAATACTTAAAAAATTTCCGGAATCCGAATTTGCTTCCGCCGCCATGTTCAATATGGCCTTAGCTTATAAAAAAGCGGCCAAGCTAGAAGAAGCGGCGGCGACTTATTCCGAATTCAACAAGAAATACCCGGCCGATCAGAACGCGCTCCCTTCACTTTTAGAAGCGGCAAATATTTACCAAAAACAAAAAAGATTTGATGCAGCCGTGGAAACCTATAGAAAATATCCTTTAAAGAACGGCGATGACGCCAGCCTGGAGGTTCAATACCAGCTTGCGGAATGTTTCTTAAAGCAGGATAAAAATGACGAAGCCGAGAAAGAGCTTGTCAAATTGGCTGAAATGGAGCCCAAATCGGGGGTTTGGCGGCTTACGGGGCTGGCAAAGCTCGCGGAGCTCTACGAAGGAAACAGCAGGTTTGAAGAAGCTATCAAAATATACGGTGACATAATAAAAAATGCGGGAAAAGAAGAATGGACCAGCGCGGCAAAACTCAGGACCGAATCTATCAAGGCGCAGTTAAAAACGCAAAGCAAGTGATTTTGAAAGGATACAGGTAACTTCGCTGCGGCGGAAACAAGCAATTAGTTACCCGTCAGTATATATGAAGACTGAAACAAAAAGCGGAGAGTAATTGTAGCCGTTTTTATATTTGAAACTGCTGTCAAATCGGTTTTTCGGGCCCTAAAGAATATTTGCAATAAGTGTTTATTTTATGTTAAAATCAAAAAAATCAATATTTAAAGGAGCTAAATGAATATAAATATCCTGGAAGTATTCAGATCAAGCTTCACGCTTGTGATCCTGCTGCTTTGTTCCATTCTGGCGATGACCGCTTTCATAGAAAGGTGGTTTTATCTCCGCAAATGTAAAATTGATACCGATAAGTTCATGGAAAGAATAGAGGCCTATCTGGCAAAAAATGCCTTCGAGGAAGCGGTTGCCCATTGTGAAAAACATCCGTCCCCGGTCTCCGATGTGGTAAAGATCGGCATAATTAACCGCAAAAGAGAAAGGACGGATATATTCGAGCTTATGGAGTCTACTAAAATGGAAGAAAGGTTAAAAATGGAAAGCTGGATGGGTATTTTAGGCACTCTGGGAAATGCCTCTCCCTTTATCGGCCTTTTTGGAACTGTTGTTGGTATTATAAAGGCTTTCCAGGACCTGGCAAAATCAGGTTCAGCGGGCCCTGCCATTGTGGCGGCAGGTATTGCGGAAGCCCTCGTTGCGACCGCAGGCGGCCTGGTGGTCGCGATCCCCTGCGTTATTGCCTTTAACTATTTCCAGCGGAAAATAAAAGTAATGACCGTGGAGATCGATGTTGCGGTAAAAAGATTATTGGTGTATCTCTGCAAGTAAGGTTAAATCAACCTGCTGTTCTGAAATAATGTGCACACAGGCAAATTAAACAAAAGGAGAAAGAAATATGAAGCTGTTTAAATTATTTTTTATGCTGCTGGCTGCTGCTTCCTGGCTGGGTGCTGCTCCTATCCTGCCGGAGAAGGATCCGGAGGCAACCGGCGCGCAGGTAAAACTTCTGGAGAAAATGCAGGGCAAGCATCCGCGTTTGCTCTTAACAGCCGAAAGGCTTCCGCAGCTGCGGGCTTACTATAACAGCGGGAAAGCGGCTGATTACCGGAAACAATTTGAAAGCAAGCTGCCCGAATGTGTTGTGCCTTCTGATCGAAAGACCAGCCCGGCCTGGGGACAGGAAATGGGGCTTTTTAGAATGCCGACCCTCGCGCTGCATTACCTTATGACCGGGGATAAAAAATCCCTTGCCGGTTGTAAGGAATTTTTACAGTGGCTGGCAGGCACGGCAAACTGGACGGAAGGCGGCGAGCCGGTTATAGAAAATACTCCTGAAGCTTACGCAAAGGTTATGGAAAAACTGCTTAAGATGAAACCCGCCAACGAAAATAACAGTGATACTACGGCTGCTTTTACCATGGTTGGTGCGGCTCTGGTCTGGGACTGGATCTATGACGACCTTGAGCCTGCTTTCCGGGAACAATTCCGCCAGGTGCTTTGGCAGCATGCCCGTGCTATGTACTACGGCGGGCATCTGGCAAGAAATCCGGGTGGAAATTACTGGCGCGGCGTGCCTATGTATAATCACCGGTGGTTCAGGGATTGGGGCATGACCCTGGCGGCAGTTGCGGCTACTGAAGGAAAACCTGACGAACAGTGGCTCCTCGGAAAATTACGGGGCGAATTGCAGTTCATGGCTGATTGGCTGGCGCCTGACGGCAGCCAGCATGAAGGCCCCGGCTACGGCTCAAGTTCCGGAGCTCTGGGTTTGACCTTTCAGGTCTCGGACGAATGCTTCGGAACTAAGCACCTGGAAGCACCCTTTTTCCGCAATGTAAGCATGTTCGCGCTGCAAGAATCGGCACCCGGAATGAAAGAAGCCTTTTATTTTGCTGATTGTTTTACAAAGGCCAACAGCATCCACCCTTTTTATCTTAAAACTGCCTCTTATTTTAAACAGGCGGATCTAATGGACGGCGTCCGCCAGTACCTAAAATCTTTGGAGAACCAGTGGGGCGTGAAAGACTACGCGTGGCTTTCCCTGCTTTGCGATGATCCCGGCCTGGAGGGCGGGCAATACACCAAGCTGCCTGCGACCTATTTTTTCCCGGACCTGGGAATTACCATCTTAAGGGAAGCCTGGAAAGATAACGCCGTTGCCGCTATGTTCAAGTGCGGGCCTCCCGGAGGCTACAAATTAAATTCCTGGCGGCCGGTTAAGCAAGCCGAAGACGGTAAGTTCCCTTATATAAATGTGGCGCATGACCATCCGGATGCCAATTCCTTTACAATATTAGGCGACGGTTCATACCTTGCGGAAACAAACCGCTATCCGCTCAAGCCCGGAAAGCTATCCGCCGGAAACAATACTGTGCTTGTAAACGGGTTGGGGCAGACGCCGAAAGGCCGCCCCGAAGGTGATGAGTGGTGGCAGCCCTCGAACGATGATATGACAAAAATGGGCGTAATAACGGCTTGGAAAGATGCTGGGGAGGTGGTAGTTTCCGAAGGGGAGGCCTCAGGTTCTTACGAGGTATATCGTGATCCCGGTACCAAAAAAAGCAGGCCGGCTCTGGACCGCTTCCGCCGCAGTTTTGTTTGGGTCAAAGGCGGCTACATTCTTGTTTTGGACGATATAAGAGCCCCTGAACCGGTGGAGATAACCTGGCTGATGCAAGGGGCAAAACTGGCCGCCGTTGACGAAGGAAAGAATATTTACAGTTTGAGCAAAAACAACGGGCATTGTGATTTTCAGTTGCTGTCGGACTCGGAATTCAAGGCCGTTATAGGTGTTTCGACCGCCAATGACCACAGTAAACTTTTGAACTGGCAGCAGCTCCAGGCCACGGCCGCGGCGAAAACAGCCGTACGGTTTGTCAGCGTCTACAACCCCTGGCATAATGAAGAACTTAAATTAACCTTTGCTCCCGAGAACGCGGAAAAAGCTGTGATCACAGTTAGCGGAAAGGGCTTTACCGACAGCTGGAAGTGGGAAGCCGGAAAGGGGAAATTTGAAGCCTCAACGCTTCAAGGTAACCGCAGCGGGGGCTTTGAGGTTCTGATAAATTCCAAAAACTCGGTTCCGCCCGCGCAATAAGCCGGCGAGAGGAGCAGTTCTTGCATTTGCAAACTAAAAAATGGTATCAGAAAGGGTTTCGGCGGCTCCTGCTTGATATGCATATTCCTGATTGGAATAAAAAATTCCTTTCAAGATATAAGCCCGGGCAGCTTGTAAAGCTTTATAAAAAAGCCGGACTTTCCTCCGTAATGTTCTATGCCCAGGCGCATACGGGCTTGTGTTACTGGCCCGTGAAAAACGGCAGAATGCATGCCGGATTAAAAAACAAAGACAACCTCGGCCTTACCATAAGAGAGCTGGATAAAGCCGGCCTGGGCACAAATATCTATTACAGCCTGGTCTTCAACAACTGGGCATTTTTAAAACATCCGGGCTGGAGAATTATCCCCGCCAAAGCAGGCCCGAAAAAATACAATCGTTACGGGATCTGCTGTCCTAATAATCCCGGCTACAGGGCTTTTGTTTTAAGCCAGATAAACGAAATGATCTCCGGCTACAAATTTAACGGGTTCTTTTTCGATATGTCCTTCTGGCCGGCAATATGCCTGTGTAAAAGCTGCAGGGAAAAGTTTAAAATGGAGACAGGTAGAAAAATACCGGAAGAGGTCAATTGGCTTGATCCTTTATGGAGCAGGTTTGTACAACTCCGGGAAAACTGGATGTGTGAATTTATAGGCCAGGTTTCTGATTTTGTTAAGAGCAAAAACCCGGAAATTTCGGTCTATTTTAATTTTGCAACCGCGTTTTCAAACTGGTATCACGGCCTGACACTCAGATCGGCAAAATATCATGATTTTTTGGGAGGGGACTTCTACGGGGATCCGATCGAACAGCTGCTTGTCAGCAAGCTCATGCTTAATCTTACTGAAAACATGCCGGTAGAGTTCGCGACTACGGCCAATGTAAGCCTGAATGACCATGTACGCTTAAAAAGTAAGGAAGAAATGGAGATACAGGCCTTCGCCTCAACGCTTTTTAGTTCCGCTTTTATGTTTATAGATGCTATTGATCCTCAAGGAACCGTAAATCCCGGGAATTATCGCAGGTTCAGGGCGATTTACGATAAAACAAAAGTGTACGAACCGTTCCTGGGCGGCCGGCCGGTCGAGGACATCGCGGTATATTTTTCCGATAATTCAAAAATGGATTTCCGGGAAAACGGCCTGAAAATTACGAGCGCGCCCGGAAACGGTAATTATCCGCATATCCAGGCTGTTCGGGGTGCTGTTAAATTCCTGCAAAAAGCGCACCTGCCGTTTGGAGTAATAACGGAGCGGCAGCTTGCAAAACTGGGCGAGTATAAGGTTGTTATCCTGCCGAATATTCTAAGGATGACCCGTGAAGAAGCGGAAGCTTTCAGGCAGTATGTCAGGAATGGCGGGAGTATTTATGCCAGCAGGATGACCTCGGTGACTGATACTTACGGAAATAGGCCGGGGGATTTTATGCTGTCTGATGTTTTTGGGTGCCATTATAATAAGGAAGACGCGGGCAGCATGGTATATTTCAGGCCTTCTGCCAAAGAGACAAAACGTTTGCTCCTGCCGCAAAAGTATGTCAGTCATTTTACGCTTTCTTTGGAACCGTACCTGAAAACGGTGCTGCTAAAGCCGGGCGTGGAAGGTAAAGTGCTGGGAAAATTGACTCTGTCCTATTGCAATACCGCGGACGGCAGTGTATTTGATAAGAAATGGGCGAGTATTCACAGCTGGCCGCCCTGGCAGGACACGGAAATTCCTTTTATGGTCCAAAACCGTTACGGAAAAGGGAACTCGATCTACTCGGCTGCCGATATCGAAAGCGTTGATTCAGAGGCGAATTATAAATTATTTTCCGGGATAATAAGATCACTTGCAAGAGACGGGTTTTCTTTCCATACGGATACCCATCAGGATGTCTGGGTATCGTTATTTGACCGGAAGGAAAACAACAGTATAAATATCGGGTTCTTAAATTACCAGGAGAAAACGCCTGTGCTCCCGGTACGCAAAATTAAGTTCAGGCTCAAGCCCCCGCAGGGAAAAAAGTTTTGCGGTCTTTTTCTTTTACCCGGGAAAAAGAGAATGAGCTTCAAGAACGGAAAGGACGGTTTTATGGAGGCCGAACTTCCGGAACTGAAAGTGTTTGAAATGCTTGAAGCGGCCTACAGGTAGAGAACTCCTCCAAAAATATCACCTTTATAAAAACCAGTCCTGGAATGCCTCTGCCGTATTTTCAGGTTCCCCCCGATAACGGAAAACCGTTTTAAGCTTAAAAGTAAAGGTGAAATAGCAGCCTAAACGCTTTCTCCGGAAATTAATTAACTAATGTTGCTTTAATAGAAAAAGGTGGTACAATTAAATTAAGGTTACTCCTTTTTCAATGTTGTTGCTTGATACGGTTTGGCTGTTTAAATAAGCCGGTGAATTTCTTCTGAAAAAAAAGTACTTTCTGAAAGCGAACCTTGGCAAGGGGGAAATATGGGAGAGATCAGGAATACTTATTTTGAAAGCGGAAAGTTAAGAATAGAGGCCGGGTATGAGAACGGCGTTCAGGAAGGGCTCACGAAAATATATCGTGAAAACGGAAAATTGGAAGAGGAAAGTATTTTTAAGGACGGAAAAAAAGAAGGAATAGAAAAGATATACTATGCAGACGGGCAGGTAGAAGAAGAAATTAATTATAAAAACGGAAAAAAAGAAGGGCTAACCAGAGTTTATTATGAGAGCGGAAAACTGGAGGAGGAAGTTGATTATGTAGGAGGTAAGGAGGTCTCGACCAGGATCTATTCTGAGAACGGGCAGATACGGGTGGAAAGTAACTCCAGGGACGGGAAAAGGGAAGGATCGCATAAACTGTACTACGATAACGGAAAACTCCAGGAAGAAAGCAATTATAAGGAAGGAAAACCGGACGGCCTGAAAAAAGAATACTATAAAAGCGGGCAGCTGCGGGTGGAAAAAAATTACAGGGACGGACAGCAGGACGGCCTGACAAGGTCCTATTTTGAAAGTGGAAAATTATGGGGGGAAAGCAGCTGGAAAAACGGCAGGCAGGAGGGAGTCAACAGGATCTGCCATGAGAACGGGAAAACGGAAATAGAGATCAATTACTGCAACGGCAAGCAGGAAGGCCTTACCAGGCTCTACCACGAAAGCGGCGGCTTGCTGGAAGAAAGTAATTATGCGGGCGGGGCCAGGGAAGGGGAAACAAAGTTATATTATGAAAGCGGAAAAATAAAAGAGGCCGGTAATTATAAGAACGGGAAAAAAGAAGGGGCGGCAAATAAATACTATGAGAGCGGGCAGCTGGAAGAGGAAATTAATTATAAGGACGGCAGGCCGGAAGGCCTTTGCAGGGCCTATGATGAGAGCGGACAAATAATAGAAGAAAGTGAGTATAAAGACGGCAGAAAAAAAGGTAAAAAAGGCTGTTATGTGGCGGCTGCGACCATGGGAACTCGTAACCATCCCTATGTGCTTGAGCTCCGTCTTTTCAGGGATAAGCTGCTTTTAAAAAGTCCCGCCGGAAGGCTGCTGGTCTCGGTATATTATAGAGTGAGCCCGCGGCTTGCCGGGCTGTTGTCAAAAAGCGCTGTCTTGCGCAGGCTCAGTCTCCTGTTTATTGTTTGTCCCGCGGTAAAAATATCCTCCCGGCTCAGAGAATTAATAAAGCACAGGCAGAGCCCGCATTAAAATTATTTTAAGGTGTTCCAAAGAAAAAAATGATATAATTTCCTGCCTCAAGGTACGCGCAAAAAAAGCTCCGGCAACAATAAAAATGCTTATAGCGGAATATAAATAAGAGCTTTACGGGCCTGGTGAAATAGGCAACTGCTAAAATGCTGTCCTGTCTATTATTCTGTTGTCCTTTTCAGAGAATACTTAATGATATAAATAGACCTGTCATTTTGCTATAATATTCCTGAATATGTTGTTCTATACAGGGCCGGTCGAGAACTGTTTGTAATAGTTTCCCGACATACAGCGGAGGGGTCAATGCTTCTATTTGCGGCGGGAACATGGAAATAGCAAAACAGCAAATTAAGATCGAACATGATCTGCACATACATACCTACCTTTCAAGCTGCTGTTCGGAAAAACAACTTCAAATACCAAAGCATATTATTCCTCTGGCTGAAAATATGGGGCTAAAAACTATCGGCTTCGCGGATCACCTGTGGACGAATCCGGGTATTCCCGCAAGTGACTGGTACAAGCCCCAGGACGGGTCTCAGATCACAAAACTAAAACAGGACCTTGCGCCCCTCAAAACAAAACTGCGCGTGCTGGTCGGCTGTGAAGCTGATACCGCGGCTCCCGGGAAATTCAGCATAACCGCAGCCTACGCGAAGACCCTGGATTATGTCCTTTTGTCGTGCAGCCATATTCACCTGGACGATTTTGAAAAACCGGTGAGTTATGCCCCGCGCGCTATCGCGGAGCATCTGCTTAAAATGTTCCTCTCCGGCGTTAAAAGCGGTATCCCTGATATAATTGCCCATCCCTTTGCGCTCTTCGGGCAGTTAGGCGGGCTTTATCAAAGCGTGTTCAGTTCCATTTCCAGTGCCGAATTATTTGATGTTTTCAGCACGGCCGCAAAAAACAACGTGGCTATTGAGCTGAACTGGGCCGCTATTGGCAGGCTGCCGCCGGAAGAGGCCGAAAGATTTGTGACTACCGCCCGGAAGGCCGGGTGCAAGTTCACCTTTGGCAGCGATGCTCACGGCCCTGCGGGACAGCAGGCGCTGATGAAGATGGAACCGTTTATAAACAAAGTTGGGCTTACCGAAAAAGATATTTTACCACTGGCAAAATAGCGGAACCGGTGTGCCGGTAATTATTTTCAAAGGAGAGAGCTATGAGTTATTTCTGTAAAAAGGCGCGGCAGTTGAAAGAAAAGTTCCGGGTCAGATCTGTTATTTTTGGGATCCTGGCCCTGGTTCTTTTTTGTGGCACAGGGAGGGCGTTCATTAATCCAAATTTTACCCCTGTAGATATAGTCAAACAATCCGACCTGGTCCTGCTGCTGGAATTTAAGAGCGTGGATAAGGACGGCAAAGCAGTTGCGTCCATTCAGAAAGTATTTAAAGGGGATACTAAAGACAAGGAAATTACCTTGAACATAGGGGCAGCTTCAATTGATGCGCAGGGTGAGGATTTTATCAACAGAATAAAGGACGGACAAAAACAGGCCGTTTTTTTTATCGGTATTTTCAAGGTGGAGAATATTTCGGTGGAAGGCCTCGGGGAAAAAGCCGTGGGCTTCCTTCACTTTGCGTATAAGGACGCGGATTGGCAGTGGGCGGGCTTTAAAAAGACCGCGGGCAGTTCCTGGGACATGGAAAAAACTGAGAATTACCTGCTTGGCACCTGGGCCGGAGGAACGGACATGCTGGCGCGGGCCATAGAATATATTCTTGCGGATCCCGATGCAACTGTCCCGCCGGTAGTGGGCGCGGAATGGGGCGAGAAGACCCAGATCGGAAAATTGACAGGGAAAGTGAATTCTCTTATAGCCGTAGATCTTCTGGATAACGGTAAGGCTGATATTTTTGCGGCCTGTGAAAGCGGGGACCGGATATTCAGGAATAACGGCAAAACCTTTGAGGATATCACGGCAAAGACCGGTTTGAAATCTGTCTCCTCGGTCTATGCCTGGGGAGATCTTAATAATGACGGAAAACCGGACCTGGCGAGCTGGAACGGCAAGGAATTAAGCATATTTTTTCAAAAAGCGGACGGGACTTTTGAAAAGAAAGTTTTGAAAACAAGCCCGGTTCTTGACGGGGGCTGTGTTTCGCTGGCGGTAATGGATTCCGGTGACAAAACGAAGCCGGTGCTTTTGGCCGGCACCGGAGCTTCTCCGGTCCTTTTATACCCGCAGGCAGACGGGAGTGTCAAAACTGAACTTCTCGTAGAAGGACTGTTCCCGGGAAAAGATTTTGGTGAAGGCGGCCGCTGTCTGGCTGCGGATCTTGATAACGACGGGATTATTGACATTATCCAGCTTTTTACTTCAGGCGGGCTTTTTTACAAAGGGACCGGCCTGTTAAAATTCAATGGGCCGGCAGCCACCCAGATTGGCGTTCCAAAAGCAAGCAGCGTCTGCCTGGGTGATTTTGACGCGGACGGCCTGCCGGATATTGTTGTTGCTACCGGAGAAGAGAAGTGCCGGCTCTGGCAAAACCTTGGTGAGGGAAAATTTATTGATATGCTCAGCCTGGCCGGGGAGATCTACTATATAGCCAAAGAGGACGGAACGGATGTGCTGGTGGGCGATTTTAACAACGACGGGCGCCAGGATATCCTGATCTCATATTTAAATATTTCCAATCAATTATTCTTTAACAGGGGTTTCAGGAGTTTCGGGCACGGCCGGGAAATGGACCCGTCTATTATTTTCCCGCCCTGCGCTGATGGGCAGCAAAAGATATGCGCGCTGGACGCCAACGGAGATGGAGCTCTGGATGCGGTAGCGGCGTTAAAGAACGGAGAACTCTGGCTTTTTACGCGTAAGGTCGAGAACAAGGGGCTTTCTGTTACCGCCGGACTTTCACCGGCAGGAGATATTACGGGGCCGCTGACCATAACTATGTGGAGAGATAAACGGTGTTTCGGGGCATGGACGGTAAAAGCCGGTGACGCAGGCGCTTTTGTCGGGCTGCCCGACGCAGGACCGGTAACCGTTAAGTGGTTTGGCCGGGACGGAAAACCTCAAGAAAAAGAGGTCATAGTGAAGGACGGGCCGGTCAGGGTAATAATCAACAAAGGAAAATAATGTCCATAAAGTTAGAAAAGTCCGTGATCTCCGGAAGATATTTTGTTTAAAAAATCGCCCGGGTGGGCAGAGAAAATTCTAAAAGAGGAGTAAAAACATGCTGAGAAAATTGACAGGGTCTGTGCTTCTGTGGCTGGTCATCGTAACCGCGGTTTCCGCAGAGACCTTTAACGCGATCTTGATCTCGCTTGACGGCGCGCGCAGGGAACGCCTGTATTCCATGCTTGCGGAAGGCAAACTGCCGGCAATAAAAGGGATGAAAGAAAACGGCGCGCTTGTTGAAATAAAGGTTGAAGGTCATCAGACCGAGACCGGGCCGGGCCATGCCGAAATGCTGACCGGGCTTCCTAAAGAAATTACCAATGTTTATACCAACCCAAAATATGACGCTATTCCTGAAGGATATACTATCGGAGAGCGGTTGGAAAAAGCTCTGGGGAAGGATAATATTGTTACTATCATGGTAATGGGGAAAGCGGGCTATATGGGCTCGCGCAGCCCTGTCGAGTTCACGGAAAGTGAAAAAGGGGAATGGTGGGGAAATATGACCCAGCCTTACATAAACGCAAAAAAGAACATAGATTTCTGGTTTGGAGATGATTATAAATCCGCGGATTTGGTTGCGGGGAAAGGGCTGAGCTTAATACAGAGATTCAAGGATCAAAGGTTTTTTATGTTCCTGCATTTTAAAGATACAGATTCGATGGGCCATACTTTTGGGGAAAACTCTCCTGCCTATGAAGCCGCATTCACTATCGAGGATGCCTGGATAGGAAAGCTCATTGAAAAACTCAAAGAATTAAAGCTCTACAATAAAACACTTATATATGTAACGGCCGATCACGGTTTCGATAAAGGCCAAAAAACTCATATGGATGCCCCGGATATTTTTTTGGCTACAAATGACAAAACAGTTCATAAGAACGGTACCCAGGCCGATATTGTGCCCACTATATTGACCCAGTTTAATGTGGATCTTTCTAAACTTGAACCGAAACTTCCCGGGAAGGCGTTGAACCAATAGAAATTAATCTTGTTTAGGAGCCCGTAATGTTTGAAAATACGGATAAATTTCTGAAAGCAATGGTCATCAGGACTTCTCTCAAAAAACGGTCCTTGAACTTTTAAAGAACAAAGGTATCAGCATTAACGATGTCCTTACGGTCTGCGCCGCCGCGGGAATAACAAAAATGGAGCCGGAGGAATTGTTTAAGAAAAGGAAAAAAGTAAACACCACTTTTGAGTTTTTAGCGGACTTGAAACTTGAGAAAGAAGCAAAAGCGGCTTTGGATGCTCTCATAAAAAAACTTAAAAATGCGCTGGAAGAAGAAAAGAAAAAAATAAGAGGGAAGGCGGTAAATGCCGGTAGATTCGTGTTTGCAGTTAAAGTAGAGACCTGTCAATATTTATCCTAAACAGCAGGGTAGAAGATATTTCAGTAAATTGATAGCTAAAAACAAACTTTTCAAGGAGGTAACGTGGTTCCGTACAGCAAATACCGCATGGATCTTTTGGGTTCTAAGGCAATTTCCGAGTATATGAGGAAAAATGACCTGGTGATACTTCCGGTTGGCTGCTTTGAAATGCATGGTCCGAATATTCCTGTTGCCTGTGATACTTTTATTGACTGGGGTTTTTCTCTTCTGCTGGCCGAAGAATGGAAATGTCTGGTCTTTCCTCCTGTTTACTACACTTATCCCGGAGCCACAGCTGACTGGCCCGGTACCGTAAATATTTCCATAGGCGCAACCACGGCCTACCTGAAAGAGGTGGTAAATGCGATCTATAAAAACGGTTTTAAAAAGATAGTCCTGGTCGCCTCGCATGGTCCAAATAGTTTTATGTTAATGTCGCTGATCCGTGATTATTTTCAGGAGACCGGCCGTGTTGTTGCACACTTTAATCCTTATGACAAACTTTTTCCTGATGCTGAGTGCAAAAAGAGCCTTGGTTATTCCGCCGGCGAAGATATAATCGTACTTGCCGGAATGAGGATCCTCGGGTTGGATAGCTCTTATGACCCAAGGAATAAAAAAGATCTTCCTATGTCGTATCCCAAAAACAATTATGGAAAGCTTAACAAAATGGCGGTAGCATTGCCCTGGCTTATGGACAAAGATTTCCAGCACACCGGAATAAGATCCTGCCTCAAGTCCTCGGATGCTGACAAAGCCGTAGCCATAGTAAAAAAAGCTGTTAAAACTTACAGGGGTTTTCCGAAGGATTTTGCGAAATATCAGAAAGAGATCGCGGCCCAAGTCAGAAAAAAACCCTGGGCAAAACCGTCCATATGGTCGCGGTAAGCAGGGAATAGATAACCATGCAAAGGATATAACTATTAAACAATCAGACAAACAAACTGCGTGCTTCTATGATTCGAATTAATTTGCTATAATCAACCCTTTGGAGCAAACCCGGGTTGAGGTAGATATAAAGGCGGTTATTCATAATGTCAAGGAAGCTGAGAAGAGGATTGACAAAGGTGTTAAGATTTGCGCTGTTATCAAAGATAACACTTACGGGAAGAAATGTTTTTTGGCGTGTTTTCTTGGCGCTTGTACCTTGTCCCTTGCCGTTGTTTAATCTGTGAAATCGTTCTAGATGGAGAAAGCTATGGCAGAAAAACCCAATATAGATTCGAATCTCAAGTATCAAAGATTAGAAACTGCGCTTTTGCATGGGAAACCGGATCGGACGCCTATTCTTTTGTCTACGGATGATTCGTTCCAGGCACTTGCGGCGGGCTGGGATTATTATGACTGGTACTATAGGCCTTTTGATGAAGTTCTTGACGCGCTTTTTGCCTTTCATAAACGCTTTCCTCTTCAGGACGGCTTGTCGCCGTCATTTAACAGGGCTATGGACCCGGGGAAACTCCTTGTAAACAAAGAAGGAAGACGGATTGTTATTGACGCAAAAAAAGGCCGGGAGTGGCAGGTGCCAAAAGAGATGCACATCTGGAGCGGCCCGGATTTTAAGGATGTAACCGAAGAAAAATCGGAAAAGGAAGTAACAATCCCCTCATTGGAAAAAATTCAGGAAGAGATGAAACAACTAACGGAGGAGTCGGTTTCAAAGCCGGCTCTTCGGACAAAACTGGTCAGGGAGAAAATAGGTCCGGATGTATTTTACGCAGAGTGTGCGGGTATGCCTTTCCCGTCAACTGTTTGGCGGCTGGGTGATATGGAACGCGCTTTCATGGTATTTGCTGAAGATAGAAAATTATTCCGTACCGCTCTGGAACTTGAAGCGGAAAAGGTAATACGCCGCATTCCCTTTATGTCCAAAGCCGGCGCAAACGCGCTGAGGTTCAATGCTTATTTTGAGGGGGCGGATATGATAGCGCCTTCCGACTGGCACGAGATGTGTTTTCCTTATTATCGCCGGATTGCCGCGGAGTGTAAGAAAGCCGGGGTCTTCAGCATGGTTTGGTTCTTAAATGACTGCCTGCCTTTGGCTAAATGGCTGGCTGATGCCGGTATTGATTGCCTCTGCGTGGAACAACCGAGGCGCGGGTACTCTAGCGATCTTTCTGAATTCCGGAAAATTGTCGGCAATAATATAACCCTCACCGGCTGGACAGGAGAACAGGAAACCATCTGTGATGACCGCCCTGCCATAGAAAAGAGAATAAACGAACAATATGACGCAGCCGGAAAAAACGGGAATTTTATTTTCAGCACGACCTATCTGACCGCGGAAACTTCACCTGAGACTATAGAGTATTTTTGCGAAAAAATAGCAAAAATAAAATTCAAAATTTGAAACAAAAAAGACAAAAAAATAAACATAAAACAAAAATGCTGTGATATTTAAATGGTTTTTGATTTGGTTTGGGGTTTTTAGTTAAAGATATTTTTTCAGGAGGTATTAATGAAAAAAGCAGTATATGATCTGGGTGCGGTACTGGTAGTGCTGAGTATCATTCTACCGGTTAAGTTAGCTGCGGAGGTCAAGATCTGGACCAGTGATGTCGTGTCCGATGAGCTGTCTTTGAAAGCTGTTAAAGAGTTAAAGCCGGTTACCCTGGTAGGGGCCCGTAACGGCAGCTTCTCGGGTAAGATCGTAGTAGAGTCTTCCGATAACATAAAGAGTGTTAAGGCCGCCGCGGGCGCTTTGACCGGAAAAGACGGAAATATTCCTGCTCAAAATATACAGATCCGGTACGGAAAATTTTGGGATAATAACGGCAGCAGGGAACCTAAAGGCGCCGATATTCTTATGGAAACTCCTGTGGAAGCGGCTCCAATAAAGGGCCACGCGGTAGTCCCGGTATGGGTCACAGTTACTGTTCCAAAAGACGCAAGCGCGGGTACATATACCGGCGAGGTTAATGTTCAGGCGGACGGCGCCTCGGCAAGAGTTAAACTGAACCTTGAGGTTTCGGATTGGACTATGCCTGACTCGCAGGACTACCGTACTTTTACCGATTTTGTGCAGTCTCCTGATTCTCTGGCCGTTGAATATAATGTTCCTCTCTGGTCTGAAAAACACTGGAAACTTATTGACCGTTCTTTCCGCCTCCTAAGCGGCACCGGCAGCCGGGTTGTATATGTCCCGCTAATATGCCGGACTAATTTTGGAAATGAGCAGACGATGGTCCGCTGGATAAAAAAGGGCGCGAATAGTTATGATTATGAC
The DNA here is from genome assembly GCA_903891415.1 of Candidatus Firestoneibacteriota bacterium. Taxonomy (GTDB): domain Bacteria; phylum Oederibacteriota; class D2-FULL-39-29; order D2-FULL-39-29; family D2-FULL-39-29; genus CAIYPD01. The sequence goes on from CAITEH010000020.1 coordinate 29,950, forward strand.
TATACCGTACTTGACAGGTACCTGGACTCAGCCGAAAAGAACCTGGGGAAGCCCAAACAGATTATTATTTTGGTCTGGGATATCAGCATGTCAACCAAGTCCTTGTCCGGAGGTATAAATACATATGCGCCGGATAAAGGTAAAGCAGTCACAGAAAGCCGCCAGCAATTATTGGGAAAAGGCGCCCGAGTTACGGCTTTGGACCCCGGGACAAATAGCACAAGTACACTGACCCTTCCCCGCTATGAAGACCCGGCGAGTAAGTCACTCTGGCAGCCGATGTTCACGGAAGTTCTGAAAAGAATGAAAAAGCGCGAGCTTGAAAAGAACCTGATGCTTGGTATTATGCCTGACATTTGGCCCAGCAAAGAGGAAGTGACTTTCTGGAATGATGTGTCGGGAGGGCTGGCCTGGGCTATTCACGGCCATGCCGGCGCTGCAAACGATGTTATGATAGGAAACAAGGGCTTATATAAAATCGCTGATATCGGCTACGCCGCCTTTGTATATAATCTGGTTTACAATGTTAATCCGGACAAAGGAAGGCTGTATGGCTGGAAGATACCGGCCCTGCTTTCGGCTTACGATAGATTTGTAATGAATCAGACTTCCTGCTGCGGCATAAGGGAGGCTCCGGCCTTTAATATTACCGGGGGGCAGCGCGGACTTGGACGGTTATCAGCAGAATTTTGGTATGCTGTGAAAGACAAGACCGGCGCGCGCGGAGGCTCTGTGTTTATGCGTTACCCGGAAAATAACTGGAGGAACCTGGACATAGGAGATTGGTTTCTTGCCCCCGGCCCGGACGGCGCATTGTCTACGGCGCGGCTGGAGTCTCTTAAAGAGGGAGTACAGGTTTGTGAAGCGAGGATATTTTTGGAAGACGCACTGCTGGACGCAAACAAGAAGGCAAAACTTGGTTCGGACCTGGCCAAGCGGAGCCAGGAAGGCCTCGACGAACAGCACCGTGCAATGTGGAAGAGTGTTTGGAGTAACGACGAAGATCTGAAACTTGTAGGTAAAACGGAAGGCAACTGCCGTAATCCGCCGGAAGCGCTGTGGTTTGGCCTGGTGAAGGCCGGCAAGAAGATGCCGGGATACTGGGACGGTCCTTCAAATACTTTGCGCGCCGATGAGGCACGAAAAGGCGGAGAGATCTTTGCCGTCGGATGGCAGGACAGAGAAAAAAAGCTCTTTGATCTTGCGGGCGAAGCGGATGCAAAACTGACCGGTGGAGCCAGCAGCAGGTCTTCTGATTCTTCGGGGCCGGTCGCCGAGGTGATAAGCAAAAATACTAGTATTCCCAGGGAAAAAGTCCTTGAACTTTTAAGAAATAAGGGGACCAACAGGGACGAGATCATCTCCGTCTGTGCGGCTGCGGAAATCACAAAAGGGGATCCGGATGAACTTTACAAGAAAAGAAAGAAAGTAAATACTAACTATGATTTTTTGAGCGATCTGAAACTTGACAAAGAAACAAAAGTTAAATTAGATGCGCTCGTTAAAACAATAAAAGGTTCTATAGAAGAGAAAAAGAATAAAAAGTAAATATTGAACCGGGAGGATCTATTTAATGAAAAAAGCAATATTCAAACTGGCCGCAGCGCTGGTAATACTGGGGAGCGTTTTTCCGGGTAAGTTAGCGGCGGAGGTCAAGTTCTGGACCAGTGATATTGTATCCAATGAGCTGTCTCTAAAAGCGGTTAAAGAGTTAAAGCCTGTTACCCTGGTTGGCGCCAGAAACGGCAGTTTTTCCGGCAAAATAGTTATTGAATCCAACGGTGCGGTTAAGGGAATAAAGGCCTCTGCGGGTGTTTTGACCGGAAAAGACGGCACTATTCCGGCGCAAAATATACAAATTCGCTACGGAAAATTTTGGGATGTACATGGCGGCAGAGAACCTGCAGGCGCCGATATTCTTTTGGAAACTCCTCAGGATGCGTCTCCCGTAAAGGGCCGGACGGTGGTGCCTGTATGGGTAACTGTTACTGTGCCAAAAGATGCGAGTGCGGGAATCTATACCGGCGAGGTAAATGTTCAGGCGGAAGGTTCTTCGGTCAGAGTGAAAATTAATATGGAGGTCGAGGACTGGACGATGCCTGATTCGCAGGATTACCGCACCTTTACGGACTTTATTCAATCCCCTGATTCTCTGGCTGTCGAATATGATGTTCCTCTTTGGTCTGAAAAGCACTGGAAACTTATTGACAAATCTTTCAAGCTCTTAAGCGGCACCGGCAGCCGGGTTGTTTATGTGCCGCTTATCTGCCGGACTAATTTTGGCAATGAGCAGACTATGGTGCGCTGGGTTAAAAAGGGTACGAACAGTTATAATTATGACTATACCATTCTTGATAGATATTTGGACTCAGCCGAGAAGAATCTGGGCAAGCCGAAACAGGTCATTTTTTTGGTCTGGGATATATGTATGTCTGCAAAGTCACTGGAAAGAGGGCTGTGGGATAAGAATAACGCCACTGGTAAAACCCGGCAAGACCTGCTTGGAAAAGGAGCCCGTGTGACGGCTCTGGACCCTGTGACAAATAGCACGAGTACAATAACCCTTCCCCGCTATGAAGACCCGGCGAGTAAGTCCCTGTGGCAGCCGATGTTTACGGAAGTGATGAAAAGGATGAAAAAGCGGGAAATAGAAAAGACCGCGATGCTGGGAATAATGCCTGACCTTTGGCCCAGCAAAGAGGAAGTGACTTTCTGGAAGGATATTGCGGGAGATATGGGCTGGGCTATTCATGGCCACGCCGGCTCCGCCCAGGATGTATTAATAGGGAAAAAAGGACTATATAAGATTTCCGATATCGCTTATGCCGCCTTCGTTTATGATCTAGTGTACAATGTAAGCACGGAAAAAGGACGGCTGTACGGCTGGAAGGGTCCGGCGTTGATTTCAGCTTACGATAGATTTGTAATGAATGCGTATTCCTGTTTGGCTGTACGGGAGGCCCCGGTCTTTAATATTACCGGAGGCCAGCGCGGGCTTGGGCGGTTGTCAGCAGAATTCTGGTATGCAGTGAAAGATAAGAAAGGCGGGCGCGGCGGGCCGGTATTTTCGCGGTATCCGGAAAACAACTGGCGCAACCTGGATATAGGCGATTGGTTTCTTGCCCCCGGGCCGGAGAGCACAGTATCTACGGCGCGTTTGGAGTCTCTTAAAGAAGGGGTACAGGTATGCGAGGCGAGGATCTTTCTGGAAGATGCACTGCTGGACGGAACAAAGAAATCCAAACTTGGTTCGGATCTGGCCAAGCGGAGTCAGGAGGCACTTGATGAGCATCACCGCGCGATGTGGAAGACTGCCTGGAACAACGACGAAGACCGTAAACTGGTGGGAGTCGCTCCGGGAAGTCGAAATCCACAAGAAAATATATGGGGAATGCTGGTAAAGGCCGGAAAAAAGCTGCCCGGCTTCTGGGACGGTCCGGCCCGTACCTTGAGAGCAGAAGAAGCCCAAAAAGGTGAGGAGTGGTTTGCCCTCGAGTGGCAGGAACGGGAAAAGAAACTCTTTGTTCTTGCGGGTGAAGCAGATGCAAAACTAACCGGCGGAGCCAGCAGCAAAACTTCCGATCCTTCGGGGCCGGTCGCCGAGGCGGTAAGTAATAATACCGGTATTCCCAAGGATAAAGTTCTTGAACTTTTAAGAAACAAAGGGACCAACAAGGACGAGGTCATCTCCGTCTGCGCCGCGGCGGAGATCACAAAAGGTGACCCGGATGAACTTTACAAGAAAAGAAAAAAAGTAAATACCAACTTTGATTTTTTAAGCGACCTGAAACTTGACAAAGACGCAAAAGCAAGTCTGGACGCTCTCATAAAAAAAATTAAATCCGCAGTTGAAGAAGAAAAGAATAAGAAAAAGGCGGCCGTACCCGGTAAATGACAATTTTCTAGTCGGGGGCTCAGTGAGAAAAAACAGGAATATTTTGCCTGCGATAATAGCGGGGACATTGCTTAGCGCGGTTTGTTGCAGCTCTTTCAACGGGGTTCCGGCCGCCACAGAACAGTCCGCGGCGGTTTTTCCCTGGCAGGAGCCGCAGGCCAGGGTCCTGCCAAATGGGGCTCTCGAATGGGCGCCCAAACCCTTTGTTTTTGAAAAAGGCGCTTCAGCGCGCTATATAGATTTTAAAGACGGTGATGATTCGAAAGATGGAAAGATGAAGCAAACCGCCTGGAAACACCATCCTTGGGATGAAAATGCGGCGGGACAAGCCAAAGCCTGCAAGGGCATTCAGACCTATATTTTCAAGGGCGGTGTAATCTATCGCGGCGGGTTGAAGGCAGTAGAATCCGGCCTGCCCGGTAACCCCATACGCTTAACTTCTGAACCCGGTTGGGGCAAGGGAGCAGGGCTTTTCTACGGCTCCACCAGGATAACCGGGGGCTGGAGGAAGGGCAGTTCCGTTGAAGCTCCGGGGATACCCAAACCCGAGAACGTCTGGTACCTGGACCCCGGTAAGGACTATGATCCGGATCCAAATGGTGCAAAATTTTCCGCTATCTGGCAGATAAACGGTGACAAGGTCGAACGCCTGCATATTGCCCGGGAACCCAATTATGACCTTTCCGATCCTGACAATCCGGTGAAAAACTGGCCTGTCTGGAGCGCCTACAAGTATGACGAAAATAAAAAAATGGGAACTCTGACTTCTCCGGTCCTGATAGGCCTGGGCGACAAGAATTTATTGGAGGGCGCCTTTATCTGGACCGAACGCGATTTTCTGATGGGCGCTGCCACGCAGAACTTCGACAGATGGAAGTATGATCCCGTTACCGGCTCTATAACTGCCAGGTCTTTTCACCCAACTGTTTACAGCCGTATCCCGCGCGCAAAAGTACATTTTATGATAGAAAATGCCGCAAAATTCCTTGATGCTCCCGGAGAATACTTCTATAACTATAACGGCAATAAGGCGGGGCGTCTTTACCTTTACCCTCCGGGAGGGCTTGACCCCAATAACGCGGCTTATGAAGTGGCGCAGGTCCGCTTTCCGGTAAATATTGTTGACCGGCATGATATCGTTATCAGCGGCCTGGAATTCCGCTATAATGATCCCGATGACGGCTCTTCTCTTGATTGGACCGTGCACGACGGGTCACCGTCACCCTGCGTGCGTATAACCGGTAATTGCACAAATATTACAGTAAAAAATTGCAGTTTTTATTATGTCGCGAATGCTATTTGCGCTTTCCCGCGCACAGTCAGCGAGGGAGGCCCGGCTAATGATATGCTTGATAATATTATCTTGAGCGATAATGATATAATGCATGCCGAAAAAGGCGGCGCGGTTTCCGTTACCGGCGGCAGTGAGAAAATCAAAGGCGCCGCCTATGGCCGGCTTAAGCATGTTGAAGTACTGCGTAACCGTGTTGTAGATACAGGATTCCGGCACGGGTATACTCCCTGGTCCTCCATACCCGCTATCTCAGTGGTTGTACCGGAAACTTGCGAGATAGCCGGAAATATTGTGGACACCAGTTTTGGCAACGGTATTATTACCTTCGGAGGTAAGACCGGCGGCGCTGTCAATACGGTGCCTTTGACGCGCATGCTTATACATGATAACCAGCTGGACAATACCATGCTGGGCTGCAACGACTACGGCGGGCTGGAACACTTTCAAGGCGGGCCTGTCTATATATATAATAACATAACCCGCAACTGTGTCGGCAACAGGACCATGGGCCGGGAGCTTGGTTACAGTCTCTACCTGGACGGCGGTTTTAAATGCTATGTCTTTAATAATATCATGGCCGGAAAGGTGAAGGCAGACCAGCCCGACTACTATAATAACTGCGGCTATTTTATGGTGTTTGGTTTTATGGATCAATTTTTTAATAATACTATATATCATTTCATAAACGCTCTGGATGGAAGTTCGGGTAACCGCTCCAACATCCTCGGGAACCTGATGTTAGACTGCAAGAATTCCTTTATCGGGCAGAACCGGCCGGGTGATATTTCGATGCTGGGCGGGGGGGACACGGGTGAAATGGGCCGTACCGGTATACCTACTATGGCTTACGCGAGTAATGTTTTTTTCGGCAAGCCGAAAATTTTTGGAGAGGTTGCCGGGATAAGTAATACTAATGCCGCCAGGGGTTCGGCTCCTGTTGTTTCAGGGGATACTCTGGAGGAACTGCGCGGAAAACTCGAAAACGAAAAGTGCCGGCTTTCCGGTATTGGCTGGCAGGTTACCGACGCACCCCTTCTTGAGCCCGCTAAAAAAGATTACCGGCCTGCGGCCAATTCGGGCGCCGGGGAGCGGGGCATAAAGTACTTTGTTCCGTGGGCTCTGGCCCGCACTGTCGGCGAGTGGAATTTCTATAAGAGTACCTCCAAACCTGAAGTGGTCCTGGGTGAAAGTTTCTATATGACGGATGAATACGTTGACCGGGGGATGTACTATTTTATTCCCCGTAATGACCTGAGCGTCTCAAATTGCTCAGCAAAGGACTATGTGGCCGGCCGGCTGGAGGATTGGATAGAAGGCGCTCTCGTCTTTGACGGCAGGCGTACCGCCGTGCTCTCTCATGCTGAAATGACCAGAAGCATGAATTATCCCGCAACCGGAAAGAAAGGAGAAGCGGGTAGTTATGACGGCTCCAAACGCGAGACACTTGATATGGATGTTAACAACTTCCTGATAGAAACCGTTTTTAAGACAGAACCCGGACATATCAACGGTGTTCTGGCTTCTAAAGCATCCCTGTCGGGGTATGAACTTGCTGTCGGGCCCGGAGGCGGGCCCCGCCTGACCCTACGCGCCGGAAACGCAGTGGTTTCAGCGGTTTCGCCGGCTAAAGTCAATGACGGCAAGTGGCATCATGTGCTGGCCGAAGTTGACCGCGAGGCAGGTAAAGCTGTACTCTACGTTGACGGAAAAGCGGCCGGCGAAGGAAAACTTGACGGTATTACAAAAAAAACAGTTTTATCGAACACGGCCGATTTCGTTGTGGGCAGGGGCCTCTCCGGAGCCGTTGATTTTTTGCGTGTCTGCCGCGGCACGCTTGCGGAGTCCAGGACAAGTATTGAGGAGTTATACGCCTGGGAATTCAATGGCCCGTTTTTGCGGGATTTTACGGGAAAGGTTCCTGCCGGCAGAAAACGCGACGCGGGCGCCATAGGAAGATAAAAATAGCCCTTAAAGGAGCTGGAAATATGAGATTAGCGGGAAAGCTTAAGCTTACGGCCGCCCTGGCCGTGTTTCTTTTTCAGGTTTGTTTGTTAGCGGCAAATCTTTTTGCCTCAGGGCCTGAAAAGCAGAGTGCCGCAGTTTTTTCCTGGCAGGAACCTTATGCGAAGGTTCTGCCGAACGGAGCGCTTGAATGGGCACCGAAACCTTTCATTTTTGAGAAAGGCGCTTCCCTAAGGCACATAGATTTCAAAGACGGTGATGATACCAGAGACGGTAAGACGCCGGAATCTGCCTGGAAGCATCATCCCTGGGATGAAAATTCAGCCGGCCGGTCCAGGGCCTGCAAGGGAATTCATACGTATGTGTTCAAAGGCGGTGTTGTTTACCGCGGGGCTTTGAAAGCCGCTGAGTCGGGCCTGCCGGATGACCCTATCCGGATAACTTCAGACCCGGGTTGGGGAAAAGGAGAAGCGCTTTTTTATGGTTCCACACAGATAAAGGGGGGCTGGAAAAAAGCCGGCGGCGGTGATTCTTCGGTGATACCAAAACCGGAGAAGGCCTGGTATATAGACCTGGGCAGGAACTATGATCCGGATCCTGACAGCGCGAAATTCTCCTCTATGTGGCAGGTGAGCGGGGATAAGGTGGAGCGCCTGCAAATTGCCCGTGAACCTAACTACGACCTTTCTGATCCTGATGATCCTGTGAAAAACTGGCCTGTCTGGAGCGGCTATGACAAAAGAACGGGGGCCTTAACCTCGCCGGTACTTAAGGGTTTGGGGGATAAGAATCTCCTGAATGGCGCCGTTCTCTGGACCGAGACGAACTTTCTGATGGCGGCCGCAACCAAGATCAAAAGAGCCTGGAGTTATAATCCCGATACCGGTTCTATGACCGGTAAACCTATGCTCGGGTCCTGGGGTTTTGGCCGCATTCCCGGCGCTAAAGTACACTTTATGCTGGAGAATGTCGCGAAATTTCTTGATGCTCCGGGCGAGTATTTTTTTAACTTGAACGGCCCCAAAGCCGGACGCCTTTATCTTTTTCCTCCCGGCGGAACGGATCCTAACAGTGTTGTTTACGAAGTAGCGCAGATCCGCTTTCCTATTTGGATCTCGGATCAACATGACATTGTTATCAGCGGAATAGAGTTTCGTTACAATGACCCCGACGAAAACAAAGAAGAGTGGCCGATAGAACCCTCTCCCTGTGTCAGCATAACAGACAGCTGCTCGAACATTACCGTCAAGAATTGTAATTTTTACTATGTTGCCAATGCGATCGCGGCTTATTCTGAAGTTTATACTGTCAAAGGAGGTTCTACCGGTGAATTGCTTGATAATATAGTTATCACCGACAATGACATCCGGCATGCAGAAATGAGCGGTACTATCTTATTGTCCGGAGACAGCGAGCGGGCACGGGGGGTTCCTTACTGCCGTCTGGGACATGTTGAGGTTTTGCGCAACCGCGTCGTTGATACGGGCTTCCGTCACGGCACCAAAACCTGGACCTCCATACCCGCTATAGAAGTAAAATTGCCTGAAACCTGTGAAATAGCGGGCAATATTATTGACACCAGTTTTGGCAACGGTATCATAACATTTGGAGGCAAGGAAAGCCGGAGTTATGAAACGGCGCCCTTGACGAGAATACTTGTCCATGACAATCAGATAGACAATACCATGCTGGGCTGCAACGATTACGGAGGCCTGGAACATTTTCAGGGCGGCCCCACCTATATTTACAACAACATCACCAGGAACTGTGTCGGCAACAGGACCCTGGGGCGGGAACTTGGCTACAGCCTCTACCTTGACGGCGGTTTTAAATGTTATGTCTTTAACAATATCATAGCCGGAAAAGTAAAAGCAGATAAGCCGGACTACTACAACAACTGCGGTTATTTCATGGTCTTCGGATTTATGGACCAATTTTTTAATAATACACTCTATCATTTTGATAATGCTCTGGACGGAAGCTCAGGGAACCGGTCAAATATCCTGGGTAACCTGATGCTGGACTGTAAATCCTCTTTTATCGGACAGAACCGTCCGGGTGATGTTTCCATGCTGGGTGGTGGAGATACGGGTGCTATGGGCCGCACCGGAATTCCTACGATGGCTTATTCCTCTAACGTTTTTTACGGTAATCCCAAGGCCTTCGGAGTAGTTGCCGGGACAAGCAGTAAAGGGGCCGGCAGCGGGGCTCCCCTTGTGACAGGGACTACGCTTGAAGAACTGCGTGACCGGCTGGCAGCCGAAAAGTGCCGTCTTTCCGGTGTCGGCTGGAAAGTAACAAGCGAACCCCTGCAGGACCCGGCAAAAAAAGATTACCGTCCCGTGTCCGGTTCCGGGGTAAAGGAAAGAGGGGTAAAATATTTTGTACCGTGGTCTTTGGCCCGCAATGTAGGCGAGTGGAACTTTTATAAAAGCAGTTCCAATCCTGAGACGGTGCTGGGTGAGGGTTTCTATATGACCGAGGAATATATAGACCGGGGCATGTATTATTTCATACCGCGAAACGACCTTAATGTTACAAACTGTTCCGCAAAGGACTATATCGCGGGGCCTCTGGAGGATTGGATAGAGGGGGCGCTTGTCTTTGACGGTAAACGTACGGCTTCGCTTTCGCATGCGGAAATGACAAAGGATATGAATTACCCGGGAGGCGTTTACAACGGGTCAAAACGCGAGACTCTTGACATGGGCATAAATAATTTTCTTATTGAAACTGTTTTCAAGACGGAGACAGGGCTCAAAACAGGTGTGCTGGCTTCAAAGTACGCAAAGAACGGTTATGAACTTTTCATAAACGCTGACGGCTGTCCCGCCCTGACTCTGGTTTCATCCGGTGCTGCTGTTTCTGCGGTGGCCGCTGTTAAAGTTAATGACGGCAAGTGGCATCATGTTCTTGCCGAAGTGGATCGTTCTGCGGAAAGAGCCGTAATATTTGTGGACGGCAAGTTATTTGGAGAAGCAAAGCTCAGCGCGCTGCCAAAAAATGCTTCTCTCTCAAATACGGCAGATTTCAGCGCGGGAAAAGAGTTTTCCGGAGCCCTGGATTTTCTGCGCGTCTGCCGGAGCACGCTTCCCGAATCTAAGACCAGCATTGAGGAACTGTACGCCTGGGAGTTCAATGGCCCGTTCCTGCGGGATTTTACCGGGAAGGCTCCTGCCGGCAAGCATGATGCCGGAGCTATAGGAAGATAACGAGTACCGGGGTATTTAGTGCTGAGTTAAAACAGTACAACGTTTACCTTTGAGAAACGTCTAAAAGGACAGAGAAAGCGGAAAAAATTTTTATAACTAAGGCCGAAATAAAGGAACGGGTAGAAGATCATGCGAGCAAAAATGCTTAAGATAATTCAAAATAGGATAAAAGTATTTCTGAGTAAAAAAACCGTATGGGCCGCTGTACCTTTGGCCATTTTTACCGTTTACCTGACCCCGTTCACGGCGGCCGGCGTGCAGATCTGGACCAGTGATGTAATATCAGAGGAACTGTCCCCCAGGTTGGTAAAAGATGCGAAACCCGTTATCAAAGAATTAAAGCCTGTTGTTCTGGTGGGTACGCGCAACGGCAGTTTCTCCGGAAAGCTCGTGGCCGAGTCCGGCAGTACCATTAAAGGGCTTAAGGCCTCCGCGGGCGCGCTCAGCGGAAAAAGCGGTATCATTCCTGCTTCTAACGTCCAGGTTCGCTACGGTAAGGCCTGGGACCTGAAAGGCTGGACTTTGCCCGGCGGGCCTGACATCCTTCTGGACTCGCCGTCCGAAGTTTCTCCCGGCGCGAAAAATCCTGCATTTCTGCCCATATGGGTGACGGTACGGGTACCGAAAGATGCCGGTGCGGGAAAGTATACCGGTGAGATAACAGTTCAGCCCGAGGGGGCCGGCCAGGTCAGAGTACCTTTAATTCTGGAGGTTGTTGATTGGACCCTGCCGGATCCTCAGGATTACCGCACTTTCCTGGATTTCGTCCAGTCCCCTGATACCCTGGCCCTGGAATACAATGTTCCGCTCTGGTCCGAAAAACACTGGAAGCTTATAGACCGTTCTTTTCAGCTCTTAAACCCCACCGGCGGCCGGGTGCTGTACGTGCCTCTTATCTGCAGGACGAATCTCGGCAATGAGCAGTCTATGGTACGCTGGATAAAAAAAGGCGGGAATAAATATGAGTACGACTATACGGTCCTGGACAGGTATCTGGATTCTGCCGGAAAGAATCTGGGCAAACCAAAACTGGTAATTTTTCAAGTCTGGGATATATGCCAGTCGATGAAATCCCTGGAAAGAGGCCTTTGGGGAGGAGAAACTGATACAAAAAAAAACCGGAAGGAGCTCCTGGGCAAGGGGCCCCGTGTGACAGTCCTGGATCCGGCAACCGGGGAAACCGACATGCTGTTCCTTCCCCGCTATGAGGAGCCTGAAAGCAAGGCCCTGTGGCAGCCGGTGTTCACAGAGATCCATAAAAAGATGGAAAAACGCGGCCTGGAAAAAACCATGATGCTGGGGCTTATGCCGGACCTCTGGCCGAACAAAGAGGAAGTAACCTTCTGGAAGGACGTATCCGGGGGACTGGCGTGGGCTATCCACGGGCACGCCGGGCATGCGTCGGATGTTATGATAGGAAATAAGGGGCTGTATAAGATCTCCGACATTGGTTACGCCGCCTTTGTATATAACCTAATGTATAATGTTAATCCGGATAAAGGCCGGCTGTATGGCTGGCAGAATCCGGCGCTTTTAACCTGCTATGAGAGGGGAGGCGCCCTGAACATGGCTTCCGCGCTGGATATCCGCGAGCTTATCGCTTTTGATATTACCGGCGGGGAGCGCGGAGGGGGCAGGATGGGCGCGGACATCTGGTGGGCACTGCGGAACAAGAAGGGGGAACGTTCTGCCCCGGTCTATTCCCGGTATCCGGAAAATAACTGGCGCAATCTGGATCTGCATGACTGGTTCCTGGCCCCGGGGCCGGAAGGTTCGGTTTCCACGGTGCGTCTTGAAGCGCTTAAAGAGGGGGTGCAGGTTTGCGAGGCGAGGATCTTTCTGGAAGACGTACTGCTGGATGACACCAAAAAAGCCAGGATAGGTACAGAACTGGCCAAACGCTGCCAGGCCGCCCTTGATGAGCATCACCGCGCTATGTGGAAGACCGTCTGGAATAACGATGAAGACCTGAACAGCCTGGGCAAAGTGGGTACCGGCCGGTTCCCGCTCGAAGGGCTTTGGAATGCCCTTTCGAAGGCCGGAAAAAAACTGCCTGATTTTTCTCCCGGCCGTGCTATGCAGGCCGAAGAAGCGAGTAAGGGGAAGGAATGGTTCGCTCTTGGCTGGCAGGACCGGGAAAGGAAGTTATTCGCTCTCTCGGGAGAGGTAGCGGCTGTTTTTGAGGGAAAGGTTTCAGGCGGAGCCGGCGGCAGCGCTTTAGCGGGGTTTCCGGATAATTTTGAAGCGGTTGCAAGAGCGGTCAGCAAAAATACCGGCATTGCCGGAGAAAAGCTCCTGGGACTCTTAAAGAATAAAGGTGTAAGCAAGGAGGATGTAATCGCGGTCTGCGCCGCCGCAGAAATAACAAAGGCGGAGCCGGAAGAGCTTTATAAAAAAGGAAGAAAGTAAATACCGCTTTTGAATTTTTCTACGAATTAAAACTTGATAAGGCGGCTAAAGCAACTTTAGATGCTCTCATAAAGAAAATTAAAACCTCCGCGGAGGAAGAAAATAAAAAGTAAACCCCGCCTGTTTTATGGGACATAAAAAAAGTAAAGAATAATAACCGGCGGCAAAAATATTAACAAAGGAGAAAGTCGTGGAATCAGAAGAAACAAAAAAAACTGATATGCCTCGAAAATGGTGCGGATACAAAGGGGTTTTAATGTTTTTGGCGCTGGTATTGGTTTTTCACTGTACTGACCTTGTTTTTGGCCAGGAAAAGTCAGGAGTACCCGGAGATCTGCGTTTGCATATGGATACGGCGGAATTAAATCCGGAGCTACCGGTATATGTTAAGGGGACTATATCACGGCATGATTATTCCGGAGTGAAAGTTACCATGCCGTCGAAACTCGGGCTGGAAGGCCATCCCCGGCTGTACCTGTCCCGGGCTGAGCTGGTCAAGTGGCGGGAAGATATTATGAAAACAGCGCAAGGGCAGGCAGCGCTTAAAGGTGTCGTGCGTTTTGCGGACGGGTGGCTGAAACGTGAAATTATGGTACTGGACCAAAGTGCTTCCAAGGAACAAAAGGAGGAGCTGGGTGACCCTGCGGAGCATAAAGGTTCCAAGAGTTTTTCACTCGGCGCCGGGGGCCTGGGCTGGGCGTATCAGTTGACGGATAAAGAGGAGTATGCCGCAAAGGCGCGGGAGATCTTGACAGGCCTGGCTAAAAAATGCCCGCTGAAACAAACAAGGCTGGGTTTGGCGATGTGGTTTTTACCTCTGGTACAGGCCTACGATATGATCTATGAGGCCAAATGCATGACGGCAGAGGACCGGAAACTGATAGAGGACGGCCTCGTGCGCCCCGTAATAGCACATATTCTCATGGGGGATGTAAAGGCAGAAATAAAAAAAAGAGACAAAAAAAATCCAAATTGGCGGACGGAAGAACCGGCGACGGAGGGAAAAACCGCGGTGAATTGGGAAAATTTTTTCAACGCGACCTTTGTGGAATCGGGGATAGTAATGGGAGATCAGGATTGGATAGATATCGGGGCCGCGAATACCAGGTTTCAGATCGCGAGAGGGATCGGGGATGACGGGTTATGGAGAGAAGGTTCGATTTCCTACCAGTATTTTTCCCGCCTGGCGCTGGTGGGCTGTATTGAACCGCTTGCGCGGCAGGGTATTGATGTGTACAGCACAAATAAATGCCGGTGGTATCTTCTGTACCCAAGGTATCCGTGAATCTTGGAAAGGTGAATTGTATCATGTTTCCGATATCCATGAATTCAGACACAGTGGAACTAAAATCCAACGCAAAGTTAAGGTAGTTGTTAAACGTCGCTATTTTGGTCTGCGGGATGGAAATAATTGAGCCGTTGGTTGTATATCTGATAAAAGACAGAGATCCGTTGAAACCCATAGTAACCCCTAAACCGAACTTATATTCCTCATAATTATTAACTGCTTTTAGGCTTTTATACCTGGTTTCAGTTCTGGCGCCTTTCGTGTCGTAGGAAGGCGTAGTGTAAGTGGTCGAGACTACTGAACTTAATATCGGAGCGAGCCGCCAGAGTTTTTCAATTTTTAGTTCAACTACGTCGCCGTTCTTAATATTACCGTTACCTTCGGTAACCAGTGCTTTTGAGCCGAAAGGGGAAGCATCCTTGACGGAGATGGTTCCTATTTTACTTTTTTCCTGAAAAACAATTTTTCCGGTTTCATCCTTGACAGCCTCGCCAAAGCGCTCAACAGTTAATAAATCACCGTTTTTAACGCCGTCATCCATACCGAGATTAATGATAACATCATTGCCGAAAATCTTAATAACTTTACCTTTAACTGCCACACCCTTGCTGAAATGTTCGGCCAATTTTTGTGAACCCGTATTTAGAAGTTCAACTGAGTCGCATTCGATACTGTCAGTCAGACTTATTTTGCCCGCTTCTACATCCACAAGACTTAAGGAAATAACTATCCTTTTTCCCATTTGTGATACTCTGCCGGAGACAATGTTATTGACATTCAGCATTTTACCTATCTCGACCGCACAATCTGTGGAGGTACAACCGATTTTTTGGAACATTTGTTCTTGTAGTAATTTTTGGACATTTTTTCTCTCTATTACAGTAAAGCGTCCGGTTTGGCGTAAGCCATCCTGGATAAAATCGGCTACAGAGGCGGCTATTGCCGGGGTCACGCCTGAGACGTCAAAATCAGTTATAGCCATAGAAATCTTGTCGCTTGCCCAGATGTTTGCTACCAGAAATATTAAGACACTTAAGCGCTTCATAATTAAAACCCCTAAATTAACTTTTAAAATTATCTTATTATTCTATCTGACACTTTGGCTGAAAGTCAATAAAATTGATGATCCTAATGGACTTGTGCTTAAACAACAAATAATAGTATAATCTGGTATGGTCTGAACCGGGATCTAAAAAAGAATAGGCGGATATGAAAAGCAGCCGGCATACGTGCGCGTTTAAGTAAAGCGGCGAAGGCAAAACGATAAATAATGAGAAATAGAATAATAATTCCAATAAATTTATGAGAATATGGAAAGGCAGAAAAAAGGACAGCGGGAGCATTCATTGCCTTGGCAACGGCAGCTATTGCGTTTATAAACAGGGGCCGGACATTATTCAATTATTCGGGCCGCCTTATAGCGCGCCTTCCCTATTTAGCTTAAATACGCGCTGTCGGCCGTGGGAAAGCGCGATAAAAATCGAAGCTGCAATATTATTTGCCGGGAGCTGCGGGAAAGAGCAAGATTGACCCGCACGCAAAGCAGGGTTACTTTTTAACATAAATATTTGGAAAAACAGGGGTGTTAACCCGAAGAACTTAGAATATTATTATGGGGGGAGTATGAGTATTTTACGGAACGGGCGCGAAAAGATAATAGTTTGTTTTACTTCGTTTTTTATGGTGTTGTTGACGTTAACTGTAATTTTGGCGGGGATTCCGGTATCTGCTTATGCCGGGACAGCCCGGATAGAAGAACGGCTCGCGCATATTTTCCAGGACAATATGGTCTTGCAGCGGGAGACACCCGTCCCGGTATGGGGCTGGGCAAAATCCGGAGAGCAGGTGACGGTTAGTTTTGGGGGTCAGAAGAAACAAACAAAAGCAGATGAGCATGGTTATTGGAAAGTGCTGCTTGAGCCGCTGCCCGCGAGCCGTGAAGGGCGTGTTTTGGAAGTACGGATCGGCGCTACCGCTATCAACCTTAAGAATGTTCTTGTGGGGGAGGTCTGGATCGCAGCCGGGCAGTCAAACATGGTCGCCGGCGGGCCGGATAAGGATACGGGGGTTTATCCTCACTATATTTCTCAGGGGCTCAAGGGCGGCAAGCCGGAGATCAGGATCTGCAATTTCGGTTTTGGTGTTTCACTTGAACCCTTAGAGGATATTGATACGGCAAAACGGGGCAGCGAACCCTGGCAGGTGTTGAAAGAGGATCCGCCGCCTCCGATCATGAGTTTATCATATTACTTTGCGCGTGTGCTTCGGGATGCTCTCGAAGTTCCTGTAGGAATAGTCCTTGTGGCTGTCCCCGGGACAAATCAGGCCGCCTGGATGGCGAAAGAGACGCTGGAAAGCTTTCAGGGTAAAAATAAAGAAACCAATTTCTACAAGGAATTCTTTAACTATAGCGAGGATAGGATCGCTAAATCCGCGGGAAAAGTGAAATCTTGGGCAGATTTCAAAGAGGTTGAAACGTCCTGGCGCGAAACAAAGAAGGGACCGTGGCCCGGAAACCTGGATTTACTTAATTTTCCTGCCGTGCTTTACAACACCCGTATTTTTCCGCTCGCTCCTTTTGCCATACGCGGAGTTATCTGGCATCAGGGTGAAGGTGGGCCTTTTGGTCCTTATGCCGAACGGCTTATAGCTATGATAAAACAGTGGCGGGGGCTCTTTGGACAGAACTTTAACTTTATCTGGGGAACTTTAAGCCGCGATACATCACAGCCTCCTCCGCTGGTACCGATACGCACCTGGTTTTCCCGCTCACTAGTAAATACCTATCTCTGGCAGGCGCTTAAGTTATCGAAGGAAGACAAGAATGTTGCGCTGGTGGATTTCTATGACCTGGGAGATGAACAGGTCCATTGGACCGAAAAAGCGGAAGGCGGGTACCGGATGTGTCTGGCGGCCCTAAACTCTGCTTACGGGCAAAATCATATCTATAGTGGCCCGCGAATGACGGAGGCGAAAATTGAAGGGGATAAGGCCGTCATACGGTTTGAATTTACCGGGAAAGGGCTTGTTTACCTGCCGTCTATCGACGGTATCAGCGGTTTTTGTCTGCATGGCAAGGGTAAATCAGGATTGAACCGCTGGGGGCAGGTCAAACTTACCGGCAAAGATACACTTGAAGTATCCCATCCCGACATTACCGAACTGGAAACTGTTGCCTATGCCGAGAATCAAGATCCGCATGAAACTATATTTAGCGGAGAGGGGCTTCCGGCTTCACCTTTTACTATAAACCCTGCTACCAATGTAATTTTTTCTGGTGACCCGTCATGTATGGCTCTGCCTCAACTCCTGGTTTTGCAGGATACAAAGGCAGGCGTAATATTAAATATATGCCATGTCCGCCGCGGGGGTTATGTCTTCTGGCCGAAGTTGAAAGATGGCAAGACCGCCGTCCATGCTCCGGTAACTGTTCAGGCCTATATACCGGCGGAATGGAAAGGCTTTGAGGTAGAAGCCGGCGGAAAGCGGTTGAAGTTCACCGAGTCAAGCAAGGATGGTTCTAAATTCATTACCTTCGACGCGCCTATGGATGGTACCTGGAGCATTGTCGCCGAAGCCGGCAAGGTGTCAGAGTTTAGAAAAGTAAACCGCTTTTAATTTAGGCAAAAAATCTGGCATGAAAGGAGTTGATAAATGAAGAAAGGTTATATCCTCGGTGGTATCTTAACGGCATTTTTCTTATCGGGTGTTTTGGGAACAACTTCTTTTGCGGAGGTGTCGAATATGGCGGTAAGTGACAAAGAAAGGCTCAAGCTGGAATCCGAAATTTCCGGTGAGGGCTGTACAATAGAAAGTTTTAGCATTTTTTCAAAAAGCATGGAAAGAGAGATAAGGGTTGTCGTTATTCTTCCCCCGGAGTATAAAGCTCATCCCGAAAAGAAATATCCCATACTCTATACCTTGCACGGCGGAGGGGCTCCTTACGACACCTACAGTAAAATGTCCCCGCTTCGAAGCGCTCTAAAAACAAAACCGATGATCGTTACCTGTTTTGACGGAGACAGGGGTTCCTGGTTTGTTGATTCTCCTTACCTGCAGAAGCCGAAGAACTACAGTAATGAACCAAAGAAGAAAGATGCCCCGGCTCTGCCCCAGGTAAAGTCGCTCTTTACCACCTTCTTTTTTGAGGAATTTATTCCCTGCGTGGACAAATATTACCGCGTGAATGAAAAACAAAGAATGCTGACCGGTTTTTCCATGGGCAGCTTCGGCGCCTTTCATTATATGCTTACAAAACCCGCAATGTTCGCTTCGGTAAGC
Source organism: Candidatus Firestoneibacteriota bacterium (assembly GCA_903891415.1). GTDB lineage: Bacteria > Oederibacteriota > D2-FULL-39-29 > D2-FULL-39-29 > D2-FULL-39-29 > CAIYPD01. The sequence goes on from CAITEH010000020.1 coordinate 48,291, forward strand.
AGTCTGAGCGGTTGCTTTTCCATAGATGACGGCACAGAGTCAGATTGGAAAACCCCGGTTTTCGGGACCCTTAAAAGCCATCCCGAAAGTTATGAAGCGGTCAACCCGTTTCCCCGGATAAAGAAATACGCGGAACAGAAAGTGAAATTGCCGCCGGTTTATTTGCACTGCGGGACGGAAGATGTTTTAATGGATGACAATATTAAAATGAACGCTTTCCTGATTGAAAATGGTTACTCTTCGAGCCTTGAAAAGAGTCCCGGTAAGCATGAATGGAAATTTTGGGTAGGTTCTTCCGCCGGGATCATTGATTTCCACTGGAAATCTCTAAAATAGAAAAGGCCGGAAAAATCTTCAAAATCAATAAAAGGGTAAGTTGTAGTTGCTCAATTTATTGAGCGGTTTAAAGCGCCCGATGAATCGGGCAACTACAGAATCACAAAAATAACTATCATGAGGAATTTCTAAGCCGTGCCTAATGGACTTGCTCTTAAAAAATATATTTGCTATCATAACATTAGTTCCACCTGTTAATAATAAATTTGTTAAGGGAGGGATATGCTAAAGAAAGCGCAAATTCTTTTTTTTGGTTTGGTATTGGTTTGTACTGATATGTTTGCAATAAATATAGTCATTGAAAAGGACTTTTACCAGCCCTCTCTAAAGACCTTGAATGACGAGTTTGTAAATATGGGAATTCCGAATTTCAAAGGCAGTTCTGATCTTAATGGGCTGAATGTTTTAATTGGAGGTTCCTCAGATAAGCTGGAAGGAGTCTATTTTGGATTTGGCTATTGGCAAGGCAATACATTAATTAATACATCGGTAATAACTGCTTCGAGTACGATCGATATTATACCTATATACTTGCGATTTGATTTTCCTGTATTCACATTGAAAACCAGGGATAATAAAAGTGATATATTAGGAATATTATTTGAAATTGATTCTGTTTTGGCCTTTTCAGTCCTTGATTTAGATAGTAAATCTAGTGGAGCGACAGGAAGTACCAGTTGGAGTATCAGTCAGAATACCAATATGCAATCGCTTTCATTCGGTTTAGGTGCAAAAATTGGAGTGGAATATTTTATAATACAAAATACACTTTCTATCAAAGGATCAGTTGGGTATCTTCTTGATATTGCTGATGGTCAGCTTAGAGACGATTCTTTTAAATATGTTACAACCTCAGGTGAACCTGTAGCAGTAAATATTGGCGGTTCAAAAGCCGGTATTAGCATTTGCTTTCATTTATAAGGTGCTCAGTAATTTGGGATGATTAGGCACGCAATACCTTGGAAAATTCTCTAACCTTCTTTTATCTGTAACTACAAACCAATTGCAAAAAGGCATTCCTTATGAACTTGCTTTTGAACCTTAATTAGTGTTATAAATTATTATTATTTGGCCTGAAAGTTGAAGGCAGTTTCAGGTTTTAGCACAGGGAAAGAGAGCCTGAAATTAAGAAAAATATATTCCGGGTATGGAAAAACGGAGACGAATAAATAGGAAAAGGAGAAAGCTCTATGAGGAATAAAATAATATTTTCGTTTTTGGCTGTGTTCCTGCTTTGCCGGCCCGCGGTCCTTACGGCGGCTGTCTTCTATGCCGATCCGGTAAAAGGAGATATGGGGAATCCCGGAAGTGAAGCTAAACCCTGGAAGACACTTGCTGAAGTGGCGCAGAGCGGTAAGCTCAAGGCCCTGGCGGGCGGGGATACTCTTTTGCTGCGCTCGGGGGTGCATGGCGCGGTAACCCTGGCAGGCGATAATTCCGGGGTGATTACCATTGCCGCAGAAAAGGGGCAGAAACCGGAACTTTCCCGTCTCATCCTTACTAAAGGGAGCAAATGGGCCTTTCGCGGCCTTATTATCAGTCCTTCCTTCGGCCCGGCCTATGAAAAATATATCGTGAGCCTCGGGGACGGCGGGGATTCAAAAGAAATAGTTCTGGAAGACTGTTTTATTTACAGCACGCTTGACACTTCGTCTTGGACTGCCAAAGATTGGATGAACGCAAACAGCGGTATTAATATGGGCCGCGCCGGCGTTAAGATAACCCTGCGGAATAATTATGTTTTGAATACACGGTTCGGGATCTCGCTTTGCGCGCCGGATTCTTTATGCGAAGGTAATGTGGTTTCTGATTTTTCCGCCGACGGCGTGCGCACGACCCGGGACGCGCAGGTGGTACAGTACAATGTCATAAAAAATGAATATGTGCCCCAGCCGGAGGATCCAAATCACGATGACGGGATCCAGAGTTTTCTCTTTAATGCCGGAGGTGGCCTGGTCAGCAATGTTACTATCCGCGGGAATATTGTAATAAACCGCGAAGACCCGGCACAGAAATTTCCCGCTTCCATGCAGGGCCTCGGATTTTTCGACGGGCCGCGTGACGGTTTTCTTGTAGAAAAAAATGTCGTCCTGGTTGACCACTATCACGGGATCTCTCTTTACAAGGCCAGAAACTGCAAGATAATAGATAATGCCGTGTATTCCATCTGGAATTCCAAAGCCAAACCCTGGATCAAAATGGCGGAGGAGAAAAATGATAAAAACAGCAACAATACCGTCAGCAATAACATTGCTTGTTCCTTTATACTTGACGCAAGTGTTAAGGCAGAGAACAATAACAAAGCTGACGCTGCAAGTTTCAAAAAAGCGCTTGCTTCCGCGCTTGAAGAAATAAACAGCAAGTTTGGCGTGCTCCACGAAACTTCCGGACGGAAACGCCTGGGAGATATAGTTATTAAATAATAATTTGCGGCTTATGCCGGGGAGGTTTGAAAATGAAAATAGGAGTATTATCGGGTGCGTTTCTGATGTTTTTTGCGTGCGGTGTTTGCAGGGGAGAAGCCATAAAAGAAGGTTTTGAAAATGAGGAATGCCTCAAGGCCTGGAAAATTGAAGGAGAGGCCAAAATTGTAAAAGACCAGTTCCATGGAGGAGAAAAATCACTATCCGTCCCGTTAAGTTCCTCGGCGGTCTGGACGGTCAGTAAAGAGAATAAATGCGGCACGGTATCTTTCTGGGTTTATGATTCAAGAGCCGGCCTCAAAAAAGGAGACACTTACCAGTTCGGCCCCTATTTTGGCGTGGTAAATTCTGACGGTGAGAAGTTTTCTCTGGCCTTTGAACAGAGCAAGTCAGGTCGGCATGTTTGGGGCGCCTACTATTATTTGTGCTCAACCAAAGAATATCTGTGGACTGACCTGGCGAAGGCCTCAGGCAAGATAGAAAAGGGTTGGCACAAAATAACAATAGATATGCCGGATATTAGTACAATAATATTTACTCTGGATGAAAAAAAACCGGAAGAAATAGATAAAGCCAAATCCCTGTTTACCAAAGGGTTTAACGGAGTTATCTTCGGGTGCGAAAAGGATGGCGCGGAAACCTTTTACTATGATGATATAGAAATAAATTTCAAGGAGCCGGCAAAATAATAAAGGAAAGCCGGTTTTGCACCCATGTAATTATTTAAAATTGGCGAAAGTTTTCGTTTGTATCTTTCTTTTTCAACAAGAGAAGTTACCGGAAAGGGGGAGGCCTTGCACTTGAGAATAAAAAAAACACTTCACAATATAATAGGATTTCCCCGGGTTAAAAAAGTAATTTTAAAGAAGGTTTTAGCTGCTTTTATTCTGGGTGTAATCCTTTTGTCCGGGGTACGGGCGGAGGTTAAGATCTGGACCAGTGATATAGTTTCAGATGAGTTGTTACCCAGGGCAGTGAAAGAACTAAAACCTATTACTCTGGTCGGTGCCAGAAACGGCAGTTTCTCGGGTAAACTCGTAGTCGAATCAAACGGTATTATCAAAGGCCTAAGGGCTTCCGCGGGCGCTCTGTCCGGAAAAGGCGGCATTATTCCGGCTAAAAACGTCCAGGTGCGCTACGCCAAATGGTTTCAGAAAAAATATGGATGGCCTATCAGGCCGGACGTTCTTTTGGATACCCCGCCCGAGGTGATTCCCGAAGCGAAAGGCCAGGCCTTTCTTCCCGTGTGGGTCACGGTGAAGGTACCCAAAGACGCAAAAGCGGGAATATATACCGGAGAGGTAAATGTTCAACCGGAGGGAGCACCGTCTGTAAGGGTGAAGCTCGAGCTGTCGGTTGAAGACTGGACTTTGCCCGATCCGCAGGATTATCGTACCTGGATGGATTTTGTGGAATCCCCGGATACGCTGGCAGTGGAATACAATGTTCCACTCTGGTCTGAAAAACACTGGAAAC
>CAITEH010000021.1 GCA_903891415.1 Candidatus Firestoneibacteriota bacterium
TAAACGCCTTATCAAACTGTCTCTTTCTCTGGTTCTCTTCCATTGGACACCTCCGCCTTTGAGACGGTTCTATATTAGCACCACCTCTTCATAGTGTCCACTTTTTTGGGGAAGACTCATTCCCGCTTTCCAATAAGTTTATTCTGTTTCTAAGATATTCCTTAATGTTTTGCCATCTTTTCTTTTCCACTCAATCGGTCCTGAAGCAGATCGAGCTAAAACAATTGCGGCAGCAGCGCTTGGGCTATCAAAAACATAGTCATCTGTAAATATCAATTTATCTTTTTCCTTTTTTATTCTTCCCATTTTTAGTAACTTTTCTTTCAAGTCTTTATAAAAATGGTTTTTGAAAGATTCTGTATCCAATAACACAGCTTCAGAATCTTTCATAACTTTCAATTTACCATCATTCAATAAAATACCTCGAGCAGTAACGCCTTTTCCGGTACAATAAAGAACTTGAGAAGAGTATCCCACTGAATGATCTTCTTTCTGTACAAAAATATCGAATCCCATTAATGGCATAATAAGCGCAATGTTATCATAATAATATTCCAGTCCGCTAATATCTTCCCTGGGAACATTAGGTAGGCGCGGATGATTACCATTTTCCAGAATACATTTTCCTGCTGTTTCCAATCTTTCTACAATTACACTCTCAAGATATTTAGCTCCGGTCTTAGTGAACGAACCATCCTGACTTGTTAATACAACTACATCTTTCCACCAATCCTTTTTGCTTTCATGTTGCTTTATTCTTTGCTCAAATCCATCAGCTTCGCCAACATAAACTCTGATTAGTCCACCATCTATTGATTCTCCTATCAAGAAATATACACATGCGTTATCTTTCAGATTTTCTTCATTCTGCAAAATAACATTAAGCCGATTTCGGGGAATGCATAATGCTTTTCCACTCCACTGGTCTATCTTAATTTCTCTAGCACCTTTTGGCAATCCATCAACAAGAAATACTGTTATTTTTTTTGAGCTCATTGTTTTGACCTTACTGATAAATTTAGTAATTTTTAATTATAAGTTCTTTATATTTACCGCGTGCAGATGACTTACCGGCGATTACACTTGCTCTTGTAATTGGCTCGCACGTAAAACCTATTTTTTTATACAAAGCCCTGATATCTTTATGATACGCATTTGTCATAAATATTTTTACCTTTTTTTTATGCGCTTTAGCCAATGAACGGCAAAGACGCTCCTGATCCTTCCATTTAAATATCTTTTCGTTATATTTAATAAATCCATTATTTCCATGCTTAATAGTGTATGGTGGATCAACAAAGAGAAAATCCCCCTCCACTGTCTGAGCTATAACTTTCTCAAAGTCGGAATGAATCAGTTTAGCACCTTTCAGTACTTCTGAAATTGCCTTAAAATTGTCGTTTTTTAAAACAACTTTCCTTTTTGTCCCTTTCGGGACATTAAATACTCCATTTTTATTTACCCTGTAAAGACCATTCCAGCATGTTCGATTTAAATAGATAAGCTGAGCTGCTTTATCAATATTTTTAGAATATTTCTTATTTCTTTCTTGATAATAATACTTCTTTGAATGTTTCTTTTGATGTTTTGCCAATCTGTTCTGAATTTTCAGCCAGTCATTTTTTATAGCTCTATAAGTCATTATGAGATCTTTATTGACATCGGCAAGAATTGCTTGTTTAGGAGACATTCTAAAGTATATTGAACCACCCCCTAGAAACGGTTCAACATATCTATTACATTCAATGTTGAAAAGGTTTTGGTCTTCACGCGAGACCAGCCAGCGCTTACCCCCAGCCCATTTTAAGAATGATTGAACTCGAGTCAACTTATATCACCATTCATATTATTCATTTAATGCTTCCTATAATATTCGATATACTATCCCCAATAGAAGAATTTGTTTTTTGAAAATCGATGTACTCTCTACACCAAGAAGGATTTCTATGACTTTTCCAGTATTGATTGTCATTCTGTAGAATTTCGTCAAGATAATTTCTAAAAATTATAATCCTACAATACGCAATCAACTGGACTTTATTAACATCAGGGAAATCTTCTTTTTTAGGAATAGGGACAGAATCCAATGGAAGTTTTGATATCCTCTCTATCCTACTAATAAGCTCATCTTTATCTAATGGTGTAAATTGAGGGAAAATATTAATATGGTCGTAATAATTCGCAACTGATCGATGTGCTACATCAGATTCTGAAGAAGTTTCAATATTTTCAGTAAAAAAATTATTATTTTCAAATTCCATGCTTTTTTTTACAGTTTTCCAATAGAAACGATGTTCTCCATCACTTGATTTTTTTTGCAAATAATAACAATTAAACTTACCATTTTCTACTTTCATTTGAACTTTGAAACTTGGTTTGTAAATTTGAAAATATCCTAGTAAATGAGCTAGTCCTCTAACACAATAATGACTTGAATAATAACCAGAAACGGATGACCAAATCGGGCTAATTCTATAGGTGGCTGCAGAGATTAAAAAGCTGTGGATTGCTCTTTCCCACATTTCAATGGCCGCAGAAGCAAATAGAGAAAATTCAATAGGTTTTATGGTGACGTAATGTCCAGCAGGTACTTTGCCATTCAGATTCTTAATTTGAGATTTAAGCATTTTTGATAGATCACCTAATTCTGGGCTTTGACCCGGTCTCTTTACAAGTGTATCCATCATTATGTTAATCTGCTTCTTCACCATAGTTATTTTTTCTTTTCCTTTATCAATATTGAATTGACATACTCCTTATTTTTTATTGCTTTTAGTGTAATCTTTTCCGGTTTCATTTCCTTTAAATATACGTCTCCTATTATAGATGCCCATAAAGTATCTTTAAATCTTCCAATACCACCACTGCCCAAAAACCCTTTATCCTTGTATTTGCTTTTTTTAACAAACATTCCTTCATCTACTAAATTTGCTTTATTAATCATGTCTTTAAACCAACAAAGTAAAGTCTTTTTCGCCTTCTCTGAGCCTATAGACACTTTTTCAGTTTGAAGTTTCCAGAATATTGCAGGCATTAAATCAATAACCGAAATCAGTACTCGACCTTGATAAACCACACTCTCAGGATTTAAAGTTTTAGTTTTTAGCTTTTCAACGGGTTCGCTTCGACCAGTAGCTTCAAGCCAGTAAGACAAACAATCAGCAATAAATTGAGTTTGTGCTCCTAGAGAGTCAAGTCCATTGTAATTTAGGCACGGCAATGCTTTTTCTATTGCAGAATTAAGCGTTGCTAAAGTAACAACGTCTTTTATTCCATATTTAATTCCAGGTATTTGGATCATCCCAACTAAAGGCCCTGTTTCTAGCATAAGCCTTCTACCTATATCTTGGGCTCTTTCTATATTATCAAGAGAATCTCGTCCTTCTCTTGTTGTAGGAAACAAATCAGCAACTAGAGACCTGTCAACTTTTTTTTGATAATAATTGACATCTATAAATATCTGAGCTTGATTTTTTGGTGGTTGATCTTTCAAATCAAGATCTAAAAATATTTGGGCCGGGATTTCCAATTTGGCGCTAGTATCTCTTTCTTTTCTTAGCATTAATGCGAAATATGCTCCGTTAATTCGATGCTGTCCATCAATAACGCAGAAATTTAAATCTTTGTTGTGTTCATCAAAAACCAGCCAAGCAGAGTTTTTACTCTTCCCGAATGATTTAGCGCTTCCTTTTTCAATTCTTGCTCCATTAACATGTATTAATACATTGGAAAATATTGGATATCCACTTTTTTCATATCCTATTACTTTATTTATACGTGGAGGCCATTCTCTGCCTTTTTCGTCCTTTTTGGACTCATAAATTTCTTTGAAATATTTATTAATCTTTGTTCCAGCATCTAATATCTCTTCCTGTAATAGATATGCAGCTATTTGGGCAACTCTTTTCCAATCAAGTGATCTTTGAATATTTTTTACTTTAACGGGGTCACGATGCGGTGAATGTGGGGTACCAGGCCACCAGTGCATAAGCTTTTCAACATTTAATGCACAAAGGTATTGTTTCTGTCCTTTTAAACCCGCTGGCGAAAAAGGACTTTCAGGAACAATTACGGATATCCTTTTTATAGATTCTACTTTCTTTGTCATTGAACAATCTCCCCTAGTTTTCATCTGCCTGACTTTCTTCCATTTAGTAGACAATAAGGATCTTGAACCTTATTTATTTTCTCTCATTTTTGTCAAACTTCTTAAACATCTTATTTCCGAAGAAATAGCAGTTCTCATACAATTATACAAGAAAATACTATGTTTACAAGAATTTTTCATTTAGACAGATGAACCATTTTAAGTTTTGTTTTCATCCTGCTCCTTATTTCCCTTCAATAATCTTCTTTTCCCATTCCGTAATTCCATAAAGCTTATAAACTAATTCATCAATTTCTTTATCGGTTTGGTCAATTTGACGTTGGATTTGGTCTTTTTCGCTGCTTTTTGAATTTTGCAGGTTTTTATTCAAATCTAACATAATTTCCACAAGATTAACAATATTATCATGAGCAGCTTTTTCAGGAGAATTATCAAGCTTTATCTTTCTAATTGGGATATTTTTAAGGAACATTGACTTAAATATATAAAATCCTTCTGCTTTTGGAACCGTTGTCTTTTTGTAGAACCATTCTATTAGCTTCGAATTTAACAAACCTAATAAATATCTAATATTTATTTCTATACTATCTTTCAAATAGAAACCACATACAGTATCGCCATAATATAATTTTTTATCATCTAGCATAAATCTATTTCCAGCCGCTAACTCAGGTACAATTATCTTAAGACACTCGAAATTTGAAACTTTCCGCTGGTTCCATAGCTCATACCATTTTTTTGAAGAATTGGCAAAATATCCTCGCGATAATAGTTTGTTTTTGTTTCCCAGTAAAAACTTATAATATTGGGGACATTCGGATTTGAAAGTATTTTCATCTATTAACATGTTTTTTGAATTATAAGGATAGAATATACTTTGCTCCATTTTTTCTATGCAATATCGTCTTATATTTCTACCCCTCAAACATGGTTTTAAATAGGTTATTTCAAAATGGTTTTTTGCTATTATTTCATCATCTAATAAATACACATCATTCAACCCAGTTACTATTCCCTCGGAAATATTTTCACAGTAATCGAATAGTTTTCCAACATTAATATTTTTAGCTATTTTATCTACAATTTCATCAAGTTTTGGATCTCTGAATATCCAAAGACCTTGCGTTAGTGATTCTTGTTTGTATTCAGTGCCTACGCTATTCAGGTCATATCCATACACTAACTGATTATTTTTTTTATACGGTCTTGATAATATAAATATTCCTGTATAATTCAGAGCATCTTTAAATATTCTTTTATGTTCAAAATCAATTATTTGTTTTATTGAGGCTTCACTAAGTAGATATTTCCTTAATGCTTCACCATGATCCCTTTTCATGAAACCAGTTGGACAAATATAAGACATTAAGCCATTACTTTTTATAAGGTTAAGCCCTTTTTCAATAAACAAAATATAAATATCATATTTACCAGACGCGCTTACATACTTTTCTCCAAAATATTCTTTTTCTGATTTAAAGCTATGAAAACCGATATACGGCGGGTTCCCCACCACCACATCGAATCCCCCCTCATCCACCATAATATGTTTGAATTCTTCTTTCCAGTTAAAGGGTTTTACTTTCCAGTAGTCCTTACCGAAGTATTTGAAGAGTTCCTGGCTGTCGCCGGAGATAAGGGAGTTGCCGCATTTTATGTTTTTATCAAGCATGGGGAGGACATTCCGGCCTGCGACCAGGCCTTGTTCGCCTTCCAGCATTTTCAACATCAGGGATAGTTTGGTGACTTCTACGGCTTGTTCGTCTATATCTACGCCATAGATATGGCGTTTCAGGATCTCTGCTTTTTCCCAGATGGTCAGTTCCCTTTCTTTGCCGTCCCCGCGTATGCCAAAATCCGCCTGGCCGTCAAGTATTTTGTCTCCCTTGACCTTCAGGCCCCTGTAATAATTGAGCATTTCTTCGTAAGCTCTTATTAAGAAACTGCCGGAACCGCAGGCGGGGTCTAAAATACTGAGTTTTTTTATTTTTGCCGGCGTGCTTTCTTCCAGCACCTTGCCGACCGTATTTTTTACGATATAATCCACGATGTATTTTGGGGTATAGTAAACACCGCCGGCTTTTCTGACTTCGGGTTTTAATTCGTATTTTGCCTGGTGTTCTGTCAGTTTTATAGTATAACCCAGGTATTGCTCGTAAATGTTGCCGAGGACTTCCAACGGGATGACATCAAAAAGATACGGGTCATAGGTGGCCACTATTATTTCTTTCAGGGGCTTAATATCAACAACGATCTTTCCATCCCATTCCCTTGTCCCGAACAGATCGCTGTCAAAAATATAATTATAATGCTTAAATTCCTCGTCAACAAGCGTCATGGCTTTCGTGCCGACAGCTTCATTGCGGTCGGCAAAAATACTTTTTAAGGTTGGCCGGTTGGAAAGATTACGATCTTCGCAAAAACGCATGAAAATTATCCGGTCAAGTATCTTCTGGGTTATCTCTTTAAGATAAGTGCCGTCTTTGTCAGGATCGCCGGAGTTAAAAAGAGTGTGATTATTCTTGTAAATATCTTTCGCGAGTTTTTCCCGCCACCCTTCCAGGTCCTCAAGGATAGCTTTATCAATAGTAAGGCGGTCTTTTGGTTTTATCTTGATAAGCTCATCAAGTTTTCCCGCCAAAACAGCTTCTTTTGAAAGTATCCAGAGTTCATCAAACCTTGAAAGGTATTCCTTCCAGGGAATAGCAAGTTTCATGCCTTTTTTAAGATTTTTAAAATTAGGTTTTATTGTGGTATCAAAAAGCATTATCCCTTCAAAATCGGCAAGCATAATAAAGGGCACATCTTTTCTATTAAAGCCGTATCTTACGGCCTGCTCTATATGCTTATCCAGGTCCGCTTTTACCGGTTTTGCTTCCACGAACATTACGGTCTTGCCGTTTATCTTCAACCCGTAATCAACTCTATCTCTGGAAACCTTTTCTTCGGGGCTGACTTCATCGTGGTTATTGACATCCCAGCCAAGAACCTCTTTCAATAAGGGCTGAATAAACGCAATTTTTGTGGCTTCTTCATTATAGGTTTGGGTTTTTCCGGATTCGAACTCTGATTTGAATTTTGCAACTAATACGGCAAGGTTTTTCTTTGCCTGTTCTTTTGTTAAATCCATTTTTTCGACACCCCTCCAACAAGTTATTATAAGGGGTATTCTACCACAAAAAACCGGTTAGAAAAAGGCAGATTAGACAAATTAGAGCAATAGAGAATGGAGAATAGAAACAATTACCAGGTGCTGGGTTCTGGGGGTCCGCCTAAAGGCGAGATCTCTCCAAAGCTAAGCTTTGGAGGACTGGGGAAATATGAGAAATCCGGTTGTTCCGGAACAGTTCATTCCGGAATTCTAATTCATACTGAAAGGTTGTTAATCTCTTTCTCTACGCCCCTCAATTTTTCTATAATCCGGTCGAACGCAGGTGGTTCTTCAAAAAACATCTGCTGCATCTGACGATAATCGTTTTTGAGTGCGCTCATCTGATCTTCACGCGGGAGCAAGCGCAGATCCGAGGAAGCCGCTTCCTCGTAATGCGCCTTATTATCTCTAAAGAATAACGTTTTATGATCAGCAACATTTTTGAGCAATGAAATATTTTCCAGGGCTTTCTTATATATTGGAGAATCCGCCATTGCATATATGTCATAATAATGGCGCGACATTCTAGGAGGCACATTCTTTTCACGCGGACGATGATAGATCATATGCAGAATCGTTGCCTTCTCCCAAAAGGTCCTCTCCGCGGCTAAAACCCGGACGGACACCCCTTCGACCACGCGCGCTCCGGGAACATTTACAATATATGGGACAATTTCAGCTGTCTCAACCGGCCAGTGATCCGCGCGGGCGCCAAATTCGATCTTTACGGAAGATTGCACATAGCTTTCCATGGTGCTAATCATCGCGTGCGGAAAAGTAAATAAAACCGTTTGTCCGTCCGGGGCTGCTTCATCCGGCACAAGATTCCATTCGCTCTTGTCAGGTAGTGCCGCCGTAATTGCTTGTTTTAAGCCCGGGACAATAACCTCATTAATTTTCAGCCTGCATACCGCTTGTAATTCTTTAAGCCTTTTCTGATTTTCTTTGTTGCTCTTATGTTTGTCCGGCTCAATTACCTTGACCCTCGATAAGAATGATCTCTCTATGGAGATATCAATATCTTCTGAAAATCGCTTTATAACGTTGTAGCATTTTGAAAGAGATGTTCCTCCCTTAAAGGTCAAATGTGTTCCGGTCTCCGGCAATGAAAAAAGGATTTTCAAAATCCAGCAAACCCAAAAGTCCTTCTCAATCAATTGCGGCATTATGTTTAAATTAGCCGCGGCCACTTCGAAATAAGCACGTTTATCTTTTATGTCAAGTGACACAAATTTATCCATAGCGGCTATACCTGTAGTTTCTTGAATATTGACCCTATCCATTCCGGGGCATAACGAAAGTCCAGCATAAGCCGGCGTTTGTCACCAGTGTTTAATCGCTTTTTAAGCACGTTTACAGTTTTGTCATCTACATGATCTTTTCCCAGATATCTTAATGCCTGAATAACCAACCCGCTTATCTTTCCGGCAGTTGCCATATTCTTAGGCGTTGTTCTTTTCAAGATGATTTGCTGTTTACCTATTTGCACTGTTCTATTGTCACCGTCAGTCAGAAAAATAATCTTCGCAGGTACCTGCTCCGTCAAACCAAGAAGGTTAGCGGCATAGGCTCCGGATGACTGTATTCTCAAATTATCCCGACCCGCTAATGCTTGCGCAATACGCTCATAATTCGCCGGAAGATCGCCCAAAGTGAGGTGTTTCTCCGGGTAATCATATAAGCCGCGCACTAATCTGCGTATTTTCCCAGCATCGGCTAATCGCTCTAAATTTTTTGCCACAGTTGTACGGCTTCCAAGGTCAAAAAAATGAGCCGCAGTGAATACCCACCCGCGCCTTCTGCCGTATATCCTTCTAACTATGCTATTCTCAATGGTTTTTGTCATATTTATCATCTCTGTCTTGTCGTGAATATCATATATATTTCACGACAAATAGTCAAGCAATTATTACGGTAATATCCCCTCTTTTTCACCCAAACAAGTTATTACAAGGGGTATTCTACCACAAAAAATCGGTTAGAAAAAGGTGGATTAGACAAATTAGAGCAATAGAACAATAGAGAATGGAGAATAGAAACAATTACCAGGGGTTGGGGGCTAGGGAAAGATGAGAAAATGTATTCGAATGAACTTTGAATTAGGGATCTTACTTTCACTTTAGGCTTTCTTTTAGAATCCTTAATTTTCCGGCGGTTTCTTTTATAAGGTTTTTCTTTACCCAGGCCTTTGTTTTGTTATCCAAAAGTTCGCCTATTCCGTTCAATATTTGATTTTCCTTAATTTTTTCGACCTGTTGGGCTGTGTTTTCCAGAAAGGCCTTAAGGTCTTTACCCGCTCTCTTTAGCAGCATTTTCTCGTTTAACGGCCAGTTGTTTTTCAGGAAAAAGTGGACATCATATATATCCCGGTTTGCTGTTCCTATCCTTTCACTCATGGCGGCCAGCTTATGGGCAAACATATCTTCTCTGGCCATAACAAGCATGGGTATACCAAGATAATTTTGTATAATATATTTTGAACCGAAATCCCTTAAAGACACCTCCAGTTTGATATTCTGTCCAATATCGCCATAGGAAACAATTAACAGAAGGGTATTTCTCTTTTTGTATTTTTCTTTAATTCTTCCGTAGCGCGCGGCGATTTTTTCAAGAGAGCTGAATACCGGCGCGGATTTCTCACGGGACAGAAGATCAAAATCCAGATCTACGGAAAATCTATCAAGGCCGTAAAAAAGAAGCGCGGCAGTTCCTCCCTTGAACCCGAGTGCCGGCGCAAGCTCCCGGTCAGAATATATCGCGAATAAGATATCAAGCAGTATTTTTTTATGTTTATCTATTATGAGCACCGGAGTGCCTCCCATTTTTTACAAAGATAGTTTTCAGACGCTTTTCAAGTTTAAGGTCCTGATAGAGCTCCGCAAGCTCCCTCACTTTCTCAAGATCCAGCCCAAGAATATTATCAAAATGATATTCTTTGTTAAGGTAGAGCATATCAAGGAAAGCCCTTTCTTTCTGCGCTACACTGTAGCCCTGCTTGCTGTCTATACCTGACGGATTATATAGTATCTTTTCAGAGAGCTTTCTATATTGAATTTCCCTGCCAGCTATTGTCAGTTTTCTTGACAGGTAGGAGGCAAGATAAATTCCTGAATATCTCTGGAAGATAATGCCTTCCCCTGCCAGGACAGATTCAAAACTGATATAGGACGGCGTATATAATTTCCCGGCCAATTCAAGGGGATCATAATCCTTATCTTTTGCATAGAGCCCACGCCTCGGAGAATAAAGAGCCCCGGTCTTAACATGATAGTTAAGCCGCCTTTTTAAAAACTCCGGTTTGTCTTCCCCGAATACAAGAAGCAATTCCTTTAAAGTAAAAACCGAGGCAGAACTTCTTAATATGTAATTCAGCTCATTTTTCAGCATATTTACCTGTGAACCACTAATAACAAATATCGTTACTAACAGTTTACACTACTAAATATGCTTTGTCAAGGAATTCGAACCCAGTAGTTGCCCCATTTATGGGGCCGCTTGATGAATCAAGCAACTACAGATCATCCCCTTTCACTCCTAGCTTAGCAGCATCTTTTGAATGCGATTTTTTGCTTCTTTAATATAGCTGTCCATTTCGTCTTTTGTTTTTGGTTTTACGGCCAGGCCTTCTTTTAGCCAGAGCTTTACCAGTTCTATTGAGCCGTTAAGCAGGTTCAGCTCATTTGACTTCCCGGCAAGGGGGCCTTTTTCGGCTTTAGGCAATTTTTCCGTATTGGTTTTTGCCGCGGTTTCACCGGCTTTCTTCAGCCAGAAAGAGCCGCCCGTCTTAGAAGGCGTTACCAGATATTCCTCTTCGCCTTTTTCATACTTCTGTTTGCTGAGGAGCTCCCGGCCCTCCGCGGTTTTGTAAATATAATATTTTCCGCTCCCGTCCTTCTTCTCCCGTTCCTCTCTGCTCACGATATTTACTCTTTCCATTTTAACCCCCGTAAAATAAAATTGTCTAAAAGTCCGTAAGGTCTGTAAGGTCCATAAAGGAAAAACCGGTATTATAAAATTATTTAACGGATTTTGCTTTGCACAAGTTGTTTGATCTTTTCTTCACCCCTCAGTGAATTGGCTTATTCTACAAGATAGGGGAATATTATTCAACTTAAATCCGTATTTTTTCGCCAAAAAGACCGGTGAAGGAGCAATAAGGCGTTCAAAAAACAAAAAAAGCCGCTTGAGCTATTTGCCCAAGCGGCCAAAATAATTAAGATTTGGGACAGACACCGGTTTATGGTGCTAAATCGGAGTCAGTCCCTTCAGCGAAATAAGATAGGCCGGTTAGAACAATTGTCCTAACCGGCCTATTATGATTCCAAGATAGTGACGTCCTACTCTCTCACACAGTTGCCCGTGCAATACCATCGGCCCTGGAGGTCTTAACTGCCGTGTTCGAAATGGGAACGGGTGTTTCCCCTCCGGTATTATCACTATCAAAATATATTATTTAAAAGACCACTGAGTTTAGTACGCTTCGAGAAAGTAAAGTTATTTGTTCTTTGAAATTTTCTTGGGATCGTTTGTTGCCCTTTTCTTACAGATCGCGACTTTCTATATCAATAACTCAGCAAAGAGTTAATTAATATGGTCAAGCCGAACGGCGGATTAGTAACGGTTAGCTGAAACACTCACGTGCCTTACACTCCCGTCCTATCAAACTCATAGTCTATAAGTTGCCTTCAGGGATATCTAATCTTGGGGCGAGTTTCA
>CAITEH010000022.1 GCA_903891415.1 Candidatus Firestoneibacteriota bacterium
GCTTGTACCGTGCTGGGAGAGCACTCCTGCTATTTCGTCAAAAAATTGCCGGACCGAGAATTCTTTGTTGATCGCGTACTCATAAATGATCAGCCGCCCTTCTAAAATATGCAGGGAAATGTCCATCCCCATTGATTCGGCATAGATCACAAAATCCCGGGGAAGTCCGGGGGTCACCAACAGGCAGGATTTTCCTTCTTTAAGCCCCTGTAATAAAAATTGCAAAACAAAGCTTGTTTTCCCTGTACCGGATTCTCCCATAAAAAGGTATGTTCCGCTATTGTAAATCTTGCCTAGATTTTCACTGATCAGGTCAATACCGCTTTCACATTTACCGAACATCCTTCCTCCTTAAATACATAAACAGTACTTTTAAAACTTGACATAAAACTTACATTTTTTGCAATTTTCACTCTTTTTATGTATTTTTCATTTTTATGTCAATAAAACGCCTGATATATATAAAATTATCACGAGTTCCTAAAGCTCTGCATGTAATTTCATTGATACATGCATATTTTATACGAACTTTCTCATTATTAATTTATCACATAAAGCTATTTAAGTCAATACCAAAACTTAAACAGGGTCAAACCTTGACTTTTTCAGTATTTTAATGATTTGAAACACTTTTTTTCATTCCGGCCCGCTGTATTTTTCTGTTTTTATGATAATAGTAAATGCAATAAAGCAAAGGATAATAGAGGCAGATAGATTTTTTATTCCGGCGGGAAATGGCTGCTTAATTATTCAGAAAAACTATTTTTTTTCAATTCATGCCAGGCTTTTTTGGGGATACCAAGGGAGGTCTTAAGGCCAAAATATTTTTCTGCCTCGCCAAAAAATTCCGTCCCGTGGGAGGGATCATCATAATAGGCAAAATAAAGAAACCCAAAAACACCGTTTTCAAGCAGTTCTTTCTCTTTTTTAAAAATATCCTTTATGATATCTGCTTGTTCAACTTCCCAGCCCAGGGGATTGCCGGACTTGTAACTTGACACCGCTAAGTATGCCCATAAAACAGGTTTTTTAAAGGTTTTTTTGAGATAGGAGGAAAATTTCAACGCGGACCCGGCAACATCCCTGTATTCAGCACCGGAAGCATCAACGGACGGATCACTTGCCGAACGCATCTCCTGAAAAGCAATAAAATCACTTTTTTGGGCGGTTTTATTCATACACCTATATAGATCGTAGTCTCCCCAATCTCCGGGACACAGTCCGGTTTTGCATAAAGGAGCACCTTTATGCAGAATATCAATTGCTGCTCCGGCAAGGTCATCCCATTCTTCCCACCCGGTGACCGGGGTTTCTTTGTTTGCGGGGACATTATTAAATTCCGGTTCTAAAACAACCAAAACTTCGGAACCTATATCGAGCAAGGGAACAAGCTTTTCTTTTAGGTCCTTATACCACTCTTTTAATTTTGCTCTGTTATTTCTTTCGAGATATTCTTTGCTTATAAGGTCGCCAAAGGTGTAGTAGATCAAGACAGGGGTGTAGCCGCTATTACGGATCTTTATCAGCATCTCTTTGTTTACCCAGGAGGACCAGCCCGGGGTCAGCCAAACAGCCGCGTATTTAAACTTTAAGCCGTCCTTTTTTGCCTCTTCAAATACAATTACTTCCCTGCCGTTCACCGTTTGATCATAGCGGTCACCTATTCCGAGCTTCAAATGACTGCCGGAGCAGGCAGCGCCATTAAGGAAAAGAAGAACGGAAAGAATTATCAGAGCTGCGGCCTTTTTCATTTTCAATTATACTCAATATCAAATATTAAATTATCATCGACCCTTAAGTTCTGAATATCAAAAATTACCCTTCCGTCTTTCCCGTAAGCAAACGGAACGGCAATACCCAGTTTTTCGGAATAGGCTTTTACCAGTTTTTTGGACGGCGGTAAAATTACATTTATTTTCATAGTATCCACTTTTTTCAGGGAATTATTGACCACTTTAACGGTCGTGCGGCGGGGAGACATCTGGCTGCTCGAAAAATCCACACCCAAAGACCACTTTACCCACCAATCATTGACTTCAGAAAAAGTGGCGATCCAGACATCCTTCCCTTTCACATAATCTATAAATTTACCGATGACATCAATATAATCATCATCTGCCATTAATTGGGTGTGAAAAGAATAATAGAAAAGCCCTCCCACCTTGTAGACATTGTCAAAATCCTGTTTGAGAACTTCCAGCATTTCAACCTTATCCTGCATTTTATACCGCTCAAGAATATCAAAATCATCATTACTTGTTTTCGGGAACTTAACAATATATTTAAGATTTTTCCCTATACTTAGACCCCGGGTTTTCTTGACCTGTATGACCTCCGGGCTTGTCTGTTTGGTATCATCTCCGGCCATGTAATCATAGTTCAAATTAAATAAGGCCTGAAGGGTGTTTTTATCATAAAGAGCTTCCGGTGGGCGGAAGCCCCTTAATTTCTTTCCGGTCAGCTTCTCCAGGATCTCTCTTCCGCTTCTTAATCTTTCCTGTTGTACCTCCAAAGACTGGCCCTGGTACACGTCAAGCCCGTGGAGTCCGATCTCAAAATTTTCATGTTTATAAATATCATTAAACACCTTATAGTATTGAGCCGCCATTTCGGGCACGCAGAAAAAAGTGCAGGGGACCTTTTTACTGGTAAAGAGCGTTACTGCATTCGCGGCATTTTCAAACCTGTCTTCGGTATCCTCCGCAAAAAGCACCACGGCTTTTTCCCCTTTGGGCCAGCGGTCTTTATAGATTATCGGCCAAAAATTGACATAATTAAATATATTGTTAAGTAAATTTTGAAGGACTTTTTGATCTTCAATATTTCCCGCTACGGCCCCCATAGTAAAGCCCAGCCAGACAAAACGCGCTCCAAGATATTTACCGTGAACAATTCCGGCTTCTCCGGGAGACAATTTATTGCGATAAAGAACAGGGGTCGGCTCCCAGTACGCATCTATGTCTATGCGGGGTTCGACAATATTGGCGGATACCGGCCTGTTATAGGTATTAATTTCCAGCCTGAAACCGGGCACAATATTTGAGGACATGATACTGGTGCCGTCAAGAATAAGGCCGGAGACCAGGCCTTTTTCGCCTTCATCTTTTACTTCCTTAAAAGAAAAACCGCCGATAATTTCACTTAGAAAAGAGGTTTCCCGCCATTTGCCGTTTTCGTCGCGGGAACCGGTAAACCCGTCAAGGATCAGGCCTTTTTTTTCATCCGAAGCGAATTCTTTTATTTTCTGGATCTCCCGGTCGGAAAGGCAGATCGCAAAAGGCAGGATCAACGTGTCGTAGCCGCTCAGGTCCTTGCTTATAAAATCGTCCTGAGAAATAAGTTCATACGCCACGTTTTTTTGTTTTAAAAAATTACTCCACATAATTGAAAGCGGCTCGGACGTACTCTTTTCAAAAAATTTTGCCGTGGCGGTCCCTTCCAGAATAATGATCTTTTTTTCCAGGTTTGCGGGGGAAGCAGCGCCTGAGGAACTAGAAAATATATTAAGGAATTCTCCGACTGTCCCATAATAGCTTTCCCTGATAACCCTGCTGTAAAAGAAAAAAGAAGCGATAAGGAGTATGGCCATGACTACTACGACAGAAATAATTTCGAAAATATTCCGATTATCTTTCTTCGCTTCCATTTTTCCTGTTCTCCTCTTTTTTATAAGGATCGTAGAGTTTCAGTATTTTCGGCAGGCCGGAATAATCTATTTGTCTGATATTATTATTATCTTCAAAAACATAGTTCTTGACCGTATCGTCAGATTTTACTATTACCGTGGATACTTTCTCGTTCTCATCCTGAATTTTCCTTCTTTTGTTCCTGCTTATAATATAGACCGCAATGGCAAAAATGATCGTGACAACTGTCGCGATCAATATCGCTGTAGATACAAGCACAATTATGTTATAAGTTCTCATCTTTTGTTCCTCCCGGGCCTATTATCCCGCCTTTTATTACGCTTTAGAGCTTAAAAATGCGGCATTTAAGAAAATACAGGCTTTTTGCCGTATTATAGTTGAATTATAACCCTCTTCCTTTACAAAGTCAACTTCATAAATCTTCCCTTTAATTCAGGGTTGCTTCTTTCTTTCCCCGGGAATAGGTACTCCAGGGCACACCGTTTATCCGGTCCCGGCGGTAAAGGTTTTATTTCTTTTTCTTCTTTCTCCCCGTCTTTCTGTCAAGCTGCTTTTGAGCGTCCAGCAGATTTGCACGGCTTTTTCTGACAAAACGTTTCAGCTGGTCCTCAAAATCCCTGTTTTCCTCTATAACAACTCCGGCTCTGCCAAAGGCTCCGGAGGGAAGCACTTTTTCTCCCGGCCGGAATTCCGTATCCATTGCAAGTTTTTTTACCGACAGGGAGATTTTACCTTCTAGACTTACCCCGATAACCTGCACCTTTACCTGTTCTCCTTCACTTAAGAGGTTCTTCATATTTTTCGTCAGCCCGCAATTCATTTCGGAAATATGCAGCAGGCCGCTTTTTCCCCCCGGAAGGCTTACAAAAGCCCCATAGGGTAGAACCTTCTCAACAAAACCGGTAAGAATATCGCCGTTTTTAATATCCATAGGACCTAAAAAAAGCATGAGCGGAGTTTCCCCCGCTCATGCGATATTGTAAACCAAAAATATTTACTTTAATAATTGTTTTGCTTTATCCACAGCGCTTGCCGCATCCGGCGCATAGCCCTGCGCTCCGATCTCGTCGGCATAAGACTGTGTAAGCGGCGCTCCGCCGATCATGACTTTGGCGGTTATACCTGCTTTCTTAAATTCTTCTATCGCGCCTTTCATTGCCACCATGGTGGTCGTCAATAAAGCGGACATGGCAATTACCGAAGCTTTGCTTTCTTTGACCGCGTTGATAAATTTCTCGGGCGCGGCATCTATACCAACATCCACGACCTTGAAACCTGCGCCTTCAAGCATCATACCGACAAGATTTTTGCCGATGTCATGCAGGTCGCCTTTTACGGTACCCAGTACTACAACACCAAGCGGCTGCACGCCTGCGTTTGCCAAAAGCGGCTTCATGATCTCCATTCCTGATTTCATGGCCCTGGCCGCTATGAGCACTTCAGGAACATATACTTCATTTTTCTTAAATCTTTCACCTATATAACCCATACCGCCTATCAGGCCTTTTTGTAAAATATCGTTTAACGGCACTTTTTCGCTTATTGCCTTAGCAACAAGTTCCTTCACCTTCGGTGCCTGCCCTTTTATTACGGCATCCGCAATTTCTTTCATATCGACCATTTAACTATCCTCCTTTTACTGCTTTTCGAATTTTAAGCATTATCCGAGTGTTAAATTAGCATTGATTATTAATTCTACTTAAAACTACTGCCATTAGTCAACCAATTTCTGTGCTGTTTAATGGGGAACGCTGCCCCCGGTCAAAAAACCTTACCTGTTAAAAGCTTTTACGGCCTTTACCATATCCTCAGGTAATTTTGCTTTAAATTCCATTCTTTTTCCGGTCCCGGGATGTAAAAATGCCAGAAAAGAACAATGAAGCGCCTGCCGGTCAATAACCGTCTGAGGATCCTTGCCCCCGTAAACCGCATCTCCGACCACGGGATGGTGAATATGCTTAAGATGCACGCGTATCTGATGCGTGCGGCCGGTTTTTATGGCCACTTCCAGCAAGGCTGTTTTTTCGAACTGCTTTATTACTTTGTACTCGGTATAAGCATCCCGGGCCTTTTTGGTTTTTACCCCGATCTTCTTCCGGTCAGAATCGCTCCGGCCTATAGGGACATTTATGTAGCCGCTTTTATCGGCAAAAACTCCCCAGGCAAGCGCCGTATAAAGCTTTTCCACTTCCCGGTCTTTAAACTGCCTGGAAATAAACCGGTGGGCGCGGTCATTTTTTGCCGCAACGATAGCTCCGGAGGTATCTTTATCCAGGCGGTGTACAAGCCCCGGCCGGATCTCCCCCGCGGTTTTTGAAAGTTTATTGCAGTGAAAGAGCAGGGCGTTCACCAGCGTGCCGTGCGAGACCCCGCAGGCAGGATGCACCACCATTTTTGCCGGTTTATTTACAACAATGATATCCTCATCCTCGTACAAAATATCCAGCGGAATATTTTCAGCGATAACCCCCATGGGCACAGGCTTCGGGATAGCTATCTCGACAATATCTTTTTCTTTAAGCTTGTAGCTTCGTTTTACCTTTTTGCCGTTTACCAGCACGCTGCCTGCATCAGCCCAGCGCCCGGTCGCGGTCCTTGAATTTCTGGTCCGCTTTGCCGCTATAACGTCAATTCTTTTATCTATTTCATCTTTTGTTATTTCAAACACCGTATTTTGCATCAGGAATTTTTGCTCCGCAGCCGTACGTACAGAAAAACAGCCAGAGCCGTGAACAACAGGCTGATAAACTGGGAAACCGATAACACCTTAAAAAGTTCCGGGCCTCTCTCATCGGCTCTTAAGAATTCTATTAAGAACCTGGCGGGGGCGTAACACAAAAGATATAAAACAAACAGTTCGCCTTTATAGCGCGGCTTTTTTTTCATGAGAAAAATAAAAATAAGGAGTGTCGCGGCCGATTCGATAAGCTGGGTCGGCACATGGGGAAGATTATCTCCAATATCGGGGAAAACCACTCCAAAGTATCCGCTTTTCACCCCGTAACAGCAGCCTCTGAAAAAACAGCCCAGCCGGCCCAGGGACTGGCCCAGCGCGACTCCGGGAATTAATATGTCCGCGGTTTGCAATGGATCCAGTTTGTGGCGTTTTGTGTACCAGAAATAAAATAAAAGGCCGCCTATAAGCCCGCCGTAAAAAACCAGCCCGCCTTCCCAGATCTTCCAGATCTGATCCGGATATTGCCGGTAATGCGCTGTTTCGGTAAGAATATAAAGCACGCGCGCGCCTATTATAGCTGCCAGAAAAGAATAGATGTTAAGATCCATTATTTTTCCGGTTAAAAGCCCTGCTTTTTTCGCGCGGTAACCGGAAACCATTGTAGCCGCAAGAAAACCAAGCGCCACAAATAAGCCGTAGGAATAAAGGGTTACAGGCCCGAGTTTGAATAATTCAGGATGCATTTTTTTCCTTTGAACCTCCCGCTGTTATAAAATAGACCAGGAGAAAGCAAACACCTAGGGTTATCGCCGAATCCGCAATATTAAAAACGGCGAACTTCAGGGAAGGATTTATCCCGAGCTCAATAAAATCCCGCACCTCGCCCGAAAGGAAAATACGGTCAAGAAGATTGCTGACGGCACCCCCGGTGATCAAAGAAAACGAAAGCCGCACCAGGAAACTTTCCCTGAGTATTTTTTTATAGTAATAAAAAACAAAGATAATGAACCCGGCCCCTATCGCAAGAAAAAGAGGTATACGGAAATTGGCCGGCAGGTCCGAGAGCATGCCAAAAGCGGCGCCCTTATTACGGATATAGGTAATTTGAAAAATATCACGGATAACGGGAATAGATTCGTTCAGGAACATACGGGACTGAACAAAGTACTTTACCAGTTGATCCAGAACTACCACCCCTATGATCACAAGATTCATCCACATAACTTTAGTATTGCCCGGTCTCCTTTAAGACAGACGCGCATCTCGCGCAAAGCAAGGGATGTTTTTCATCTTTGCCCACGGTCGCGCTGAAATTCCAGCATCTCTCGCATTTTGTACCGTCGGCTCTGGTAACATCTAGCGTATTTTCGGGGCCGTTCGCGCGGGTAATTGTGACCTGAGAGACAATGAATATGCCCGGCAGTTCTTTTTCATAGGTTTTAAAAAGCTTAAAGTCCTCTTCATCCTTAATGCCCGCTACCACTTTCGCTTCATAAGGATGCCCGATCACCTTCGTGTTCCTCAGGCCTTCAAGGAGTTTCAGCGTTTCGGCTCTCAGAATTATCAACTTCCCGTATTTATTTTTTATCTCCGGGTTTTTATATTTTTCTTCGCAAACCGGCCACAGGGCAAGATGCACGCTTGGAACATTTTCCGCGGAGCCAAGTTTTGACATTTCCTGCCAGATCTCTTCCGCGGTGCAAGCGAGGACCGGAGCCAGCATTTTGGTTAGCGCCAGGAGTATCCTGTGCATTACAAACTGGGAACCTTTTCTTATTTCCGAGTCCGCCGCGTTAACGTAAAGGCGGTCTTTAAGTATATCGAGATAGAAAGAGCTTAAGTCCACCACGCAAAAATTATAGATCTCCTGGTAGAACTTGAAGAATTCGTATTTTTCGTAATAACCCGTCGCGTCCTTGATAACTTCCTGCAGGCGGTCAAGCATATACTTATCCAGGTCCGTAAGCCTGTCATACGCCGGATCTTTTTCACCGGGTTTGTAGTCATAAAGATTGCTTAAGAGATATCTTGCCGTATTACGGAGCTTTCTATACGCGTCCATAAGCCGGGCAAGTATCTCCTCGGAAAACCGGATATCATCGGCATAGTCAGAAGCCGCGACCCAGAGCCGCAGAATATCCGCGCCGTACTTTTTGCAGGCCTCTTCGCTTGTTGTAAGGTTACCCAGTGATTTGGACATCTTTTTACCTTCGCCGTCCACCACATAGCCGTGCGTCAAACAGTTCTTAAAAGGAGCTTTCCCTTCAAGGGCTATTGACGTAATGAGGGATACCTGGAACCAGCCGCGATGCTGGTCACTGCCTTCCAGATATATTTCACAGGGCCAATCCAGTTTTGGATCGTTTTTTAGCACCGCAAAATGGGAGCAGGCGGAATCGAACCAGACATCAAGAATATCGGTATCCTGTTTAAACTCCTTAGCTTTACATTTTTTGCAGGTATACCCCGCAGGCAGAAAATCTGCCGCCGGGCGGGAGAACCACGCTTCGCTGCCTTCCTTTCCAATTATTTCCGTTATTTTTGAAAGCACGTTTTCATCCAGAACGGGCTCAGAACATTTTTCACAGTAGATGACCGGAACAGGAACACCCCAGAAACGCTGTCTTGAAAGGCACCAGTCAGGCCTGTTTTCAAGCATACCTTTGATCCTGTTTTCTCCTGCCGCGGGATACCACTTTATCCCGCCTGCCAGTTCAAGCATATTTTTTCTGAGTTCTTTATGCTCGACACTTAAGAACCATTGTTCCGTGGTCCTGAATATTACGGGTTTACGGCATCTCCAGCAATGCGGATAGGAATGACTGATCTTTTCTTCAAAAAACAAGGCGCCTTTTTCTTTGAGCAGTTCTATTACCAGAGGATCCGCTTCAAAGACCTTCTTTCCTTCAAAAAGTTTTACCTCAGAGGTGAACCTGCCGGCGTCATCAAGCGGGCTCATCGGTTTTATACCGTATTTTTTACAAATGAAGAAGTCTTCTTCCCCGTGTCCCGGCGCAGTATGGACACAGCCGGTTCCATCCTGATCCGTAACATGTTCGCCCAGTATAACTAATCCTTCCCGGCCCATGAACGGGTGCAAGTATTTTATTTTTTCCAGCTCCCGGCCTTTTATGCCCGCTTTAACCGCCAAAAATTCATTACCGCCTATCTTGGCTTTTACGGCTTCAACAAGCTTGGAAGCCAGTATCAGATATTCACCGTTTGTTTTAACGACAGAATAATCTATTTCCGGATGCAAGCAAATAGCCAGATTGGAAGGCAAGGTCCAGGGAGTTGTCGTCCAGATGAGTAAACTGACTTTTTTCCCCGCGGTCTCCGGGCAGAATTGTTTGAGCGGATCTTTAAGCTGGAACTTTACATAAACTGCCGGGGAGGTTTCATCGGAATACTCTACTTCCGCGTCAGCCAGCGCAGTCCTGTGATTCAGGCACCAGAGCACCGGCCGCAAACCTTTGTAGATATAGCCTTCTTTTACCAAACGGGCAAAAGTCCCTACTATGGCCGCTTCATAGCTGTGGTCCAAAGATAAATAAGGATGTTCCCATTCTCCAAGGATACCCAGACGTTTGAACTGCGTTTTCTGGATACCGACATATTTCAAAGCGTAATCCCTGCAGGCCTTTCTAAATTTAAGCAGGCCCTCTTTGGTGTTTTCAATTTTGTGCTTTTCCGTTACTTTATGTTCTATAGGCATGCCGTGGCAGTCCCAGCCGGGAACATAAGGTGAGTCAAAGCCCTGCATGGTCTTATATTTTATTACCATGTCTTTTAAAACTTTATTGAGCACGGTCCCGACATGAATATCCCCATTGGCATAAGGCGGCCCGTCATGAAGGACAAATTTTTCACTGCCTTTTCTTGCGGCCCGTATCTTGTCGTAAATTTTTTCCGCATCCCAAAGGGAAAGTATGGCCGGTTCTCTCTGGGGCAGTCCGGCCTTCATAGGAAAAGATGTGTTTGGAAGATTTATTGTTTTACCATAATCCATTTATTTACCCTAAGCCCTCTAAACATCAGATTTTATAACGATTTTACCATATTACGGATAGATTTGCAAATAATATAGCCAAATACCAGAAATTCCTCATCTTGGATATTTTTTGTAGTTGCCTCATTTATGAGGCCAAAAACGCTTGATAAATCAAGCAACTACAGTTCTAGTATTATCTGATTCTATCTTCTAGAGGAATTTCCGGACAAATAAGAAGGGTTTTTTCCATAAGTTTCATTCCGGTTTCGTATGCTTTTTTCAAGAACTCTTCCGGGTCAACTTTCGGGTCTCTGAGGATAAGTTCAAAATTAACCGGTTTTGGATATTTATTTTTTTTCAGGGCGTTCATGACCCGGTTCCAATCAAGGTTGCCCCGGCCCGGCAGAGCGTGTTCGTCAGTTTTCCCGTGATTGTCATGCAGGTGCAAAGCAAAAGTCCGGGAGCCGTAATTTTCTATCATATTAACCGTTCCCGCGATATTAGCGTGGCCTGAATCAAAACAAAAACCGAGGAAGGCGGGAGAATTTTTTTTAAACAGCAGTTCCAGCTGTTCGATCGCAACAGGAGTAATATTATGGGTGTTTTCAATAGCGAGCTTCACCTTCATTTTTTCGCATAAGGGCCGGGTTTCTTCTATACTTTTCCCGAGCTGTTTCCAGCGCTTAATAAATACCGCTTCTTCCAAAGCATTTATCGGAGGATGGACGACCACGCAATCACCGCCCAGCTTTCCCGTAAAATATATCCTGTTGGCCAGAAGCCGCGTTCCTTTTTTGCGTTCATTTTCTTTGTCCGCAGCAGGCTCGCATACCAGGTCGATAGCGGCATTATGCGTATCAAGAAGCCCCAGGTCATATTTTTTTAAAAGCTTTTCCAGGCCGGTAATATAAAAATC
This sequence comes from Candidatus Firestoneibacteriota bacterium, assembly GCA_903891415.1. GTDB lineage: Bacteria > Oederibacteriota > D2-FULL-39-29 > D2-FULL-39-29 > D2-FULL-39-29 > CAIYPD01. The sequence goes on from CAITEH010000022.1 coordinate 11,232, forward strand.
TTCATAAAGAACGTCTTTGACCCAGTGTTCGCACCAGTGGATATATTTGAATCCGGCTTTCGCGATAAGCCGCAATTTCGGTTCTATCGGCCCGCCGTCATCCGCATAATCGGTCGTTATGGCTATTTCATTTTTCATTCCGCCCGCCCTTGGAAAACTTTACCTTTTGCTTAAATTGCCCGCTTCAAATAACATCCGCCCGGTAACCCCTGCCGGTTTTTATCAGTTTGATCCTTGCGTCATAAAGCCGCGAAAGGTTCTTTGTATTCAGGGTATTTTCCAGCTGGCCATCCCTGAAGATCCTGCCTTCTTTAAAGAGTACGGCCCGTTTTATTTCAGGAATAATATCCTCGAGATTATGGGTCACCAGAATAATACTGGTACCCCTTTTGGCTATTTTGGAAAGTATTTTTCTGAAGCAGTCTGAAGCTTTCATATCAAGCCCGCTGGTCGGTTCATCCAGCAGCAAGGTATCCGGTTCATGCGCCAGAGCCCGGGCAATAAGCGCCAGGCGGGCCTCTCCTGTCGAGACCGCGCTCATAGCGCGTTCTTTTAAATGAGAAATGCCGAGGAATTCCAGGGTAGCTGCGGCTTTTTGCTTCATGGCCGGCGTAACGTCTTCTCTCCAGATACCTATACTAGAAAAATAGCCCGAGAGAATATTGTCAAATACGGATATTTCACCGAGCTCGGAATTTAGGAACGCAAATTGGAGTTCCGGGGAGATGATACCCATATGGCTTTTTAGTTCAAAAATATGCCAGTCTTCCCGTCCAAAAATATCGAATATGACCGGCTCTTTTTTCAGTTCGGGATACCTTTTTCTGATAATTAGATTGATAAATGAGGATTTTCCGGAACCATTCGGGCCGAGAATAACAACATTTTCCCCGGGCAGGATCCGGAGCTCGTTAATATCAACAGCTCTCTTGCCTTCAATATAGTCATAGATCAAAGAGATATTTTTAAAATGTATGACCGGTATGCCCGCTTTTTTTTTCTTTGCTGAAATTTTCATATTTTTTTAAGAGTAAAATAACTCGGGAAGGCCGCCGGAAAACTGTTCCGCGGGTTCACCCTTTGGACAAACTCCTCAGATCTCGACTTCTCTTAAATACTTGGCAGCTTCTTCGGGCGGTGTCGGGTTTATATAGAAGCCTGAACCCCATTCAAAACCGGCGAGTTTTGTAAGTTTTGGAATTATTTCCATATGCCAGTGCGTATAGACACCTTCCGGTTTTCTTAACGGAGCGGTATGAATGATATAATTGTAAGGCGGGTCATTCAACGCTTTTTTGATCTTCATGAGCGAATCTTTCAGTATTCTGGCCATATCAAAGGACTGTTCTTCATTTATATTAATAAAATCCGTATTGTGTGTTTTTGGAAGGATCCAGGTTTCAAAAGGAAATCTCGGAGCAAAAGGCGCGAAAGCAACAAAGTATCTGTTTTCCAAAATGATCCTCTGGCCGTCTTTCATCTCCTGTTTGATCATATCGCAAAAGACACACCTTTCCTTATATTCAAAATGATGTTTGGCGCCTTCAAGCTCTTCAAGGACTCTCTTTGGAATAATGGGGGTGGCTATAAGCTGTGAATGCGGGTGCTCCAGGGTCGCGCCCGCCGCGTCCCCATAGTTACGGAATAACAGGATATATTCAAACCTGAGGTCGTTTTTAAGGTCCAGGCACCGCAGCTTATAGGTCCAAAGTACCTTCTGCACCTGTTCGTAAGAAAAATCCGCCATGGACTTGTCATGCTCGGGAGTTTCAATAATTATTTCATGCGCGCCCACGCCTTCCATCATATCGTACATACCGTCGCCCCGCCTGTTCAGCTCGCCTTCCACGCGAAGGACCGGAAATTTATTGGGAACAACTCTTACTTCCCACCCCGGCTGGTTTTTTCCGGTATTTGAGGGCCGCATGGCAATAATCTCAGAAGGGGTCTTTTCTTCACTGCCGTTGCAAAAGGGGCAAAATCCCCCCTTTTTTTTATCTACAGCATGATCCAAAAAATCTGTGGGCCTTTTTGACCTGTCAGTAGAAATTATTACCCACCTGTTAGAAACCGGATCTTTTCTAAGTTCTGGCATGTATTTCTCCTTTCCGGACATTCAAGACCGCAGGAAAAGCATAACAAACACAATGGTTTATTGCAACTTGTAAAAGGCCGGCTTTGCTCCCGGGTTTTATTATTATTTTTTTATCTTCGCTATAAGAGCCGGAACCACTTCAAAAAGATCGCCTACGATACCATAGGTAGCGATCTCAAATATGGGCGCCTGGGGATCTTTATTGATGGCGATGATATTCTCTGAAGATTGCATACCCGCCATGTGCTGTATGGAACCTGATATTCCCACTGCGATATAAAGTTTGGGACAGACAGTTTTGCCCGTCTGGCCGACCTGATGCGAGTAGGGTATCCAGCCGGCGTCAACTGCCGCGCGGGAAGCGCCGACAGCGCCGTTAATAAGCTGTGCGAGTTCGCGGATCAGGGCAAAGTTCTTGGCTTCACCCAGGCCTCTTCCGCCGGATACAATAATATCCGCTTCCGAGAGATTCACCGTGGCTTCTTCCTCTTTTATGAATTCAACAAGGCGCGTCCTGGCAATGAGGCAGTCTTCCATAATGTTTTTTGTTATTATCAGGCCTTTTCTATTGGGATCTTTTACCGCTTTTTTAAATACCTTGTGCCTTACAGTCGCCATCTGCGGCCTGAAGCTGGGGCAGGTAATGGTCGCCATAAGGTTGCCGCCGAATGCCGGGCGGGTCTGAAGCAGTAATTTTGTATAATCATCAATGTCCAGCTGGGTACAATCAGCAGTCAGACCTGTTTTTAGCATTACCGCGACTTTTGGGATAAAAGACCTGCCTATTGCGGTCGCGCCGGTCAGGATTATATTCGGTTTATACTCTTCCACGAGCGAAACCATCGCTTTGGCATAAGACTCGTCATTGAACTGGCCCAGGCAGTTGGAATCAATCACATAGACCTTGTCCGCCCCGTGCATGATAAGCTCATTGGCTTTGGCGGTAACATTGCTGCCGATCAAAACGGCACAAAGTTCTTCATTAAGCTGTCCTGCTAATTTACGGCCTTCATTCAAAAGTTCATAAACAACCGAAGCAATTTCGCCGTGCCTCTGCTCGGCGTAGATCCAGATCCCTTTATAAAGCGCAAGATCCTGAGTTGCAGCCTTCCTGTCGATCTCAATAAGGATTGCTTTGAACTTCTTGCAGGCATCGATACAGGCCCCGCAGTAATTACATTTTACAGGGTCAATAAAAGCTTTTTTGCCGGTCATAGTAATTGCGCCCTGCGCGCAGGAAGACACGCAAAGCTTACAGCCGACACATTTTTCGTTTAATACCTTAATTGCCACAATTTCCTCCTAATTTATCAGCTTGGCATCTCTAAGTTTATTCGCAACTTTTTCGCACTTTTCTTCTACGGTAGCGCCTTCTATCATCTCTTTCTTTCCGCTCCGGACCGGGACAAAAACCCGGTTAACCAGAGTGGGAGATCCGTGCAGCCCGATGAAATCCGGGTCGCATTCTATATCTTTGGCGTTCCAGACCACCGGCTTATAATTTTTTGCTTTCATTTTTCCCCTGAGCGATTCAATCCTGGGTTCGTTGATCTCCTTTACCACAGAAAGAAGGAGAGGCATGGTGCTTTCGATAACTTCATAGCCGTCTTCCATCATTCTTTCAACGGCCATTTTTTTTCCGGCTTCATCATATTTTTCTATTTTTTTTACCCAGGCAACAAAAGGAATATCGAGCCAGTGGGCGATACCGGGACCAACCTGGGCGGTATCTCCGTCCATGGCCTGTTTTCCGGTGAGAATAACATCCGTCCCGCCAAGTTTCTTTATGCCCTGTGCCAGAGTGTAGGAAGTAGCGAGGGTATCAGAACCCGCAAACGCGCGGTCTGATAACAGGACTCCTTCATCCACCCCCATTCCTATGCAGGTCTTAATTGCCTGGTCCGCCTGGGGCGGCCCCATTATTATTACGGTAACTTTTCCGCCAAACTTTTCTTTTAAGCGGAGCCCTTCTTCAACCGCATACATATCAAATGGATTAACTATTGCTTCAACGCCTTCGCGAATAAGCGTATTGGTTGCCGGATTGATAGCGACCTTTGTAGTGCCAGGAACCTGTTTGATGCAAACTACTATGTTCATATTATTCTCCCAACATAAAACGCTAATGACAAATGACAATTTACAAATTAAGATTTTTTGTTGGAGAAAAACCGTCTCCGCCTTTAATATATTATTTTAAATAAAGCGGTGGTTTTTATCCGCTTACCTTATATCGTCCTTCGTAATTTGTCATTCATACTTCTATTTATTTAAGGTTTCTTCCGGTCACTGCTTGCTGCCAGACTGTACTTGCCAAGCATCTATTTCTTGGAGGCTATTTCTTTTATCAAGCCCAGCGCTATTTCGTTCCGCTGGATCTGGTTGGTACCTTCATATATCTGGGTGATCTTGGCATCACGCATCATTTTTTCCACAGGATATTCTTTCATGTAGCCGTAGCCGCCCAAGATCTGGACCGCATCAACCGTTACCTTCATTGCCACGTCTGAACAGTAAAGTTTGCTCATGGCGGATTCTTTGGCAAAGGCCTTGGCATCCCCGGCCGCATCTATTGTTCTGGCGGTCGCGTAGAGCAGCGCTCTTGCCGCTTCCACTTCGGTGGCCATATTCGCGAGCATATGCTGGACGGCCTGGAAGGAGCTTATAGGCTGGCCAAATTGTTTTCTCTGTCTCGAATAAGCAAGCGCTTCTTCAAAAGCACCGGCGGCAATACCCAGGGCCTGGGCCGCGACACCCGGCCTGCTGTTGTAAAGCGTGTTTACCGCGACAATGGCACCCATGCCTTCTTTTGACAGGACCTGGTCCTTGTGGATCTTGCAATCCTGAAAAACCAGCTCGCGCGTAGCCGAAGCCCTGATCCCCATTTTATTTTCTTTTTTTCCAAAGGTAAAACCGGGGGTATCCCGTTCAATAATAAAGGCCGTAAGGCCTCTTGAACCCCGCGCTCTATCCGTAACCGCGATAACAGAATAGATCTGGGCTTCCCCGCCATTCGTGATCCACTGCTTGGTACCGTTAAGTATATAGTGATCGCCGTCTTTTTTCGCAGTAGTCTGCATGCCGAGAGCATCCGAACCGGCATTAGCTTCGGTCAGGCCAAAAGCTGCCAGGTTCTTTCCTGACGCAATATCCGGCAGGTATTTTTTCTTCTGCGCGTCGCTGGCAAAAAGAAGTATAGGAAAAGTACCGAGCGCGGTGGCCGCCATAGAAAGCGCGATAGCGGAACAGACCTTGCTCATCTCTTCAACCGCCAGGCAAAGCCCCATGATCCCTTTGCCCATGCCCCCGTATTCTTCAGGTATATAAAGGCCGCAAAGGCCGGCTTCTCCCATGGCTTTTACCTCCGCCGTAGGGAAGTGCCCTTCCTCGTCATATTTTTCTCTGACGGGCTTAATATATTTTTCGGCAAATTCTTTAGCCGTTTCCACGATCATTTTTTCTTCTTCACTAAAAAAATAGTTCATCATATAACCACTCTCCTTATAAATTACTTCTTATATATTATACCGCTGTTATTTCTTAAGAGCTTGAAGCGCCTCTTTGGCGGCTTCTAATTCGGCTTCTTTTTTACTTTTTCCTCTGCCTTCCCCCAGGACTTTGCCGTTAAAAACGGCTCTTACCAGAAAATTCTTTTTGTGCTCCGGCCCGGTTTCCGAAGCAACCTCATAAAACGGCCTTTTTTTATGCTTTTTTTGTATTATCTCCTGGAGTTCGGACTTATAATCCTTTGCTTCTCTTTCATCAACCACAAGCTCGTTCAAAAAAGCCATTTTTATAAATACTGCCGCGTTTTCAAGCCCGCTGTCAAGATAGATCCCGCCCGTAAGCGCCTCAAATACATTTGAAAGCGAGGAATCTCTTTCACGCCCGCCCGAGGCTACTTCGCCTTTCCCCAGAAGCAGGTATTTTCCAAGCTCAAGCTTTCCGGCCGCGCTGCTTAAGGATTGCTTGCTTACAGCCAGAGATTTTACTCTGGTCAAAAAACCCTCGTTTTCTTTTTCGTACTTTTCGTAAAGATACCGGTTTGTAACAAGCGCTATTACCGCATCCCCGAGAAATTCCAGGCGTTCGTTAGACTCCATATTATGAAGCTGTTTCTCGTTAACGTAAGAAGTATGCGTGAAAGCCCGGACTAAAAGGCCCGGATCTTTAAACCGGTATTTTATTTTTTGCTGGATCTCTTCAAGCCGGGCCGGGCTGATATGCTCAGATTTAATCATCCAACGTATTTTTTGACCGCAACTGTCGCGTTATGGCCGCCGAACCCGAAGGAGTTAGAAAGCGCATAATTTATACTCTTCTGTTTTCCCTTGTTAGGGACATAATCCAGGTCGCATTTTGGATCGGGATTTTCCAGATTTATGGTCGGAGGTATAAAACTATTCCCTATTGAAAGTACCGTAGCAATGAATTCCACACCGCCTGCCGCCCCGAGTAAATGGCCGATCATTGATTTTGTTGAACTTACGGAAAGCTTGTAGGCATGCTCCTTAAATACGGTCTTGATGGCCTGGGTTTCCCCCGCGTCACCAAGCGGAGTCGCCGTACCATGGGCATTTATATAATCAACTTCTTCTATTTTTATTCCGGCATCATTTACTGCATTTTGCATAGCTCTCGCGCCGCCTTCCCCGTCCGGCGGGGGAGCTGTCATATGAAAAGCGTCTGAAGAAAGGCCGTAACCGACCATTTCCGCGTAAATTTTTGCACCACGGGCTTTAGCATGTTCAAGTTCTTCCAGAACTATTATTCCGGAACCTTCTCCCATGACAAAGCCATCCCTGCCCGCATCAAAAGGCCGGCTGGCGTGTTTTGGATCATCATTTCTACAGGACATGGCCTGGGCAGAACAAAAACCTGCCATTGCCAGTTCCACAATAGTACACTCGGAACCGCCCGCCACCATAACATCAGCATCACCGTACTGAATATGCCTGAAGGAGGAACCGATACTGTTATTACCCGAAGCGCACGCTGTCACAACACAGGCGCTCGGGCCTTTTAGGCCGAATTGAATGGAGATCATACCCGAAGCCATATTGGAGATCATCATGGCAATAAAGAAGGGGCTTACCCGGCCCGGTCCTTTTTCAATAAGATTATGGGTTTGTTCCATAAGCGTGGTCAAACCGCCGATACCGGAACCGACAAAAACACCCATCCTGGAAGTATCTTTTGTAAGATCCAAACCCGAATCTTTGAGGGCCTGGGAAGCGGCCGCTATGGCATACTGGGTAAAACCATCCATACGCCGGGCACTTTTTTTATCCGTATATAAAGCAGGATCAAATCCTTTGACCTCACAGGCTATCTGTGTAGAAAGGCGGGAAGCATCAAAGCGGGTTATCTTATCCGCGCAGCTGACGCCGGCGCATAAGCTTTTCCAGAAACTATCAATATCATTACCGGCCGGGGAGATCACCCCGAGGCCGGTAACTACAACTCTACGTTTCATGTTTTAACCGTTTCCGATCAGGAGTTCGTTTTTTCTTTCAAATATGCAACAACATTAGAGACTGCCTTGATCTTTTCGGCGTCCGTATCCGGTATTTCAATACCGAATTCTTCTTCAAATGCCATCACAAGCTCAACGGTATCAAGAGAGTCTGCGCCCAGATCATCAACAAAGGATGCGGTCGGGGTAACCTGGGACTCTTCTACGCCCAGTTGTTCAACTATTATTTTTTTTACTCTTTCTTCAATAGTGGCCATGGTAAACCTCCTTATTTTTTACTTCAAACCTAAGCGGACCATACTACCCGCTTTAAGCAAAGAACCCAAATTTAAAGCTTAACTTGTGGCCAAGCCGCCAATCCGGCCCTTAACACGGGGGATAGCCCTCTGTTAAAAGATTACATATTCTAATGAACAAAAGCCCATTTGTCAAGTCAATTATGCTTCATTTTTTCTTAATATTGCTTATTTTTCAATACTTATTGCGTTTTTGGCCTCTTTTTTACCGCAAAATCCCGCTTTTTCATACTTTTAGCTTAGGCCATTACCATCCCGCCGTCTATTGCAATTACCTGGCCGGTTACATAATCAGCCAGCGGAGAAGCCAGAAAAAGAACAACATTTGCCACATCCTGGGGCTGCCCCATCCTGTTCAAGGGCACAAATTTGAGCATTGCCTGGCGCTGCTCTTCGGTAAGCTTATCTGTCATTGCTGTCTGTATGTAACCCGGAGCGACCGCGTTTACATTTATGTTGCGGTTGGCATACTCCTTGGCAATAGAGCGTGTTATACCTAAAACACCGGACTTGGAAGCGGCATAGTTGACCTGCCCGGCATTCCCCATAAGTCCTATTACCGAAGAAATATTGATGATCCTGCCGTATCGCGCTTTCATCATGGTTTTGACCGCAGCTTTTGTGCAATTGAAGGTGCCTTTTAGATTAATAGAGATCACAAGATCCCAGTCCTGCTCGCTCATACGGATCAGAAGCCCGTCCCTGGTCACGCCGGCATTATTAACTAAAATATCCAGTTTTCCAAGATCTTTTACAACATTTTCTACAAGCGCGTCACATTCCGCGGTAACCGATACATTGGTCTTGTAAGCCCTGGAGCTTACACCAAGTTTTTCCAGTTCTCCCGCCGTCTCCTGCGCTTTTTCCAGGTTTACGTCGCAAATAGCAACGTGAGCGCCTTCTTTAGCCAAAGTTTCGGCAATCGCCTTTCCAATGCCCTGAGCTGCGCCTGTCACCAGAGCCACTTTATCTTTTAACATTCCCATAATAGCACCCTCCGATAAATAAATTTCGAATTACCAACAAAATAAAGACACTGGATCCCGGATCTCGGTCCGGGATGAAATAACCTGTTTCGGTTATTTCACTTCGGTTTTAAATTTTTCCAGCGTCTCGGTATTTTCTATATTATATACTCTGGCTTCTTTTTTGATCTTCCTGACCAGTCCGGAAAGGACTTTGCCGGGGCCGACCTCAACGAATAACTCAATTCCTTCTTTTAGCATTCTGTTGATACTATCTTCCCAGAGGACGCTTGACACTACCTGTTTTACCAGCAGGTCTTTTGCCATATTGCCGGTTTTTACATGTTCGGCAGTGACATTGGCTATGATAGCGGTCGCGGGATCGTTAAATTTAATTTTGTTCAGCTCGGCGGCAAGCTTTTCCTGCGCCGGTTTCATCAGGGGTGAATGAAAAGGCCCGCTTACGGCAAGGGGTATGGCTTTGCCCCCCGCTCCTTTCGCCAGTTTGCACATTTCTTCAACACCTTCCCTGGTGCCTGACACAACTATCTGCCCCGGTGAATTGTAATTTGCCGGAACGACAAGGCCGGTTCTTGAAGCTTCCCTGCAAAGCTGGTCAACTTTATCTCTGGTGAGCATGAGTATTGCGGCCATGGTTCCGCCGGAAGCGGCTTTCATAAATTCTCCGCGTTTCTTAACAGCCTTTACCGCATCACTAAAGTCAAGCACGCCCGCGGCCACTAACGCCGAATATTCACCGAGCGAATGGCCGGCTACAACATCCGGTTTTAAAAAAGGCAGGACTTCCTGCAAAATAGCGATAGAAGCGGTAAGTATCGCCGGCTGGGCATTTTCCGTGCTCTTTAAAAGCTCATCCGGCCCTAAAAAACATATATCGGAGATCTTTTGGCCCAGCGCCGCGTCCGCCGTATCAAAAATGCTCTTGGCTTTGGCAAATTTGCCAAAAAATTCAGCACCCATACCTACTGTTTGAGAACCCTGACCGGGAAAAAGAACAGCTGTTTTCATATGCCCCACTTTATCACCGCCGCGCCCATGGTAAGCCCGGCGCCAAATGCGGTAATTACCAGAATATCGCCTTTTTTTAATCTTCCTGCCGCGTACGCTTCGGTCATGGCTATTGGAATTGAAGCTGCGGAAGTATTTCCGTATTTATCAAGATTTATAAAAACTTTCTCCGGTGGAAGCTTCATGCGCTTCGCTATGGACTCTATTATCCGGATATTTGCCTGGTGGGGAATGACCAGGGAGACATCTTCATATTTCAAGCCTGCTTTATGCAAAGCGGCATCTATGGCCCTTTCCATCCCCTTAACGGCATTTTTAAATACCTCATTACCTTCCATTTTAATAAAATTAGTGCGGTTTTCCAATACTTCTTTCGAAAAAGGAACACGCGAACCCCCTGCCGGAACCTGCAACAAATGAGTTTTGGAAGCATCAGAATATGTATAGGTAGAAAGCACGCCTGCATCCTCGCTTGTGGCCTGGAGCACTGCCGCGCCCGCACCGTCGCCAAAGAGCACGCAGGTATTCCTGTCGGTCCAATCTGTGATCTTTGAAAGACAGTCCGCGCCTATTACAAGAATTGTTCTGGCGTCACCGCTGGCGATCATTCCTTTGGACAGTGAAAGCCCGTAGATAAAACCCGAGCAGGCCGCGCTCAGGTCAAAAGCAGCCGCCTTTACCGCCTTAATATTATTTTGAACAAAACAAGCGGCGGAAGGAAAAGGCATATCGGGAGTGACGGTCCCGGTAATAATAAGGTCTATTTCTTCCGGAGCTATTTTGGCCATTTCTATCGCTTTTAAGGCCGCTGCCGTTGCAAGATCAGAAGTCGCGGTTTTTTCATCTGCAATATGCCGTTCCGACATGCCGGTGCGGCTCTTTATCCATTCGTCCGAAGTCTCCACTATTTTTTCAAGATCTTTATTGGTTAATATTTTTTCAGGAGCGGCTAAACCCACTCCGATGATCTTTGCTTTTAAACTCATTCTGCCTCCGCATATTTTTTAATATTTTCTTCAATATGTTTATGCACCAGGCTGCCGCTGCTTTGAGCGGCATTTACCAGGGCGCTTCTGATAGCTTTGGCATTGGCTCCGCCGTGGCTCTTAAAACAATTGCCATTAACACCAAGGAGAGGCGCGCAGCCCACCTCATCATAATCTACTTTTTTCATAAGCCCTTTTATTACGGGCTTCATCAGGTAGCCCCCCAGCTTGGTAAAAACCCCCTGTTTGGTTATGTCTTTCTTCATTATAGAAACAAGGTTTTTGGCAAAAGATTCCGCAAATTTAAGCACGATGTTGCCGACAAAACCATCGCAAACAACCACATGCGCCTTGCCTCCCAGTATTTCATTACCTTCCACATTCCCGATAAAATTAAGATCGCTCTGCTTGATGAGTTTTGAAGCTTCAAGCACCAGCTCGTTTCCCTTGGTTTCTTCACCGCCGATATTCAGTATTCCCACCTTTGGATTTTCCACGCCAAAAACATATTTGCAATAAATACTGCCCATCACGGCAAATTGCTGAAGATGTTTTGGTTTGCAAACAACATTGGCCCCGACATCCAGTATGAGCATCCGGCCTAAAGAAGAGGGGAAAACTGCGGCGATCGACGGCCTGGCGACGCCTTTTATGCGGCCTAATTCCAAAAGCGATGCCGCCATTAAAGCTCCGGTATTGCCGGAGGAAACAATCGCCGCTGCCTCGCCATTTTTCACGAGGCCGATAGCAACCATAAGAGAGGAATCTTTTTTATTTTTAAACACGTCGACCGGAGATTCATGCATACCGACGACCTGGGAAGCATGTTTTATGCTTATGGGAAGGTTTTTTACTTTATAGGTGATATGATGTTTCGCCGCGACTTTCAGGCATTCTGTCAGCGTGCCTTTGTCGCCGCAAAGAATTATTTCGATGCCGTATTCTTTCGCCGCGAGAACCGCGCCCTCAACCTGCGCGTAAGGGGCGTTATCGCCGCCCATTGCATCAAGAGCAATTTTCATGGGATTTTACCGGGAGGACCGCCTGGGCAGCCCTGTTCGGTCAGACTTCCATTACTTCTTTTTTTCCGTAGTATCCGCAATTCTCACACACTCGATGCGGCAGCTTCGATTGTTTACATTGCGGGCAAACGGAAAGCATAGGGCTCTTTAATTTCCACTGGGACCTTCTGTGGTCCCTTCTTGAAGCAGAAAATCTTCTTTTTGGATTTGCCATTTACTTCCTCCTTACATTTTACCTTTTTTCGCTTTCGTGTCTTTTAACAGGTTTTTTAACTCTGCAAACGGTTTAATAACACCGGGCTTGCAGCTGCATTTATCTTTATTTAAGTTCTTATTACAGCCGGGGCAAATTCCTTTGCAATTTTCCCTGCAAACAACTTTTTCAGGAACGGCAAGCAGTACAGCCTGTCTTATTTCATCAAAAAAATCGAGCGTATCACGGGAAAGTATTTCTTCGTCAAGAGCGTCTTTATTCAGCTCTCCGCCGGGAAAAGCTTCTCCATTTACATATTTATGTTCAAATGTACTGTCTATATTTCCTTTAGAAATACAGCCGCAACGGGCGCAATTTGTTTCAAAACCGGACTTTATCCTGCCCGAAACTGTTAATTGCCCGGGCACATTGTTTATTGCAACGGTGGAAAGCACCGGGGCAGTGAATTTGACATCTTCTATGTCTATCCCGAGCTTTTCGGCTGTTTCGTTAATTTGATAGTGTGAAACACCTTGCCGGAGTGTCTTTATATCTATGATCATTTTGGGCCTTGTAAAACGTTTATTATACCGCAATATGCAAGGCAAGTCAAGCCCTGAAGAATTAAAAGCAATAAAAATGGGTGGCAAAGCTTCTGCCACCCATGGATGTTGTTGTTCCCTTATTTCTTTTCCTCTGCTTTTTTTGATACTTTAGGCGCCGCCATCCTGTTTAATTCTTTACTTTGAATAGCAGGATCAAAGACCGAATCATTGATCCTGTCGGTAGTATTCAATAAGGTGACCCGGTATTCCTTGAAAAGACTGTTATCTTTATAAATAGAGACTTTTCTGGGAATATTTACTTTTCCGGCTGAAAAAGTATCCTGACTGAATTTTATCTTATAGGATACTGCCTTCTTTTTTTCCATAGAATTGACTTCTATGGTATTGGGCTGCAGCGTGTCGGTATCTATATAGTATTTGATCCATTTGCAATTTATGAATCTGTAGGTTTTTCCATCAAGTTTTTCCGCGGTTTCAACAGCTTCTTTCATAAACTGGCTGTGCATAAAAAACCAGTCCGGGAGCACGCTTGAAGCAATAAGATCGAGGCTTATCTTGCCTTTTTTAAATTCACCTTTCTTAGCTTCCCAGAATTCATTATCCGAAAATATTTTGACGCTATTAACACCGGTAACGGTGGCAACTTCTGTCGCGGTTATCTCCTGATTCTGGCAGGCTTTCTTTTTGTCCAGGCTAAAGAGCTTTAACCTGCTGGTTATTAAGGCCTTGCGGGTCCGGATCTCAATTTTCTCGACCCCGTAATCTTTTTTTGTAAAAAACTTCTTAATTTTTGCCATAAAAGAAGTATCGGGAATGAAAGTTTTGACTTCATATTCTTCAATTCCTTCTTTGGATATATCAAAACCAAGTACCAGGAGAGGCCTTTGATTGCTAAAATCATTCGCTTTTTTCTCAATAGACTTCTGAAAGGCACTGGTAGCAAAGAGCCCTGAAGAAAAAACAAATACAAGCGCAAGCAGTAACATTGCCGTTCTTTTCATGTCACACCCCCGTATATCCGGCTTTTTGCCGTCTACTTAAAGTTTGCTTAATTATATACTTTTTTTTCTTGTTTTTCAAGACCAAACACCCGGTGTGCTTTTCCACGCCTGCCGGTTAAGATGTTTTCTTCGGGTCTTCTTTCTGCCATTCCCGCGTTAAAGCAACCGCGCCGGTCCTGACCATTTCTTTTATGCCAAAAGGCATAAGAAGTTCTAAAAGGGCGTTGATCTTGTCATCAGTGCCGGTAACTTCCACGGTAAAGGTTTTCGAGCTGATATCGACGATCTTACCCCGGAAAATATTGACCACCTGCATTACTTCGCCGCGATTACCGGCATTAACGCTTACTTTAATAAGCGCGAGTTCACGGTTGATAAACTGCTTATCCGTCATATCAATGACTTTTATGGTATCAATAAGTTTATTGAGCTGTTTACTTACCTGTTCCAGGATCATATCATCTCCGCCGACCACTATGGTCATCCTGGAAACTGCCAGATCCTCGGTCTCTCCGACGGTAAGGCTTTCTATATTAAAGCCCCGGCCGGAAAAAAGCCCCGCAACCCGCGCCAGCACGCCCGGCTTATTTTCAACTAAAACTGATATTGTGTGTTTCATTTGTATTCCTCCTAAGAGAACTAAAAAGTACTAGGTTCTAGGTTCTGGGTCCTAGGAAAAACTTTTATTTTTTCCTCTGGACCTTTTCCTTTTTCCCAGCCCCTAGTACCTAGCACCCAGGACCTGTTTTTTATGTTTTTATGCGAATTCTACATCCTTGTAATCTATCGCTTCAGTAATGGCCGCGCCTGCGGGAACCATCGGAAGCACGTTCTCTTCCCTGGCAACTTTGAAATCTATAAGCGCCGGCCGGTCGTTTATCTTAAGAATTTTTTCCAGGGCCCCTTTGACTTCTTCTTCTTTGGAGACCCGCATCCCGGCGGCCCCGTAGGCCTCCGCGAGTTTAACAAAATCCGGCTGTATTGAAATATCCACTCCGGAATAACGTTTCTTCCAGAAGAGCTGCTGCCATTGCCTGACCATTCCCAGGCAGCCGTTATTCAAGATTATTATTTTTATCGGCAGTTTGTGTTCCACCGCTATGATCAATTCCTGGACATTCATTTGAAAACTGCCGTCACCGGAGATATCAAAAACCAGAGAACCCGGCTTGGCGAACTGGGCGCCGATAGCCGCAGGCAGGCCAAAGCCCATGGTACCAAGCCCGCCGGAAGAGATAAAGGTCCTCGGTTGGTCAAATTTAAAAAATTGGGCGGTCCACATCTGGTGCTGCCCCACTTCCGTGCAAATAATGGCCTTTCCTTTTGTAAGCTCATAGATCTGCTCGATAACATACTGGGGTTTTAGAGCTCCTTTTCTGTTATAAAGGATCGGGTACGCTTTTTGCCATTCATTGATCTGAGCCCACCATTCAGGATGTTTTCTCAAAGTACACTGTTTGGTAAGTTCCGTTAAAATAGTTTTTGCATCGCCGACTATCGGAACATCCACGCGGACGCTTTTTGAAATGGAGCAAGGGTCTATATCAATATGAACGATCTTCGCTTTCTTCGCGAAGTGGGCAAGATTACCCGTTACCCGGTCATCGAACCTGGCGCCTACCGCGACTATCAGATCCGAATCATGCATGGCCAGATTTGAAGTCCTGCTGCCGTGCATCCCCAGCATGCCCATAAACTGCGGATGAGTTCCCGGAAAACACCCGAGCCCCAGAAGCGTGAGCCCCACAGGCGCGCCGGTCTTTTCCGCAAAAGCTTTAAGTTCTTTGCTGGCTCCGGCAGAAAGAATTCCGCCCCCGGCATAAATAACCGGTTTTTTTGCCGTATTGATCTCCTCGGCGGCTTTTTTGATCTGGTTGATATTGCCCTTATAGGTCGGATTATAATTTTTCATCACGACCTCTTCCGGCCAGACAAAATCCATTTCCGCTTTTGCTATATCCGAAGGCAGATCAATAAGCACCGGCCCCTGCCTGCCGGTAGTTGCTATATGGAAAGCCTGTCTTATTGTTATTGCCAGATCTTTAATATCCTTGACCAAATAATTATGCTTGGTAATGGGCCGTGTGATCCCGATAACATCAGCTTCCTGAAAAGCATCGTTGCCGATAATTTTTGTCGGGACCTGCGCGGTGATAGCGATCATCGGGATAGAATCCATGTAAGCCGTGGCCAGCCCGGTAACAAGGTTAGTTGCTCCCGGACCGCTTGTTGCGAGGCAGACGCCGGGACGGCCGGTCGCTCTGGCAAAGCCATCCGCCATGTGCGCCGCTCCCTGTTCATGCTTGGTAAGGACCAGTTTTATCTTCTTGCTGTCATAAAGCGCGTCAAAGATAGGTATGGCCTGCCCGCCCGGGATACCCCAGACGATCTCAATACCTTCCCGTTCAAGACATTCCACTAATATTTCAGCACCCTTTTTCTTCATAATAAGCTCCTTATTAGTTTCAATAATTTTGCAGTAAATACTTTACTCAAAATTCTTTCTAAATATCGCACCTTGATTTGAAGGTGTGACCATCCTGGCATATCTTGCCAGATAACCTGTTGTTATTTTGGGTTTCGGCTTTTTCCAGGACGCCAACCGCGCCTTGAGCTCCTTGTCGGAAAGTTTAACGTTTAGCAGTCTTTTTGGAATATCCATTTCAATCAGGTCCCCGTCCCTAACAACAGCCAAAGGGCCGCCGTCCGCCGCTTCAGGACAGATATGGCCTATAGAAGCTCCCTTGGTTCCCCCGGAGAATCTGCCGTCAGTTATCAGCGCGACATCCTTTATCTTCATACCTGCAACCGCGGCTGTAAGAGAAAGCATCTCCTGCATGCCCGGGCCTCCTTTAGGGCCTTCGTAGCGCACGACGATCACATCGCCTTTTTTAACTTTACCGCCCATTATCGCTTTAATGGTTTCCTGCTCTGAATCAAATACTTTTGCAGGGCCGGTGTGCTGCATCATATCGGGAGCAACCGCCGACTGTTTTACTACCGCCCCGCCTGTTGCAATATTACCGTAAAGTATGGCCAGCCCGCCTTCTTTTCTGTAAGCCTTGTCCCAGCTGCGGATAACTTCCGTGTTTTTTACGGAGGCCTCTTTTACTATGTCTCCGATATTCTTACCGGTGACAGTCTTGCATTCCGGATGCAGGCGGTTATTTTCCGCAAGCACCTTCAGAAGCGCCGGAATTCCTCCCGCAAAATATAGATCTTCAAGAAAGTGCGGGCCTCCCGGAGAAAGCGAGCAGATATATCTGGTCATTTTACTTATAATATCGAATTTCTTTATGTCAATTTCTATACCAGCTTCGTTAGCTACCGCCAGCAGGTGCAAGGCAGTATTGGAGGAACCGCCAAATGCCATATCCACGGTTATTGCGTTTTCAAAGGCCTTCATCGTCATAATATCCCGGGGCTTAATATCCTTTTCCACTATCTTAAGTATTTCCATACCGGCATATTTGGCAAGGCGCAGCCGCTCCGCATAAACTGCCGGAATAGTACCATTCCCGGGAAGCCCCATACCGAGCGCTTCGGTTATGCAGTTCATGGAATTAGCCGTGAACATACCCGCGCAGGAACCGCAACCGGGACAAGCCACATCTTCAAGCTCATCAAGTTCTTTTTGGGTCATATCTCCGGCTTTTACTTTACCGACACCTTCAAACATTCCTTTGACCAGGTCTGTTTTAACACCCTTATAGTTTCCCGCAAGCATGGGCCCGCCGCTAATAAAAATAGAAGGGACATTAAGCCTGGCCGACGCCATGAGCATTCCGGGAATTATCTTGTCACAATTCGGCACAAAGACCAGCCCGTCAAACGGATGCCCCATGCACTCGCATTCAATAGAGTCCGCAATTACCTCGCGGCTCGGAAGGGAATATTTCATCCCGTCGTGGTTCATGGCTATACCGTCGCAGATACCGATAACGCCGAATTCTATGGGAGTACCGCCGGCCATTAAAACACCTTTTTTCACGGATTCGACAATTTTGTCAAGATGGACATGCCCCGGGATTATTTCATTTGCCGAGTTCACTATCCCGATCATCGGCCTGTTTATCTCTTCATTAGTATAACCACAGGCCTTAAAAAGCGACCTGTGCGGCGCCTTTTCCAGCCCTTTTTTCATTGCATCACTGCGCATTTGGAGCCTCCTTAAACTAACTGAAGTTTAACTTAAATTATATCAAAAAATACTGCTAAAATCTAAAATATTTCATGGTTTTTGGGTTTTATGCGTTAAATAGTATGTAGATCAGATAGGCGTGGGCGTTAGCCCACTACAAGGATTACCGCTAAAAGGCTTATTAAAGAAAAGGAAAACTCACAAGCTTGGGAGCCCGTGGAAGTTCCAAATATGTTTTCCTTTTTATGCATCATAACGGATATATAGTAGCATAAAGATGCGGGAACTGTCAATAGGGGAGTAAATGGTCGTTTTTTCAAGACGCCCGGCAAAACGGGCAACACCAGATTACCTTTTCCTATTTCTTTACCAGTTCTTCTTTTACGCACTGGGTGAGATAAACTTTCATCAGAGACTGATAGGGGACATCTTTTTTGTTGGCTATCATTTTCAATTCTTCCAAAAGAATCTTGGGCAAACGCAGTGAAATGCTTGAATGACTGGGTTTAAGGTTAGGGAAAACAGTCTTTTTCGCTTTGCTCCAATCCAGAACTTCGGCAGAGTCATGCACCGACCAATATTCCCTTTCTCTGTCTTCAGAAGTTTCATATTTTTTTACTTTAGCTTTTTTCATATATCGCCCTCTCTCTCGCACTCATATCTCTTGCTGATATAATCCTTATTAATCCTTTTCTTATCATAAAAACAAGGAACAATCTTCTTTTGCTGTCAGTCTTCCCCAAGGCATAATATCTTTTTTCCCCGGCAGAATGTTTGCTGTCATCAAGTACAATAAGCGGCCGGTTAAAAACAACCTGTTCGCATTCAGAAGAATGAACCCGGTGCTTTTTCCAGTTCTTATCCCTATTTCCTTCATCCCAATCAAAACCGGTTATATCGGAAACTACTCTCAGCATCTCCACAAAGCAAGTATATTATAACAATATACATATGTCAAGAGGGATTTACTTCTGAAATGAGAGATTGCCGCGTCTAAACCCTGTTTAACGGCAGACTCCTTCCGCCACAAAGCGTTGGCGGACATGCGCAATGACAGCTTTATTATTTGTCATACATTATACATTTGTTATATTTTCATGCAACTTTACTTCTTCAGCGCATATGCTATTACTTTTCCCCCGAGCTCTCCCGCCGCAGCATTGCCGCCGATGGTCTCCCAATAGAAAAGCGAATACGCAACTTCCTGAAAATTGACATCTTTCACATGGCCGAGGAATTTCTCCTGCCCTTTACCGGTACGGACATTTTCATCAACGCTGACGGCGCCTGTTTGTAGATCTATCCTTTCAATTTCCCAGGCCATAGCCCGGGCGATAGAATTCACCATCAGCGGTTTCAGTTTTTCGCCGGCGTAGAGGGAACAGACCTGCATCTTCCATGCAGTTACCGCATTATAGCTTGTGTCGGGACCTTTGTTATCCGGATAATAGCCCTGCTCCGACTGCATCCGCATCGTTTCTCTGATGAATGTTTCGCCGATAGCGATGAGTTCCCTGTCGTTGAACAGAACACCAAACGATTCGAACGCGAGCGCATCGAACGCGAGACGGTTGCAGAAATTGCGATCGATTTCGAGCACTGCATCCTTTATGGTTATGATATGCGCGAACCACCGCTTGACCCGGGCTTTGCACACAAGCAGCTTTGGCAGATACGTGTCAGCATACGGCGAATCCTTCAGCACGAGCGCGGCTTCACCCACGGCGCCGATGAACATCGCCTCGCCATATATATCCCTCGGCTCGACCTTTTTTGAACCTGCCGCCGGACATTTGAATGTGCCGTCATCGTTCTGATACGAGAACGGCATAATAAGTGCTTTTACGCCGTTGTCGATCGCGAAGGTATCATTGTTCGACACGCCAAAAAGGATAAGCAACAGCGCCGATCTTTGTCCCGCCGCATCGGAGAAAGTATTGACATTCCTCCCGATGCCGCCGGAAGATGAGACTTTCATCCCGGGTATTTTTGCGGCGAGATAGGCCCGGAAGGCTTTCGTTTTTATACAGGAAATCTGCGTCGGTACACCGGCTGAAAATCCCGGTTCTGCCGCATAAAGACAGATGGCTGAAAGAACGAAGAGGGTAATAGCGCATTTCTGTCCGAATCTAATAGTGGAACAGCTCCCCTTATTTAGTTTTTTCATTATTTTTTCCTCGAACGAACCATTAGCGTATTGAAATGAAGCGGACAGTGATTTTAACATAGCTTCATTATAGCGCATTCATTTTTGTTTTTTATTGCTTTTTTGCGATCAGTAAATAGTCATTTTATTAATTCATACGCCCCTATGTCATAGCCTTTTCCCTGCGGGCGCTTTGTGCCTTCCAGGTCGGTGGGGACGAGTTCTTTCAGATCGGCTCCGGCATCTATTCCCGGAGAGCCTGCTTTCAGGCGAAAATCATTATTGTCAGGGTCAACAAATACAGGTTCGGCAGTGATATCGGAAGGGCTGTAATTCCTGTTTTTGCAATTCCACATCAGGTTATTACTAATATCCGGTATTTTATCTTCTGTTTTATTCAGCCAGACACAAATACCGGATTCAGCGGGAGGATTTTTGCCGATAGGTTTATGGTTGTAGTAGGATATAAGATTGTTTTTGACCACGGCATTTTGCACCTGTCTTGCGGTTTGGAACCAGATAGGATACGCCCCGCAATTGATAAAAGTATTGTTTACTATCGTAACCTCGGTCCAATCCTTGGGCAGTAATCCTACATAGACCGTATTTACAAATAAATTATTTCTGTAAGTAATATGATGTGATTTTTTTCTCGAGCCTTCGGGCTCGGAAGCATGTGTAGAATTAAAACACCGGTTGTTCTCAATAAGAATATTACTGCTTGGCCCTTCCGCCTGGTCCCAGGTACCGAAAAAGCAGACACCCTGGGCCGCCATGGTTTCCATCGGTGTTCCATGAAGGTAATTGCCTCTGAAAGTAATATTTTCCCCGATAAAGAAAGTATATTTTCCTTTTATATTTTGCCCGTTTCTTCCGGTACTTACCAGGTTATCTATCTCGTTATTTTCAATAAGCGAAAAGCTATTAACATAAATTCCGGCACGGACATTCTTCAGTTTATTGCCAATGACCTTTGCATAAGTACCGGCCACTATGCCGTATTCTTCAATATCATGGATGTAGTTATCCAGGATTTCACAGCCTTTCCTCGCAGTTTTTGCCCTATGGGCCGTCCCGGCGTATATACCCATATCCGTCTCATTTGCTTTGTTCCAGGTAACTTCAAAACCTTTTATCCGGATATAGTCGCCTAAAATATTAAAGCCCTGCGTCTTTGCTTTCCGGCTCTCTACCGCCTGGAATGTTATCAGTTTTTCTTTTTCTCCTGAGGCCTTGATCTTGATCTGTTCTTCATAAACACCCGGCAAGACATTAACAATATCCCCTGCTTTCACTTTATCATCAGCATTTGAAATTGTTTTCCAGGGAGCTTCTTTCGTTCCCGCTGAAGAATCAGAACCATTACTTGCCACAAAATATTCGGCGGAAAATACCGCAGAAACAGCAATATTCAATATAATTGCCGTCAAAAAAAGAGTTCGTTTCATTTTTGCCTCCCATGCTTTATTTTATCTTTTCCGCAGCAGCAAACTTCGTCATCTTTTTCAATACTCCTGACCACTATATATTTTAGGATTTTACTCAGTATTTTCATCTTTGCATGCAGCTTGTTGGAAGGAAAAAATACCGCGTCGCCTTTTCTTACCGGATATTTTTTTCCGTTAAACTCATAAAGCGCGCGGCCTTCCAGTATATAAAACACCTCTTCCGCATTGTGTTTATGCTGGTAGTGTGCTTCCCTGTCGGCCTTATTTTTGATCTTAATAGTTGTACTGTGGAGATGGATCTTCCTTGCCCCCTCCTTATGACCGATTAATGACCTATACATAATTTTCATGTCACATCCCGCCTTCTCTCAATAACTAAAATACTTTATTTATCTTCAGTGAATTGTTTTTGTCTGTTTATGAATTTTAATTCTTACTTCTCCTTCGAGCCCGTACGGTTCGAAGTTATACCTGTCAGTCCATCTTTTCATATCAGAGAAAGTGGCCTGTCTGACAAACTCCCATTTTTTAAGGTCTTTTGCGTGATGCGGGCCAAGGAGATTCCGCAAGCCGGCAATAACCTCTATTTCTATCATATTTTCACCTTTCTTTACAAGAGCCGTAATCTCTAATTTATGCGGCTGCCAGGCAAAATATCCGGCAAACTTCCCGTTCACCAGAACTCTTGTTACGACGGCGCTTATTTTATCCGCCTCAAGATATATTTTTTCACCTTTCAACTTATCAAGTTTGACATTTTGCCTATATACCATTTCACCGGAGTAAAACTTATAACCCTGCCTGCCCCAATCACCGGTGCTTAAATACTTGTTTTCTATGCCAATGCTGAATTTTTTATTATCAGTTCCAAAGACACCAAAATCTCCGATAATATAGACAGCTTCAAGCTCCATATCTTCTTTAAAATTACTTTTCAAGATTATTTCGTTTTTGCCATTCCTGACAAACTTCTTTACATCAACAGTTCTAAATGCCTTATCTGTCCACCAGCTGCTTTTTTCATTATTATATTGAACTTCTTTGTTGTTAATAAATATCCTAAAAGCCTCCGGAGTTTCCAGCGCCAGCAATATTCTCCCGGACAAGGCACTTACATTAAATTTATATTTCAATTCCAGAACGCCAAGTTCCGTTGGAATTAGTTTTTCATACTTCTTCCAGTACTGCATATCAAAACCCTGCCTGATAAGTTCGCCGTCTTTTAAGCCGAAAAACTTTCTAACATCCAGCTGAACCTGACTAAGAGGCAATTTTTTAGACCAGCCCCCATTATTTATCCGGTATTCGCAATAATCAAGAGCGACAGAATTGTAGTCTTTCCGTTCCTGCTTCCATTTTTTGTCCAGTAATATCGTTTTTTTCAAACTTTCAAACGGCCCGGGGACATATTTCTGCTCCTTGGTTTCATCTACTGTAATGAGATGAGAGCCCCCCGGAGAAAAATACAGGTCTAAAGAATTCAGATGCTTCTCCTGCCCATTGCCGGGGTTAAGTTCAGAAACTATTCCCTTTACAGCTACCTGAATTTTCGCATCATACCCTAAATTTTCATTTCTATTAACAAAAAAGTAAACATGTTTCTTTCCATCCACCCGGTGATGATAACAAATATAGTTTATTTCTTTCCCGTCCCGGCCGGAAATACTAACATCTCTTGGAAGAAGTTTATCTATAGTTTTTTCGATTTCAGCGTTGTTATTATCTATCACTACTACATTTTCATTTTTGTATAACCTTAAAAGCTCACGGTTTTTAGATCCTTCTATGTATACCGGAAGCGGCTTTAGCATTATGCATTTACCGCCGTCCTTTACGAATTTCTCAAGAAGCTTGACCGTGTTTTTAAACAGGCTCAGCGCAGGAGGAACGACAACAAGTTTATAACTCATGCTTCCCACAATAAACTTCCCGTCTTTTACTTTGCCGTATTTTTTTATAATTACCTCATCTCCATATTCATGATCCCTGTGAAGATCCGCAAGCAAATAACTTATATTTTTAAAGGCATCAGATATTTTATCGCAGCCTTTTTTGTCATTATTTTCAAACAAGCACCAGGCAGAAGAGATACTGCTTAAAAGCAATACATCCGCCTTGTATTTTCCCCTGGTCATAATAACCCCAAGACCGGCAAAATAGTCTTCCACATATTTATAGTAGTTCCACCATTTTTGCTGGTAATTCATGGATGGGATCCAGTCCCTTTTTCTAATACCCAAAAGGGAGTAATGCGCGAGATGCTGACAGCGGAAGTTAATTCCAAGCGCAAAGTCAAAGTCCCCTAACCATTTTTGAGCGGCAAACGTCAAACCCCAGCCGCTTCCGCCATGAATCTCGGAAAGAGTCCTTTCTTTATTTAGTTGGTGCGCAACGCTTGTGACCTGTTTGATAGTTACAAGCATAGGCATCATTCCGTTTCTGTCTGCGTACCAACCCAGATGATCAATGCCCGGCCAGTGCAGATATTCATAGTGAGGCATCGCTGACCCGGAATAATAGATCTGGGCGGAGTAAATATCCTCCCACATAAAATGACCGGTAAATGCCAGTTTGTTTTTACTGCACCAGTTATATATTCTTTTAGTAAAGTTTTCTGCAAACATTGACGAGACCGTCTTCCAGTAGTCATGCCTCACCTTTTCGTATCCCGCAGGCTTAAAAAAGATCCCGGCAAGCTTTGGCAAAATATCATACCCGCTTTTCTTCCTAAAATAAGCA
The DNA here is from genome assembly GCA_903891415.1 of Candidatus Firestoneibacteriota bacterium. Taxonomy (GTDB): domain Bacteria; phylum Oederibacteriota; class D2-FULL-39-29; order D2-FULL-39-29; family D2-FULL-39-29; genus CAIYPD01. Next base: position 35,335 of record CAITEH010000022.1, read on the forward strand.
GGGAAAGTATCCGTCCAGGGCGCATAATACTTATATCTTTCTGATGTTAGCTCCGATTGCAAATTTATAGCCGGTTCATCCGTGAAAAGCGCAGGGATAGTCTTCCCGAATTCTTCACCCGCGAGGCTTTTATATCTTTCATGGGTAGATTTAATAAAGGCATCCGTTACTTCAGGATTTAACAGATCGATGTAGCATTGCCCGTTAAACCAGCTATCTCCCGGAGCAACCGTCTTTTGATAAAAATATAAATGCTTATTATTAACCTTTATCATTTTGACCAAAACAAAATCCTTTTCTTCGGTTGCTTCATCAAAACAGACTAACAATTTCTGCCTGAAATCCGGATTTTCTTCAGGAACAACCCCGCCCGCAAAACCTGAAGGCCATTTGTCCTCATCATACAAGTAGGCATAAAGTCCGTTCTTTTTTGCTTCTTTGATAGCAAAACCAATAAGCTTCATCCACTCTTTTCCCATGTACGGCGTCTTAAGCCCGGCTCTAGAGTGCATAAAAAACCCGCCTAAGCCGGCCTTTTTAAAACCTTTTATCTGGGAAACTATCTCTTTCTTCTCCAATCTTTCGTTTAGAGACCAGAAAATCCCGCCGCGAAACACCGGATCAATATTTTTCAATAAATCATTATTTTTCATACTATTTAAAACCTCCAGGGAGCAAATTCTTAACTGTATTTTACGTAAGCGGATATTTGCGGTATTTTTTTACCGTATCGATCATTGCCAAAATATTATCAACGGGAGTTTTAGCCTGAATATTGTGCACCGTATTAAATACAAAACCCCCGTCTTTACCGAATATCTTTATCCTTTCTTTTACCTCTGTAATGACATCCTCGGGTTTCCCGAACGGAAGAGTTTTCTGAGTATCCACGCCTCCGCCCCAGAAAGTAATTTTTTTACCGAATCTTTCCTTTAACAACGACGGCCCCATATTTACGGCAGAACACTGAACCGGATTCAAAATATCAAAACCTGATTCAATAAAAAGATCTATCAGGTTAGATATCGACCCGCAGGAATGCATGAAGGTTTTCCACTTGGTGTTTAAATGAATCCAGCTGTTAAGCTTTTTATGAAAAGGCATATAGAGATCCCTGTATGCTTCCGGAGAAATAAAGGAACTGGTTTGCGTACCAAAATCAGCGCCGCTCAAATACACAATACTCACCTTATCTCCTACAGCGGAATATATCGTTTTAAGATTCGCAAGAGCAATTTCACATTGTTTCTCGAAAACCTGATACACATAATCTCTTCTTATCAAAGTGCTCATATACCATTCAGTCAGGTCACGTATCCCCTTAGGATTTTTAAGCCAGGGGGCAGGAACAAGCGCGATGTCACCAAACGCCGTCCCGCCAAAGTTAGCAAGGATAGCTTTGTCCGTTTCGTTATAAATTTTTTCAATATTTACCCGCAAATGCTCAAGCTCTTCTTTTGAGATAAGTTTAAACTCTTCCGTATTGTCTTCTACCTTAAGGTTTTCCTCATCAAAAGCAGCCTGTCTTACGATTGCATCAAAATAAAACCCGTCTTTAGGCATCTTTCCGCTGGCAGGAGCAGATTTATCACCTTCAGGATACATAAGTATTTCACCGTTTGGTTCAGGATCTATATTAAAATTACCCGGTACCAAGACAGGCGTCCCGCCAAATGTAACCCAGGGTTTCCAGCCGGTATTTTTATACCCGAACATATTATAGAGGCCTGTTACAGGCATAACATCGGCGCCCAGGGCCTCCATAAGATCAGGCTTTATCTCTCCGAGCATCTGGAGAGGTTCGATAACCTTTACCGGAGTTCCCGGTTTGTCAAGTTTCAGCGCCTGCCGCAATAAGTATACCATGCTGACATTTATTCCGGTTACAACTCCGCCGCCAAAATCTACAGGCACCATATCAGGTTCTTTATGGGCAAGTGAAAGCTCAACTCTTTCCCTTGATAGCATAAAATACCTCCTTTGAAACCGAAACTCCGCACCCTCAACCAACTATCATCCAGGATATCATGATAGCTTGCCGCTAATATTTTTAAAAATGATGTTTATTTTACCCTGCCGTAACTGTACCCGCATTTTCCAACGGATCCTATTTGTTCACTTCAGCTTTAAGCTTTTTAAGAAGGGCATCAAAAGCTGCTTTTTCTTCTTTTTCAAGATTTAAGTTATTTATAAATTCATAATTGGTATTCACTTTCTTTCTTTTCTTGTAAAGCTCAGAGATATTACCCTTTGTTATTTCTGCCGCAGTACAGATCGCAAGGATATCGTCATTGCTGATACCCGGGTTCTTTGAAAGTTCAAGAATGCTTTCTTTTGCAATCCCCGTATTCTGACTGATTACTTCCGGAAAATCCACACCCGCCGAGGAGGCACCGCGGACAGCTCCACCGGAAGTATTTCCGTCAATAATATTCGCAGCCTCTCCGGCAACCGAAAACAACTTTTTTTCCCTTTCTTGCCAGCCAACAACATACCATTCTTTCCCTTTAGTTGCCTGCTCTACCGTTATCTCATTATCATGGTTCTGAAAAGCCGGAATATCCTTACCTGACTTTTTTATGGCACTATACAGGCCTTCAAGAGGATATCTACCCAAATCTGTAACGCCTATTTTTTTTAAGTCTTCCTCGTCGTTCCATATGGTTTTCCACATAGCATGCTGAAGTTCATCAAGCGTATCCTGACAACGTTTTGCCAGCCCTGATCCTATTTTAGCTTTTTTAGTATTATTTAGCAGAGTGTCTTCCAGAAATATCCTTGCCTCGCATACCTGAGCTCCTTCCTTAAGCATCTCTAAGCGCACTGTCCCAATCGCCCCATCCGGACCCGGAGCAAGAAACCAGTCAGAAATATCCAGGTTACGCCAATTGTTCTCGGGGTAACGGGTATAGACAAGTGCGGAACGCTCGCCTTTTTTGTTTCTTAACACGGGCCAGTAATCCGCGCCCATTCTACCGCCTCCGCGCTGTCCTCCCGTAATATCGAAAGCAAGAAGTTCGCGGATATCCAAAGCAGAGGCCTTGCTTAAAACGCCTCCCCGTTCAAAAGCCGTCAGCAAAGCCGGATTACGCCAGCCATACA
>CAITEH010000023.1 GCA_903891415.1 Candidatus Firestoneibacteriota bacterium
ACCTTTACGGAATTCTTCGGTAAGGTTGCTGACTTCTTCAGCAAATGTAATAGAATTTTGATAGACTTTTAGCTTTTCGAAGAGAAACGGCATTTTTCACCCCCGTGAAAAATAGATAATAGGATATAAAATAACCTGCATTAAGAGATCTTTTTGAGCAATAGACCGCAATTGAACTGGTTTTATCTAATTTCTATTTTCGATTGTTCAATTGCTCTGCCATTTTTCGTTTAACGAAAAATGGCGTCCCCAAGGGGATTCGAACCCCTACGACCACCTTGAAAGGGTGGTGACCTAACCCTTAGTCTATGGGGACGCGATAGATGTGAATTTTTATTATACTCTAAACAATAGTGCTTTTCAAGGATAAAGGGCGTTAAACAGACAGGCAGGCAAAATATTATTCGGAACTACTACATAGTAACAGGTGGTGCAATAGAGACAGGCCCGGAAAGGTGTAAGATTTATTGAGCAGGTGTGCCGGATTTTTCTATGCTTTTATTCAGCAAATAGCCGATTATAAGCATTCTTATGGAATTTTTGCTGTAATAGGAGATGAATCTTTTTACAAGTTCAAGTATATTTTTATTCTGGGAAAGTTCATAGAGCTTTTTCCCGTCCCGGAGCGTTTCTTCAATAATGCGATTTTTTACCAGTTCTTTAAGGGCTTTTTCAATTTCTTCTTTTTTATTATTGGTAACTTCCGTGAGGGTTTCGACATCCACTCTTGAAGAGGAATTCAGGCCAAAGAACCGTACAATGTCCAGCTTTTCAAAGGTGTTTAAATGATTTTTGAGGAAATTGAGCATGCCTTCGTCGATGTGCTTTTTTAGTAGTATCTCGCCGACATCCATACGGTGCCTCTTTGCCCGTAGTTATATTATTTATATGTTTATTATTAACACAGAAAACCATATTTGTCAAATATTATATTGAAATATCAGCTTTTTGATGATATTATTGTTGCTGGTTTTTTGCGCTTGTATAATGTTGCTCTTTTAGGGGGTATTACAGTATGTCCATGCAGGTATTCAGGAATAAAAAAAACATGCAGGTTATTTATTTTACGGTAGCGATTGCTTTTGTTTTAAGCCTGGGCTATGCCGGGATTAAAAGTAATATTTTCAGGCCGGACCCGGATACGCTGGCCACTGTTAACGGCCGGGCTATAAAGTTTGACGAATGGAAGAAAGAAAACGACCAGAGAGTCGAGCAGTACAAGGCCATGTTCTTCAAAGACGCTGAAATTCCCGAGGTTTATCTGAAGGATATAAGAAAGAGTACCCTGCAAAATATCATCAACCAGCAATTACTCCTTGAATACTCAAGAAAGACCGGGATCGGGTCCTCCGAAGCGGAAGACAAAGAAAAAATAAAAAGCATATTTGCTCCCGGCGGCAGATTCAATGCCAACGCCATGCGCTACTGGCTCAGAGAAAAGAAAATGACCGAGGATGAACTGATAATTGAGATACACCGTTATAATACCCTGTCAAAGATCCAGCAGATCATAAATGATGCGTCCAAAGCCAGTGAGAGTGAAGTCCTTGAAGACTATTCGTATAAAAACGAACAGAGAAAGGTCCGTTATTTTAAACTTGATCCGGCAAGCTTTTCCAAAATGGTAAAAGTTACCCCGGAAGAAGTTGCCCGCTATTATACCGAAAGAAAACAGGAATTCACCGTATCGGAACAACGCAGAGTTCAATACACCATGCTCGACTTCGGCAGGGACTTCGATAAGACCGCAAAAGACAAAGCAGAAAAACTTATCAAAGAGCTTTCCGCCGGAGCGGATTTCGCGGCGCTGGCCAAAGCAAACTCGGAAGACCCGGGTTCAAAAAATAACGGCGGCGACCTCTCCTTTTTCAAAAAAGGAATGATGGTCCCGGAATTTGAAAATGCGGCTTTCGCGCTTAAGGCCGGAGAGTTCACCAAAGCACCGGTCAAAACCCAGTTTGGTTATCATATTATCAAGCTGGAAGAAAAAAAAGGAGAAGAAATACGGGCCCGGCATATACTTATTAAACCCATGCCTGATGCGAAAGGCAAAGCAGCCGAAATTGAAAAGCTCCTGGCCTTAAAAAAAGACTTTCTCGCCGGGGCAAAAGCCAACAGCCTGGGCGTAATAGAGATGTCCCTTGCACGACTGGATAATATAAATACCGGCGGCATCGAGCCGGACGAACAGGACCTTATCAGGGCAGCTCTCTTTAAACTTAAACCCGGTGAAACTTCAGATCCGGTGGAAGTCAGAAAAGGTTTTTGCGTTATAAAACTCCTGAGCGTGACCCAGGAATCCTACAAGCCGCTTGAACTGGTAAGGCCGGTCATTGAAGAAACTCTCAAAAAAGAAAAAGCAGCGCCTCTCGCGGAACTTGAAGCGGGCAAGCTCCATAAAGCTATAAAAGATAAGGCCCTGACTTTTGATAAGGCCGGCGGCGGGTATGGGATAAGGGATACCGGCTATTTTTCACTTGCGGATAAGACAATTAAGGGCATAGATGAATCCAGCGACTTTATTAAAGCGGCTAAAACCCTCAAAGTCAAAGGAGAACTGGGCAGGATAATTAATAGTTTAACCGGTTATTATTTGATCGAACTTGCGGATATCAAAAAAGCCGAAGGCAAAACATTCGAAAAAGATAAAGAGAAAACTACCTCAGACCTGCTAAAAAAGAAACAATCAGTGGCCATCAGTAACTTTATTGAAGAATTAAGAAAGAAGGCGTCAATAAAAGACTATTCTGAAAAAATATTCGCGGATATGGAAACACAACCGTAAAAGAGGCAATTAAGACCAGGAAACCTCTATCTATATTTTTTTCATGATAAGCCCCGCCACAACCACGCCAAGGACGCTGCTTAAGGTAAGTTTAAGAGTGAACCCGAAAGTAAGGGTCAGAAATTTAAGATCTATGGTCGCGGGAGGAGTAATGCCCGGGCAGACTCCTTTTACCAGTATATCATGGAACAGGCCTTCTTTAATTCCAAGCTGGCCGATAAGTTCTCCCAGAACCGAACCGATCACCGCCCCGACTATCAGGATCACTATGTAAAACCAGATACTTCCGCTTTTTCCCTCTGCCATTTCTTTTCTCCTTTAAAAGCCTTTTATATTATTTTACTCGCTAAGATCTCCCCTTTACTCTTTTCCATAATTTACAATATTTTAGCACAAATTACCATAATTTTGTCCGCCTTTTTTTCCCTTTCTGTTTTTTTTGCTCCTCGCGCCTCTCGGCCTCTTCATCAAAACCTTTTATATGCTTTTCAAAGTATTCAACGCTGTCTTGCGCGGCTTTTACGACCGGCGTTTTTGGCCTTATTTTCGAATAGAACTCCGGCGCTGAAACCACCGCGGCCCCGCAATTCCTCACATAATAGGAGATCTCTTTATCCGAGGTTACGATAACCAGTTCTCTCGGGTTTTGCGCGCCGGCTGCTATTTTTTTTATTACATCATCCGCAGTTTCACCACCGGCCGAATACCGGGCTTCAACCGCTCCGTAAGCTTCGGAGTTCTCAAAAACCCCGCCGCTGCCCCCGCCGTCAAAAACCGCGGTAATTTTATTTTTTGACCTGTCCGCGTACAGGGAAAGCAGGGACAGGAACTGCTCCCTTTGATTTTTAAGTATCTTAAGATCATAGTCCTCGGAGAACCCGGTAGAGCGCATCACGTTGTAAGCATCAATAATTATATTCATTTCCCTACCTTCGTCCTGATGGCTTGTTTCTCGCTTCGCTCGAAATAAGCATCAATAATTATATTCATCTCCACACCTTCGTCCTGATGGCTTGTTTCTCGCTTCGCTCGAAATAAGCATCGATCACAAGCCGCATTTTACACCGTTTTCTTTCAGGAATTTTACCGCGTCATGCAGCACATAAAATGAGCCGGTCACGCAGACAAGGTCTTTTTTTCCGGCACGCATAAGGGCATACTTGAGCCCTTCCGTCACATTTTCAAAGGCCCTGCTTTTTTTTGCAAGCACGGCGGAAGCTTCGGCAAGGCCTTGGGGCCCGGCAGACCTGGGGTTTGAAGACCTGACAAAGGCCGCTAAAGCGGCTTCTCTTTCAAAGACACGCATGAACCCCCGGGCATCCTTATTATCCGACATACCGATAACCAGGAGCAGCCTGTCGTATCTAAAATGTTTTAAGGCGAGAAGCAGGGCTTTTGCCGAGGCAGCGTTGTGCGCGGCATCAAGAAGCAGATAGGGCTTTCTGGCAATAACCTGTATCCGGCCGGGAAGCGTAAATTCCAGCAGGGCTTTTGGAATGACCCGCTTCAGCTGAGCCGGGGTAAGCCCGAGCTTGACGGCAGCCAGCTCAGAAGCCGCAAGCGCGGTAGAAGCATTTAAAACCTGGTGTTTTCCAGGCATTTTTATTTTAAGCTCTTTAAGGGCCAGCCCGGGACTCTTGAAGGAAAAACTGCTTCCCTTTGCAGTCAAAGAAATTAGAGTATATCTAAAAGCCCTGCCTTCCTGAAGAAATTTTGACCCTGCTTTCTTTGCTGCGGACCTTAGAACACGAAGAACATTTTTTTGCTGGGGGGCTGAAATTACGGGAATTCCGGGTTTAATGATACCCGCTTTTTCTTTCGCGATTTTTGCCGGGGTATTTCCGAGTTCCTTTACGTGATCAAGGCTGATATTCGTGAACACCGAAACAAGCGGCCTTACAACATTGGTGGCATCCAGGCGCCCGCCCATCCCCGCTTCAAGGACCATTACACCGGCCTTTTTTTCGGCAAAGTATAAGAACCCGAGCGCCGTGTAAACCTCAAAAAAAGTAGGCAGCCCGTATTTTGTTTCCTTGTTAAGCCTTTTAACCGCCGGCTCTATTTTTTTTATCAGCGCGGCCAGTTCCTTCCAGGAGATCATTTTGCCATTCAACCTGATCCTTTCCCTGAAAGTCAGGATATGGGGCGAGGTATATAAACCCGTCTTTAGTCCCGAGGCCTGCATAATAGCGGCAATATAATTCGCGGTGGAACCTTTGCCTTTTGTGCCGGCAATATGCAGGGAAGGAACTTTAAACTGGGGATTTCCCAGGAGCAGCAGGAGGTATGCCATGCGTTTTAAATTATAGTAAGCGGCAGAATAGGAGTAACCGGTGGTTTTTTCGTAATCACTCAAACTGTTTAAGAAATGCTCCGCGTATTTCCGGGAGCCGCAAGCAGTGCCCGTGATCGGTTTCATTGACTGACACCTTCAGGTAAGTTTTTCTTCCCTGGCCGCTGTAATGTAGTTCATGCAGTATTCATCCCTGTTGAGCAGAGCTTCCGCGGCATAAACAAGGGAGACCATTTTTTTGTCTAAAGGGTCTATCAGGGCGGAATCAAGCCCGGCGGTCATAAGCATTACGATGAACGCCTGGTTTACCAGCGACCTTAACGGCAAGCCGAAAGATATATTACTTAACCCGCAGGTCGTTTTGATGCCGGGAAACTTTGTTTTAATTTTTGTTATGCTTTCCGCCGCGTCCAGGCCGTAATTTCCGTCCGTGGACAGGGGAAAAATGCAGGGATCGACAAAAATATCTTCCACTTTGACCCCGGACTTCAATATTTTATTTACCAGAGAATCAGCGATCTCCATACGCCTGGGCACCGTATCCGCCACCCCGTTTTCGTCTATCAGCAGGGCGACCAGCATGGTCCCGTATTTTTTCACGAGCGGAAGAATCGCCTCGAGCCGCGCGGGCTCATCGGTCACCGAATTTATAAGCGGCCGGCCGTTCCTGTTCAACGCAAGGCCGGCCTCTATGGCTTTGGCATTGGCGGAATCGATACAGATAGGAAGCTTGGTATGCTTTTGGACCAGGTCCATGAGCCATTTCATATCTTCAACTTCTTTTTCCGGGGATTTTCCGGCGTTAACATCTATCATATGGGCCCCGAACCGGTCCTGTTCGGTGGCTTCCTTAATTATGTATTTTTCATCCCTCGCGGAAACCGCTGCTCCTACATGCTTTCTTGTCGCGTTAATTCTTTCACCCACTATTATCATTGCTTTGCTCCTGTTTTAAATTCGATTTTCCTTTATTAGTAATCAGCTATTAGCAATCATAATTGGTGCCGGGAGGGGGACTTGAACCCCCACGGGAAAGCCCATACGCACCTCAAGCGTACGTGTCTGCCAATTCCACCATCCCGGCAATCTTCACAACCTTGAAAAGAGGTTTTGAATTATAACATACTAAAGACGGCATATTCCACACTATAAATTGTTTATCTTTTGACCAGTTTATCCTTGCCGAGTACCATACCCGCTCTCTCGTAAGAAACCAGCACGTAATCGGTCGTATGCACCAGGCATTTTTTCGGGCACGCTTCGACACAAAGCCCGCAGAACATGCACCGCCCAAAATCAACGATATAACTGCTCGTTTTTCTTTTGTTATCCGCGGGATCTTTGTAAACTTCCATGGAGATGCACTGCACCGGGCATATCCTGCCGCAGATCTGACAACCATCACAGAGCTCCACGCCTTTGGCATCGCAGAGCTGGTTCAAGATGCCGCGCCAGACGGGGGCAATTTCGCGCTTTTCATAGGGATACTGCACCGTAACAGGTTTTTTAAAAAAGTATTTCAAAGTTACTTTCATACCGACAAGCAGGCTCCAAAAACCCCTTAATATTTTCAAAATATACGCGTTCATTTAAAAACCACCATAAAAAGCCCGGTAAGAAAAATATTCACGAATGCCAGAGGTATCAACACCTTCCAGCCAAAGTCCATTAGCCGGTCCACCCGGAGCCGCGGGAAGGTCCAGCGAAACCACATAAGCACGAAGACGATAAGATAGGTTTTGAGCAAAAGCCAGATAATTCCGGGCAGGGGCAGCCACTTTGGACCCTGCCAGCCGCCCATGAAGACCGTAGCCGCGACCAGAGCAACTATCAGCATATTGGTAAATTCGGAAAGCATAAAAAACCCGTATTTCAACCCGCTATATTCGGTGTTATAACCGGAAACGATCTCTGACTCCGCCTCGGGCAGGTCGAAAGGCGTCCTGTTTACTTCCGCGGTGGCCGCAATTATGTAGAGCATGAAAGCCAGCGGTTGTGTGAAAGCAAACCAGTGCCAGCCTTGCTGGGCTTCGACAATATCGTTAAGCTTCAAACTCCCGACCAGCATGATTACGCTTAAAACAGATAAAACCAGGGGAATTTCGTAGCTTACCATTTGCGCCGCCGATCTGATACCGCCCAGCAGGGTATATTTGTTATTTGAAGCCCACCCTCCCATTATGATGGCTAAAACAGCAAGGGAAGAGAAAGCAAAAATAAGCAGGATCCCGGCATTCAGGTCCTGGCCTATCAAATTCTTCTCAAAGGGTATTACCAGGAAGGCCATAAGTGAAGGAACAAATACAACTATCGGGGCTATCCTGTGCACCCATTTATCCGCTTTCGCAGGGATTATATCTTCTTTAAATAAGAGTTTTACCATATCCGCGATGGTCTGGGCCCAGCCATGCCAGCCGCCGACATGCATCGGCCCAAGCCGGGACTGCATGTGCGCGGAAACTTTCCTTTCCAGCCAGATAAGGAAAAGCACGGAAATGGAAATAAAAACCAGCAAAGCCACCCCGAATATTATTTTTTCCAGCGTATAGGCAAAAATATAAGGCAGGCCGGCCCGGCAGAACAACCTGTCAATTAAGGTTATAAGCCAGGTCCAGATATTTTCGAGGCCGTAACTTATATTCATCGGTCAACTTCTCCAAGGGTAATATCTATGGAGCCCAGAATGGCTATCACATCCGCCACTTTAACCCCGGTCAATATTTTTTGCAGTATCTGCAAGTTAATGAACGACGGCGCTCTTAAATGCAGCCGGTAAGGATTTGCCGTGCCGTCGCTTACCAGGTACAGGGCAAGCTCGCCTTTTGGCGACTCCGTCCGGACATAGGCCTCTCCGGCCGGCGGTTTGATGATTTTCGGGACTTTGGCCAGGATCTCTCCCGGCTCAAGTTTAATAAGCACCTGCTCTATTATTTTTAAAGCTTCCCGGAGTTCCAGCATTCTCATCATATACCTGTCAAAACAATCGCCGTTCTCCCGGACCGGGACCTCAAAATCAAATTCCCGGTAAACCGAATAAGTGTCGTCTTTTCTTATATCATATTTTATTCCGGAAGCCCTCATTACCGGGCCGCTTAAGGAATAGGCCAGCACGTCTTCTTTGGAGATCCTGCCGATTCCCACAGACCGGTCCTGGAATATAACATTACCGGTCACCAGATCATCGTAGTCCTTTAGCCTCGACCTCATCATTTTTACAAAATTTCCGGCCTTCTCAATAAAACCCGCAGGCAGGTCCCGGGAAACACCGCCGACCCGGAAGTAATTATAGGTCAACCGGGCCCCGCAAACACTTTCAAATAGTTCCAGGGCCTCTTCTCTTTCCCTGAACCCGAAGATAAGCGCCGTCGTGGCGCCCAGGTCCATGGCAAAGAAACCAAAGAAAAGAATATGATTTACGACCCGGTTTAACTCGGCCATCAGGATCCGGAGATACTGCGCTCTTTTAGGTATTTCCACTCCCAGCAGTTTTTCAACCGCCAGGGCGGTTACAAAATTATTATTCATGGAGGTTACATAATCAAACCTGTCGCTCATTGCTATATTGGCCTGGTAGGTGCGGCTCTCCGCCAGTTTTTCCATACCGCGGTGTAAATAACCGATATCGGGCTCGGCTTTGATTATCACTTCTCCGTCAAGGACCAGGCCGAGTCGGAGCACCCCGTGGGTCGAAGGATGCTGCGGGCCCATGTTCAAATACATGGTCTCGAAGCCGTCCTTATCTTTTAATGTATTTTCAGTCATATTGATCCGGTTTTCTGGAATAATCTTTTCTTAAAGGATGGCCTTCCCACCCGCAAGGCAGGAGAAGATTCTTTAGATCAGGATGCCCGGGGAAATTAATACCCAGCAGGTCAAAGGCCTCCCGTTCCTGCCAGTCGGCTCCGGGATACAGCGGGGTTATTGAGGCGAGTTCAGGTTTTTCGCGGTCCAGCCGCACTTTCACGGTCAACTTGACGTTTGTTTCAAGCGCGCAGAAATGGTAGATGACCTCCAGGGAATCCCTGTAATCGGTGGCGCAAAGATCCATAAGGTAATTAAAGCCTTCCGCTTTGAGATATTTAACTATCTCAAAAAGAAACGGAGCAGGGCAGAGCAAAGCGGGCACCCCGTCTTTTATTCTTTCGGGGGCGGCGTCCGCAGTACCGGGAAAGCGCCCTTTTATTTCATTTAAATATTTTTGCGCGTCCATTATTTTTAATAGTATCCTTTTTTATCTTTTCCTGAAGTTTTTTTATGCCTTCTATAAGGTTTTCGGGGCGCGGCGGGCAGCCGGCGACATAGACATCCACGGGAATAACTTTGTCCACACCCTTAACAACGGCGTAAGAATCATAGAACGGGCCGCCGGTGTTGGAGCAGCTTCCCATGGAAATAACATATTTCGGCTCGCCCATCTGGTCATAAAGTTTCTTTAATCTCGGGGCCATTTTTTTTGTAAGCGTGCCGGCCACAAAAATAAGATCGGCCTGCCGCGGGGTCGGCCGCGGGAAAACACCGAACCTGTCCAGGTCGTATTTGGACATATTTGCGGAGATCATTTCAAAAGCGCAGCAAGCCAGGCCAAAAGTCAAAGGCCAGAGGGAATTCGCCCGGGACCAGTTAATGAACCAATCCGCGGAAGTGATAACTATTCCGCCTCCCGGAAAATTTTCCAGGATATAGGGAGCTTCATCCAGCAAAATACCCATTTTACTTCTGCTCCTCCGCGCCGAACATTAAGAGCACGCCGCAAACTATTGCCGTCATCACAGCAAGCGCCGTTATTAGAAAAGTAAGGTACTGGTTGGCTATTATTGAGCCCGTCATAATAAGGAACGCGAGAACCAGCAGGACCGTGCCTATTATTTTATTTTTTCCCATTTTTTTCATCGTGCCAGCCTCACATGCTTCATTATTTCTTTCAATTCCGGTTTTACCGTGACCAGCGGCGCGGAAACTTTTATGGCCCTATCTGGGTCTTTTAGCCCGTGGCCCGTAAGGATACATACAACTTTTGCCTTTTTACTGCCCGCGCGTTTCGAAAAATATTTCTGTTTAGAAAGTTTGAGGATCCCCGCCAGCGAAGCCGCCGAGGCCGGTTCGCAGTACACGCCCTCAAAAGCAGCCGCCATTTTATAAGCTGCGACTATCTCCTCATCGCTCACCATATCTATAAGCCCTCTTGATTCATCCCGGGCCGCTTCGGCCTGTTTCCAGGAAGCGGGATTTCCTATGCGGATAGCCGTTGCCAGCGTTTCCGGTTTTTCTATGGGATAGCCCCGGACAATAGGTGCGGCCCCTTCGGCCTGAAAACCCAGCATGACCGGCAGGCTCTTAATCTGTCCGGCAGTTTTGAATTCTTTGTAGCCCTTCCAGTAGGCGGTGATATTCCCGGCATTGCCTACGGGAATAGCATGATAATCAGGGGTAAAATGCCTGCAAATTTCAAAAGAACCGGTCTTCTGTCCCTCTATTCTGTAAGGATTTATGGAGTTGACCAGTGTTATGGGATATTTTGCGGCTATCTCTTTTACAATGTTCAAAGCTTCGTCAAAATTACCGTTAACAGCAAGCACGGTCGCGCCGTGCATCAGGGCCTGGGTAAGCTTGCCCAGCGCTATTTTTCCCGCGGGAAGTATCACAATACACTGCATACCGGCCCGGGCCGAATAAGCGGCCGCGGAGGCGGAGGTATTACCGGTGGAAGCGCAGATAACCGCTTTCGCTCCTGCTTCTTTGGCTTTGGAGATCGCCATGGTCATACCGCGGTCTTTAAAAGAACCCGTGGGATTCATGCCTTCATACTTAAGATAGAGTTCGATATCTCTGCTTATTTTCTTTTCAAGTTTAAAAGCGCGGACCAGGGGCGTGTTACCCTCAAAAAGCGTGATAACCGGTGTTTTTTTTGAGACCGGAAGATATTTTTTCCAGGATTCGATGACTCCTTTATACAGCTGAGCTCTTTCAGTCATTATTCACCTTTTTCCATTCTAAGTGCCAGGGTTTTTTCCCCGATCACCGCAAGTTTATCTATTTCAGAAAGTGCTTTTCTCATTTCTTTTTCTTTTGCTTCATGCGTGGTTATTATGACCGGGACTTTACTGCCGGAGTGCTGCTCTTTCTGGTCCACGGAAGAGATGCTTATGCCGTGTTTGGCGAGCAAGCCCGCTATTTTAGCGAAAACTCCGGGCCGGTCAAGCACTATGAATCTTAAAAAATACCTGAAACTAATTTCATCAATAGGCCTTATCTTTCTTAAGGATTTACCTTTTTCAAAGAAAACACTGGGAACCTTGCCGGCCACACCGTTAATAATATTCCTGGCAATATAAATAATATCGCTTACGACCGCGGAGGCGGCGGAAGACCCTCCCGCACCCTGGCCGTAAAACATTACCGGGCCCACCGCGTCGCCGACAAAATAAATGCCGTTATACACATCATCCACCGCGGCCAGCTGGTGCTCGGAGGAAATAAGGGCCGGATGTACACGGACATCCAGAGCGTCACCGTAATCTTTCGCGATAGCCAGCAGTTTAATAACGTAACCCAGTTCCCGGGCGTCCATCATATCTTTCCTGGTGATCCGCGTGATGCCTTCGCAGTAAATATCTTTAAGGTCAACTACCGTGTCGAAAGCAATGGAGGAGAGTATGGCCAGTTTATTGGCGGCATCCTTCCCTGAAAGGTCCGTGGAAGGATCAGCTTCCGCGTATCCTTTTTTTTGCGCGTCTTTAAGGACTTCTTCAAAATCCTTTTTATCCTCAAGCATGCGGGTAAGTATGTAATTGGTGGTCCCGTTCACTATACCGTAGATAGACCTGATATTATTCGCGGCCAGCCCGTCATGCAGGGCCTGTATGACCGGGATCCCGGCGCCGACAGTGGCTTCAATATAAACATCCACCCCGTTCTTCTTTGCCGTTTCCATTATCTCTTCCCAGTATTTGGCAAGCACCGCCTTATTGGCCGTGACCACATGCTTGCCGTTATTTAAGGCCTCAATGATGAATTTGTGGGCGGGTTCCAGCCCCCCGATAAGTTCGACGACTATATCTATCTCCGGGTCCTTGATGACCTGATAGGCATCCGTAGTAAGTATCTTTTTATCAATTTTAACTCCGCGGCCGGTCGTAATATCTTTATCCGCTATCCGTTTTACTATTATTTTCCCTCCGGCCCGGGTGCTGACCTTTAAATTATTTTCATTAATTATCCTGACCGCCGAGGCCCCGACCGTCCCGAAACCTATGAGTCCTACTTTGATATCGTTCTTCATAACAGTTCCCCTTTAAAAGATAATTAACCACTAATATCATATTTTACCAGAATTTGGGCGGTTTTGAAAGCGGCAAAAAGAGGCCGGATACAGGGAATGAGCTATTTGGCTGTTGAATACGTCTATTTATTATATACTTTTACATCATCAACATAGCCGGAAAAGCCGGAAGTCGGGGAATTTGTCCAGATTGAGACTTTATTGAAGGTATAATAAGGCGTACTGCTCCAGAGCACAAAAGAGCTGCTGGTCCAAAAATTTCCCCCGGTTGCATAATCTACCTTAAAAACAACGGTATTCGTATCATTATCGGCTTCAATGGTGAAAACATAGTAGGTGTTTGTCGAGAGCAGATTCAACGAATTACTGCCGGTCAGGGTTTTATAATATATTTTAGGCGCGGCAGAAATACCTAACTCTAAAGTATTGGTACCGGTGGAATCCGTGAGTTTCAGCGTAAAAGGCCCGGCAGTTGCTGAATCTACCCTTAGCGAGGGCTTTTGCTCTCGTTCCACTCGTTGAGGAAAAGGCGGGGGAATCCATGGAAGCAGTATTTGACGCAGTCGCGAGGATAGTACAGCAGGTTGTGGAAGAAATACCCATCCCGGAAAGGGTCTTGAAATTTGCGTTTACAGAGCCCCAGGGAGGAATTGTCGGGGTGACATTAGGTCCATAGGAGTTAAAATCGTCGGAAAAAATAGTGGTCTTATCGGAAAGCTGGATATCCTGGTAGAATTCAGAACTTTGAACATTTATTGGCATGGACTTGGGAAGATAATAAGATGCTGAAGCTGAAAGGGTATGAGTTCCGCTTGCTAAATTTGAGAAAACAAAATAACCGGTGGCATCAGTGGTAGTATATCCGCTATCAAGATAGACCCGGGCCCCGCCGATCACAACACCGGAAGTATTCAGCACTTTACCTTTCACGGCTTTCCCGCCGGTATAGGAGGTCGATGCGGGATCCAGAGGATTTGTTCTATCCAGATTATCACGGCCGCACCCGGAGAGAATAAATGCGGTAACTATAAGTAAAACTATATTTATTTTTTTCATATACTTCCCCGCCTGAATAACTTTTTTTATGATAAAACCTGCTGCATTTGCTGTCTAAATAATAGCATAAATAAATGATTTTTTAAACTTTTTTATGCCTGTGTATTATTTCCAGCGTTACAAAATAGGCAAGGACCGCGAAAACAACCGAGATAAGAATATTTCCGAGCATATAAGCGAGAAAAGCAGGGCCCAGGGCCTTAAAAATACGCCCGGAATATAACTCCTCAAGTATAAGATCTCTTTTTGTGCCGATCAAAGCCCCTCCGGTAACCGCGGAAAGCGCCCAGAAAAACGGCGTGGTTAACGGGTTCATGATCAAGCTTCCGGCCAGGGCCGCCGCTTTATTTATCCTGAATATTACAGCCAGAATATACGCAAACACCAAACCCAGGCCAAAAGTCGGGAATATCCCGAGAAATACACCTACCGCGACTCCTGCCGCAACCTTGGGCGGGGAATCATTGGCTCTGACGATCTTTAAATAAATGAACCTGAAAATTCTCTTTAAATTCGGCCATTTAATTTTTAATTTTACCATTTTCCCTCGTATCTAATGTTAAATAAGCCGCAAATTCCGGCTTTTTGCCCCCAATTTTAATTAGCTGAATTATAACCTTTTTTTCAATATTTTGCCACAGGAATGTATTCTTCGATCATTTTAGATTTCATCAGGCATTGCAAGCGGCTCAATATATTTTTTTCACCCGCATTCTTGGAAAGGCCTTGCCACTAAGGAGGATAATCTTCTTTTTTATCTGTGTCCTCCAAAGAACTACTTTGGAGAAATTTCGCCCTAAGTTTCTTTTTTATCTGTGCCATCTCTCTTTCATCTGTGTAATCTGCCTTCATTTGAGTTGGCAATGTTTTGGCATCCGCCTGGGCGGAAGCCGGCTTTTTCGTCCTAGTATCCCGCCGAAAACGAAAACCGGTGTACATCAGCAAAGCCGTCCTTATCCAGAGCAAAGGCATAATCAAGCCGGTAGTTTTGATAAGAAACCCCAAACCCTGTTGCAAGATCGCCCTGATTAAGCCCCAGGCGTACAGAAAAGGTATTGTTAAAAATATACTCTCCCCCGGCTCTGTATCTAAGGGTTCCGGCCGCGCTGCCTTCCACCTCAAAAGAGACAATAAATTTTTCATAAATAAGGCTCTGAGCCGCGCCAAGAGTCAGAGTGGTTTTAACATAGTCAACCCGGCCGGTATCCCAGTTAATACCGGTATTCAGGTCTTTTAGCACAAGGCCCGCCGAGAAATACGGGCCCAGGGGCTTAAATAATAAACCTAGATCCGCGCCAAAACCCCGGCCCGCGGTTTCAAGCACTGAAGCATAATAATATTTAACGGAGAGGCCGGCCTTAAGCGAATCACTGATAACATTGGCATAGCTCGCAGAAAACACACCGGCATTATACTCAAATTCACCGGTTGCCGCGCCCGCAGCATCCCGGCCTTCTATTTCCCCCACTCTAAAATAATATAGACTCAGTCCCGCCGAACCCGCTCCGTTTTCCATTTTTTCATAGAGCCCGGCAAAACCCATAAGGCGATTGTGATCCATATTGGTGAACATCCCGGTGAAATGCGTTTTGTAAATATCAATGCCCGCCAGCCCGGCGGGGTTCCAGTATAACGCAGAGGCATCACCGGCCACGGCCGTAAAAGCGCCGCCCATTCCGAGCGCCCGGGCCCCGGCACCGCTCGACAGAAAAGCGAACGCGGCGGGAGTTTCGGCAAAGACCGCTGCCGTTATGAAAACCGCGAGCATGGCTGTTATTTTACGCATTCCGGCCTACCTGATCAGAGAGAATTTTTTGACGGGAAATTTTACAATATTGCCGTTATTCTCGAGTTTTACGGCGTAAAAATAGACTCCGGTAGCAGCCAAAGAAACATCCCACCTGGTTTCCCTGAAACCGGTCAAACTCTGGAATTCTTCCAAACCTGCCACGCGGCGGCCTGTTGCATCAAAGATATCAATAATAACTTTTCCGGGAGTAGCCACTTTATAAACAAACGTAAGAAAACCGAGCCGGCAGGGATTGGGATACACCGCTACTCCTTCCGCACCTATATTTAGAAACGCGGATACGGACTTATTCAAGATCACTGCCGGCGTTGTTTTGGAAAGTACCAGTTCTTCAGAATCAAAAGGGTCATGCCCGGCTTTGAATATTCTCAGCTTGTAACTGCCGAACGGCACTTCGGAGAAAAGATATTTTCCTGACAACCCGGTCCGGCTGCTCCGGACAGAAATCCTCCCGGCAACAAGGTCCACTCTGCTGTCCTGTAAAAATGTTTTTCCGTCAAAGTCCGTTATACAGCCGCTTACATTACCGGTGGTTTTTATGGCAAGTTGTTTCACGGCGGCCGCGCTTTTGTTGCCGGCTCTATCCTCGGCAAGAACATAAAAATACCAATCCCCGTCCTGTATATTCGCAAATTTCACCGACAGCTCATTAATAAATATCCAGCCGGCAGTGAAAGTTTCCGCGGAATTCCTGCTCAGGCAGTAATAATAGCCTTTTACCCCGGTTGCGCCGCCGGCAGGTGCTTTTGGATCCTCAGCTTCCACCCAGTAATAACAGGGGCAATTATCAGTGCTTACCGCAGCATCCGGATGGGTGGTTGAAAAAACCTCGGGCCGGGAAGGCGCTGCGGCGTCACACACCGCGGAGCCCTGATTATTCCCCTGCTGCTGCTCGTTACCCGCCCCGTCAACCCCCTGTACCGTGTAAAAATATCTTACCGCGTCCAACAGCCCGTCACTCAAGGTTTCAGAAAACACGGCCGCAGCGGCGGCGCCGGTCTGAGTACCTTTTTCCCCCTGTACTGTTGACCTGTAGATACGGTAGGAAACCAGGCCCAAAACCCCCTGCCAGGCAAGCTCCAGCCTGCCGCCGGGCAGGGAACTCACGGAAAGCGAGGTAACAGAGCTGCTCAAACTTCTTGAGAGCGCGGTAATTACTATATTTCCAATAAGGGTCTGATTACCCGCCACATCTACCGGCTTTACCCTGTAATAGTAATTGACACCGAAGATCAACCCCTCTATATCCGTATACTCATTACCGCCGGTTTCAACAAGCAGCAGCCCGTCTTCATATTGTTTTACCGAACGGTAAACCCGGTAGCCCCTGGTCGCGGATTCTTTATCAACGGACTCTGACCAGGTAAGTTTAATATTTCCGTTATTGAGAGTAACCGCGGCCAGCCCACCTGCCGGGTCCGGAGGCAGGTCATCGGAATTGACCGTATAATACCAGCCGCTGTTAAATTCATAATGCAGGGAAAAAGAACTGCCAGAATTTTCACCGGCACTGCCGTCCAGCAGGAAAGCCGGGGAACCGGCCGCATAGATCCGGCCCCCGCTGTTCCCTTCGCAGGAAAGCAGGTAGTTTGCCGAAGAATAATCCGCGAAAAGCGCGGCACCCGCGGCAAGAAATACCAGAAGCCCGAGCTGGTTCATTTTTTACCTCAATAAAACCATTTTTTTTACGACCTGCGCCGAATTGCCCGTAGCAGCGCTTTTGGCCTGAAGTTTGAAAAAATATACGCCGTTAGCCCAGCCGGCGGTTTCCAGGTCTTTTATTTCATTCACACCCGTGACAGCGTCTTTTTTATTTAAGACAAAGATCTCCCCCGCTTCATTAAATACGGTTAAACTGATACTGGCCGCTTCCGGAACAAAATACCTTATTTTAGGGC
The DNA here is from genome assembly GCA_903891415.1 of Candidatus Firestoneibacteriota bacterium. Taxonomy (GTDB): domain Bacteria; phylum Oederibacteriota; class D2-FULL-39-29; order D2-FULL-39-29; family D2-FULL-39-29; genus CAIYPD01. The sequence goes on from CAITEH010000023.1 coordinate 17,122, forward strand.
TGCCGGTCCGCACCGGATTGGGAAAACACCAGACTTCGTTCTCGGGAAGCAAAGAAGTATTATTTATTATTACTGCATAATGTGCCGCGCTGCTCCAGTTACCCAGCGCGTCCACCGACTTTACATGCAGGTACCACCTGCCATTGGCCGTATTTGGAAAGCTGAGCGTGGTCCCCGTAAAATTTACCGCCGTAACCGGTTCAGCCGCCGGTTCTTTGTCAAAACTAAAGCTCAAACCTTTAATTCCCGTTCCCCCGTCATTGTCAAAAGCGGTAAAACAAAACACCGGGCAATTATTACTGCTTTCAAAACCTTTTTTATTATGGGAGGGGCTGGCTATTTGCACCGGATAGGGCGCAGCCGTGTCCTTTACGCGAAAAAATATTTGTCCGGATTCCTTCCAAAAAAGATGCAGGTTATTTTTATAGGAACCTGCTATTATCTTTTCTGCCGCGGGCAGGGAAGCCAGTTCTGTTTCAGCCGCAAAAGACATGCCGGAATCATTGCTGGAAGCCGCATAAAGCCTGTAATTCCCGCTCCGGTTATCGGTCCAAAAAATGTAAATTACGCCATCCGTATCCGCTGTAACTGCCGGATACCTTGCCGTGCCCGAAGTATTTGTCGAGACGGTTTTCTCCATCTCCCAGCCCCGGGAACCGTATTTTTTGAAATATATTTTATTTGCCTGCTCCCAGACAGCATAGAAAAAACCAAAAGAATCTACAGCCCCGGAAAGCGAAGCAGAGCTAAAAGAGGATAAATTGGCTTCTGTACCCCAGGTAACTCCACCGTCAGCGCTCAGAGAATACCTTACAACCGGCAGCGGGCCGCCCTGCCAGAGCAGAAGCAATTTGCCGTCCGCCTCATAAACAAGCGGCTTATCCGCCGGGACACCGCTCACCGTCCGGACAGCTGACCAGTTGGCCCCGTTATTGAACCCTTTTCTATAATAAATAATACCGCCTTCGGCCCAGGCAGCATGCACGCAATTATTGGCACCCGCGAAAATATTTATTGACGTACAATTCCCTCCACCGCTGAGTTCTATCGCCCCCTCCCCGTTCCGGCAAAAGAGTACCCGGTAACTCCCGGAGTTTTTATCCAGCCAGGCGGAATAACTGTAATTATTTAGCCCGGTTACGGAAGGGGAAACAGCATCATTATTCTCCGTAGAGAGAAAAATATTTTGAGACCAGGAAAGGGAGTTAGAGGCGCGCTGCTTCAGATAAATACCGTTTACGGCGCTTCCGCCGTTACAGGCACAGGAAAACAGGCCGGCCCCCGTATCCGGAGAAATAGAAAAAGCGAAATCCTGGATAGTTCCTGTGGTTGTTGTAACCGGAAGGGGGTCTGTCCACCCGGTCAAAGCATAGAGCCCCAATGAAAAATGAAATAGAAATATGACCACAATTTTCATAAGACACACCCCTTGAGTACGAAACAATTTCCTGATAGCTAACCGGTATTTGATTTACGTCAATTACTCTTTCCATGTTTACAGGATTTCGTTTAATCTTTATAGAAACCTATTCTCTTCTTTGACTTATCAGGAACAGCCATCAAATTCTTCACAGCTTCAAACACTATTTTAAATTGCCTGTCATACTTATTTTCCATTTCTTCGATCTTTCTTTTTAGCTCGGAATGGGAAGCGATCATCTGCCGCAGCCTGGAAAAGGTCCGCATTATTTGAATATTTACTGTTATTGCCCGCCTGCTATTCAGTATTGATGATAACATCAAGATACCGTGTTCCGTAAACGCTTTGGGCAGGTACCCGCCCATACTTCTTTTCGATGGTATCACATTTTGTGATACCATCGTTTCTGCTTCTTCCTTTGTTAAGATGAACATAAAATCTTCCGGGAATCTATCTGAATTTCTGTTTACCGCCTGATTTAACGCTCTCGTTTGGACTGCGTAAAGCACGGACAGATCTTTATCCAGCATTATTTTTTGGCCCCTGACAACGAATATTTTTTCTCAATAGTCTCTTGTGGTATTAAGTCAGCCACGATTTCCCCCTCGAGCATTTGAAAATCATCATAAAAGTCAAAAAAATAGGCCAATAAAATACTGCCTGACAAAATTTTGATTTTGTACTGCTTTCACCCCTCAGTGAACAGTTATATTTTACCAGAAAAGAAGAAAAGGTCAAGCGTAATAATTACGGAATGAAAAAAGCGGTGAGCTTCAGGCGGGAAATAATTCCGTATAAAGAGGATCTTGCCTTATCTGCTCTTTTTCTTGTTGTTCAGGCGCATAGCTACGAGCTCTTTCTCGTATTCAACCCGGACGACGGAGAGCGACTCTTCTTTGCCTGCTTCTTCTTTTTTTATCCAGACACCGTTACTGTCTTTCTTGGTAATGGCCTTCCTGAGATAGTAAGCCACTTCATCGGGATCAACTTTCTTGGCGTCCTGCATCCTGCGAAGAAGTTCATGTACTTCCTTGATATTTTTTGGTTCACTCATACCTTATCCTTTTTGAAAGTTATTAACTATTCTGCCACAGGCCTAAACCTGTTTGCTTCGTCAAAAGCCCCGCCTAACGGCGGATTCCTCGCAATGACAGCTTTGGCTGTCAGCTATATTCGTCAAAAGCCCCCACCACAGAGCGTTGGTGGGTCAACGACCCACCACAAAATGTTCAAGACAGCAGAGGGTTATTTAGCCACCGTGCATTTGACTATGTGGCCGCCGGCCTCGGTTACTTTCAAATTCCAGTCCTTCAGGGATTCCAGTTTGGCCGCGATCAACTGGGCGTTCCCGTATTTAAGCGTCAATTCTATCTGGGCGGACCCTTCCAGAAAGTCCCTGGTCCTGGCTTCGGAAACTCCGTCAAAATATCTGACGGCCTTTCTGAAATCTTCCAGCCTGTTAAGGTTCGTGAGCCCGTTTACCGTAATAAGCACGGAGACACTTTCATAGAGCTTCGCGGCTATCGTTCCGGCAAGTTCCCTGGAAGCTTCTTCAGCGACTTTAACCGTGGCTTTCGCCGAGGCAGCTTCGCCGGTCAGGTCCCAGGTGCTCGCGCTCTTATTTACGGCGTACAACGCGTCGCCGGTGGTGGTTTTTACGACCTTAAGGTTTAGTACCGTATTTGAAAGCAGGGTATCCTTTAGATATTCATACGGATTGGGTTTTACGGTCGAGGTAACTTTCCCGACAACAGCAATGTCGGCGTCAAATTTTCTCGCGATCTGCGCCGCCGCTTTTTCGTCACCCTTTAAAGCCGCTATTGCCCGGTCATCGGTCTTTATCTTATCAAGCTGCTCCTGATCAACCACCTTATATTCCTTGCTTAAAAGCTCGCCCATGATCACGGTTGCAGCAGTCTGGTTCGCCGCGAGTTTATCGTTTATATATTCCTCTACAAGCACCACAACCCTGGGATTATTGACCGTATTGGTCTGCAGGAGCAGGCCCAGGTCATTTATCTGCTTTCTTATATCGGCCTGTTTCACGCTGGCCCAGAGTTTTGTCTTATAAAACTCGCCGTCAGGCCCCTGGGAGAGCACTTTATAGTCTTTTATATAACCGCCGACTTTGGAAAATATCTTTTCTTCTATCAGCGCGGCCTGTTGAACTATCTGCTGGCCGGTCACCCAGACCCCTATGGCTTTTTCTATAGCGTTCCTTTTCGCGGCTTCTACACCCTGTTCCCGCGTGGCCAGGATATTGTCTTTAACCGGCGCGATCAGGCTTTCCGCTTCCACTTCTATTAGGGTTTCTTTTCCCTCTGCCGGGCCGGGAACAACAGGCGTGCTCATAACGGCCTGTCTTGGCCCGCCGCAACCCGCAAGTATAAGGCAAACTCCGAGGGGGAAAAAAATTTTCAACATACCATTGCTCCGTATATTTACATTATAGAAATTAGCCCACCAATCACTCAGGCGGGCTAATTTATCAATTTTATCCATTTTCTCCGCAGCATTTTTTCCGCGGCATTAGGTTTTAAATATTACTGAAACTTCATGTTCAACTGTTTAGCAAGTTTATCCTTATCCACGCGCATTGTTACCACGCAGCCGTCATCCGCGGTCCATTCCGTCTTGACCGTTTCAGCACCCTGGATGGAATCGTTTACGATGGCGGAGATCTTGGAATCTGTTTCTATCGCTTTCTGAATAGTGACACCGCCTTCTATCTTTACGCCTTTTATCCTGCCGACCAGATCATACTGGGCCGCAACGATAGCAGCGTTCCTGGAAGTCGCTTTTCTTTGCGTCGAGTCGGTAGCATCTTTGGAAGGCGCCCCAAGGCCTATAGCGATAATGTACCTGTCAACTTCATTCGTTTGATCAATGGTGTTTTTTATCTGGCCGTTGTCCAGAAACTTGCTGCCCCCGCATCCGGAAAGACCCGCCGCGAGTACAAAGATCAATGCCATACCTATTAGCTTTTTCATATACACCTCCTGAAACTATTATATCTTTTTTTTAATTTTTATACTGTGAAGTTACTCACATATCCAATTTTTTCCGGTTTATTAGCTGAATTAAGTTTAGCACAACAATTAAAGCGTTTCAATCATAAAATATCCGCTTTATTATATTTATTATATTGGTTTCATTTGACTTTTTTTGCTTTTTACTTTATAATCCAGTTATGAATAACATGGTACCCGTAAAAGTTCAGGGTGTTGTAGCTGACCCGGTTTCCAGAGGGTTCGCGGTCATACTCCGCGATGAGCTGAATAATAAATGGCTGCCGATATATATCGGGCCGTTTGAAGCCCAGGCCATAGCTTTGGAAATGGACAACACAAAATTACCCCGCCCGGGAACACATGATCTCATAAAAATAATACTGGACAACCTGAACGCAAGCGTTATAAAGGTGAATATCAATTCTCTTAAAGACAATACTTTTTACTCTACCATAACGGTGGAAGTTAACGGCGCTCAAAAAGAAATAGACAGCCGGCCGTCCGACGCTATTGCCGTAGCGCTCCGCTCCAAAGCTCCGATCCTTGTGGCCGAGGATATTATTGCGCAGGCAGGGGTTGCCTCTCCGCCCCATCAAAATATGGATGAAAAAACAACCAGGATCAACGACCTGCAAACCAAACTTGCTAAACTTATTGAGAACGAAAATTACGAGGAAGCCGCAAAACTGCGGGACGAACTCGGCCGGTTAAGGCCCCGGGCCGGCAGCGAGAAGAAACAAAATCCTCCGGACAGTTAGACCCTAACCGAGATATTTGGTTATCCTTTTCATCGCGCAAAATTCTCCGCACATGGTGCAGGTGTTACTGCCCTTACCGCTCTTCCGGTACTTTACAATTTTTGCGGGATCCAGGGCATATTTTTTTTGCATATCCCAGTCCAGATTTTTCCTGTAAAAAGCCATGCGTTTATCCTGTTCCAGCGCGCCCGTCAGGCCTTTGCCTATATCCGCAACATGCGCGGCTATTTTTGAGGCGATGGTGCCTTCACGTACATCACTCAGATCCGGAAGACCGAGATGCTCCGCAGGTGTGACATAGCAGAGAAAGTCCGCGCCCGCGGTCCCCGCTATCGCCCCGCCTATCGCCGAAGTGATATGGTCATAACCCGGCGCAATATCCGTGACCAGCGGCCCGAGCACGTAAAAAGGCGCTTCATGACAAAGGCGTTTTTCCAGCAGAATATTGGCTTCTATCTGGTTTATCGGCATATGCCCGGGGCCTTCTATCATGGACTGCACGCCCGCCTTCAAGGCCCGTTCGGCCAGCTCTCCCAGAATTACAAGT
>CAITEH010000024.1 GCA_903891415.1 Candidatus Firestoneibacteriota bacterium
ACCCGCGCCGCACTTTATAATATCGTCGTAGAACATGTCATATTTTCCGTCTGAAGTAAACATCAGCTTCTTGCCGGCGGATAAAAGCGGCTGCCAGAGTTTTTTGTAATAAGGAAATATCGTTTTCCTGTACCAAGCCGGGGAAGCCACAGGGCCGCTGCTCCAGCAGATATCATCATGGCTCATAAATACTTTTATGTCGGTTTTTGCCCAGGCCTCAAAGAACTGCTTTGACCAGTTGAAATAACTTTCCACAACCTTCTCAAATTTCCCTGCATCGGTACCCAGGGCAAGCAAAAGCATCTCCCAGCCAAAGATCTCTATAAGCCCGGAAAACAGAGTGTGATATGTGCCTCCCATGGTTACAGTGACATCCCCCAGGTATTCCTTGTTTTTCAGATACAGCGCATTCATTTCTTTTACAAGTTTTGTTTGGTCAAAATTCCCGTAGGTTTTACAGGGGTCAAAGGCAAAAGCTTCTTCAACGGTTTTAAAAGGGCAATTAAGCTCGTTGTTATAATCCGCCCCGCCTTCCGCGAAAACCGCGTGGCCCATGCTCGTTCCAAAACCGCTCTTCTGTATATGCTCCCCGAGCATATACGGGGTAGCCCACATAAAGGCGTAATCCCATTTTTTAATAAATTCTTTGGAGGCCCGCTTCCTGCCGGCCTCTACTGCCGTATCAATACCTGTAACGGCCTTTACCAGCGGCCAGTGCAAGTCAGCAGAATATTCTGTGCGCGGAACCCTGTCAGTCATCTTTAAATTCAGCGCTGCCATTCCGCTTTCATAAGACATATATGGCTCCTCTTATTTTGAAAGGAAATTAACTTTTTTCCGGTCTTTAGGGCCGCACGCTTGTTCCGTCAGGTAACCTGGTCTGCGTCCAGGCAGGCACCTCATGAATACCCGGATATTTGGCGGCCTCCTGCTCGTTCAGCTCTATACCCCAGCCCGGCCGGCCGTTCAAATAAACATACGCGCCTTTTTGTTTCGGACAACCCGGAAAAACTTTTTCAAGTTCCGGGCTGAAGCCGCCCCATTCCTGGATGCCGAAATTCGGTACCGCCAGGTCCAGATGAATGTTAGCCGCGTGCCCCACCGGCGAGACATCGCCCGGCCCGTGCCAGGCGGTACGCACGCCGAACTGCTCGCAGAACCGCGCCAGTTTAAGCGCCGGAGTAACCCCGCCGATCTGGCTGACATGCACGCGGATAAAATCTATCAGGCGTTCTTTGATGAGTGTTTCCCATTCAAGAGGGTGATTGAAAAGTTCGCCCATGGCGAGCGGCAGGGCACACTGCCCGCGGAGCGTGCGGAACCATTCCCCCTGTTCGGGAGCCAGGGCGTCTTCCAGAAAAAATAGCCGGTACGGTTCAAGCTGTTTAGCCAGGCGTACCGCGTCGATGGGAGCGAGCCGTTCATGCACGTCGTGCAGCAATTCCACTTCAGGCCCAAGTTTTTTCCGCAAATACGCAAAGAGTTCTACTGTCGTTCGGGCGTAGGCCGCGGGATCAAAATACTGGCCCGGCAAGGCGCCTTCCGGCGAGGCCAAGGGCGACTTTCCCCCGCCATACCCGCCTATCTGGCAGCGGAGGTGCATCACTCCCTGTTCCATATATTTTCTGACCTGGCCCTCCACTTCCTCCGGCGTGCTGCCTCCGGTATGCCTGTAAACTAATGCACCTTCACGGCATTTACCGCCCCAGAGCTGGTAGACCGGAAGCCCCGCAAGCTTGCCTTTAATGTCCCATAAAGCCATATCTATGCCTGAAAGGGCGTTGTTGAGTTCCGGGCCGTTGCGCCAGTAACCGCTTGCTGCGCATTGCTGCCAGATGTCTTCGATACGCTGCGGATCTTTGCCGGTCAGGAACGGCTTTAAGTAGTTATCCAGTACCGCCTGCACCGCCAGCGACCGCCAGGCAAACGTAGCGCAGCCCAGTCCGTAGAGCCCCGGCTCCGAAGTTTCTATTTTTACTATCACCAGATTCAGTTTGGCCGGCGCGGTAATTATAGTTTTAATATTGGTGATCTTCATTGGCCTCTCCCTGTTTGCTTATATAATATATTTACGCCATTCTTTTATGATTTTGTTAATATTTTTGCCGTTGTTCTTTTCGCGCGGCCCCATCATGCCCATGTTTTCGGCCCGGCACCCCGGTCAATTTCCGGCATTCCGGGCAGGATGAGCCCTCCGTCTACATTTATAGTCTGGCCGGTAATATACGAGGCCTGAGCGGAAACCAGCCAGGCTACTGCCTGTCCGATGTCTTCACCGGTGCCAAAACGTTTTAGCGGTATGCGCTGCTGAAAATCCGTGTAAGCGTCCTTATGTGCCTCATTTGCTTTCCAATTCCCGTGCGGAATTGAGCCCGGAGCAATACAATTCACCCGGATCCCGTAGGGAGCCAGATCCAGGGCAAACGATTCGGTGGCGCGCGAAAGCCCGGCTTTCAAACCTCCGTATACGCCGTCGTTTGGATAAGCCCGCTGCCCGCGGGTCGAGGTAATATTGACAATGTTCCCCCGGATCCCGGCTTTCACCATATACTGGGCGGCAGCCTGCAGCATTAATACGCAGCCTTTAAAATTAAGGTCTATAAGATGATCTATGGTCGCCAGCTCTATTTTTAGAATATTTCCGAACATAGTGCGTCCCGCATTATTGGCCAATACATCTATCCGCCCCATTTCCTGCACGCAGGTATCTACGATCTGCCGGGGTATTTTTTCGTCGGTTAACTCCCCTTGAATTACCGCGGCCCGGCGCCCCTTTTGCCGTATTTGTTCCGCCACTTCAACAGCCAACTCCTGTTTACTGGTGTAGGTAATGGCTATATCATAGCCCGCATCGGCCAGCACCAGCGCTATCCCCTTCCCGATACCCCGGCTGCCGCCGGTCACCAGCGCTACCCGGCCTTTTTCCAGTTCATTCATCATCATGCTCCTTTCAGTGAAAAAGTAAAAAACTTTTTATGACCTATAAACACCTTACTGCCTTTTTCCGGATTCACCGTTATTTTACGGCTTTCGACAGGTAATAGTATATAACATGCCTTTCTTAATAACAAGCAGCGGGCCGGATTTATTTACAGAACTCTAAAAAAGTTTCATAGGCCCATCTGTCGGATTCTACCGTGGCCCCGATACCGTGCAAGTCGGGATAATCCTTTGCCATAAAACCGCCGTTTTTTCCGTGAAAATACTTTACCAGGTCCCTTGCGGTCTGCCGGATAAGTTCCTTATTCCCCGTCGGCAGGACCTTTTGAGCGTCCACCGGGGAGAACAAACAGACCTTTCTTTCCTGAAGATAAGCGCCCAATTTTTCCAGGCCGTAGATGGTAGGCTGGTCGAACTGAAAACAACTTACACCGGTATCAATAATATCGGGCAATAGCGCCCAGTTATAACCGCAGGAATGCATTTCAACAAGGAGATTTTTCTGGCGCGCAACTTTCAGAAGCCGTTTATAGTAGGGTTTAAAAAGTTTTTTGAACATATCCGGGGAGATAAGGGTCCGGTCCTGGGTTCCCCAGTCCTCACAGTAGACAATTCCGTCCGCTCCGGCGTCCGCGGCTTTATTTATTACAATTTCAAGCACCTCGGCTACCAGGGTATGCAGTTTGTGGATATTCTCCTGCTCTAAGGCCAGGTCTTCGAAATAGATCTCCATCTTTCGTAAATACCGGCTGGCAGAAAAAATAAAACCCGGGAGCCCGAACATCTTAAACCGTTCGTTTTTTTCTTCCAGCCACTCTTTTTTAACCCGGGCCAGATCAGGAGAGTTTTCAAAATCCGGCGGCTTGTAGGCCTTAAGGTCTTCCCAGTTCTTTATCGCCGGAGTTAAGATCTCGCCGCCGGCTGAAAAACCTTTTATCCTGTACCAGACATTGCCCCAGACATCGTCATAATATTCGAACTTCTCATCCTCCCATCTTTTTTGCGTGTAACCTTTCGGGTCCACGCTTTTAAAGGAAAAATCATTCATTCTGGGCTTCTTATCCGCATCCGGGCTAAAAACCATACCGATACGGGAAGGCCCGGTCAAGGACATACATTTTATTGCAATTTCCCGTGAGGTTTGAGGCATACCGGCTCCTTAAGCTGACAGTTTGAATTTTTGTAAAACCTTCTCTTAACCCGCGTTATTATTTTGCCGTTTCCTGCACGGCTTCCTGGGCCGCTTCAGCCCACATTTTAAGAAGCAGGGGTTCCTTATTTACGCTATGGATATCACTGAGATTCAGGTCAAACACAGAACCCCCGGCGTCTTCAACCAGGGTTAATAAAGCTTTCTTCATATCTTCTTTTTTCATGCCAAAAAAAACTTTTCCGGGATGGTCGTGGACTTCGTAAACAAAAGCGTCTTTTGTTTCTTCACGGACGGACTTAATGGAAGACCAGGGAGAAATATGCAGCCTTCTCAGATTGGGAAGTTCTTTTATAATTTTGACTTTTCTGTCAAGTGTTTCACAGCCGTGATAATATACGGTCTTGCCGGTAAAAAGTTCTGCAAGCTGCGCGTTATACGGCTGGACAAACTCTTCATACATGCCGGGGCTCAGGCCGCTGCTTGTCTGCGCCGATATATAGCTCCATTCATCGCTGAGTCTTAACTTTCTCTGGTCAAAATCTTTCTTCAGGTAGGCCGCGTGCACCCGCATGGGAAACGCCAGGTATTTATTATCTATGGTCGGAGCATTGAGCCAGCCTTTTTCCGCACGGTTCAAATGATGCCGGAGCAGGGAAGCGGTGATCACCCGCATAAGTTCTTTTACTTTTTCCGGCGCTTCCATAACATCGAACAGCAGGTTTTCAAGCCCCCTGAATTCCACGGCCCGGTCAAAAGGCATAAAACCAAGATTGCTGTAATACGCAAATACTGAAAGTTTTCCGTCCACCAGTTCTATGGCCCTGTTTATTATTTTTACCGTTTCCCGGTTGGCGATATCCATATCCGAGAAAATTATCTTCGACACATCTATACCGCTCTTAAACGCCGGGTCTATCCTTTTCGCGTGTTCGGGGTTAGTGTCCTGTTCATCCGTCCCGGCCCATTTTACCTTTATGCCCCAGTCATGGGGTTTTGAAATAATGGCATTTATGTTTATAATAGGCCAGAGGATATGGTCATCGGGAATATTTTTTGCCGCCCAGAGCCTTTTTCTCAGATCAAACTCGAGCTGCCGGGCCAGCGCGGATTCCGTTTTCATAGAACCTTTGCCAAGTATCAGTTCCCACTGCGTTACCGGGATCCCCTCAAAATAAACCGAAACAGGTATCTTTTCTGTTTTTTCAAGCGCCTGGTGCCGGGCCCACATCTCTTTCTTTTTTTCCTGCACGGGCAGGAAGGAAAATTTAAGTAATTCCTCCACCAGCGGTTTTAATATTTCTTTTTCCTGTTTCAGCTCCACCTGGCACCTCGTGTCTGCGGTTGAAAGCTCCCGCCCGGTTACGCGCTTTATTATTTTTCCTGAAGCAGCTTTTTGGAAAGAGCTTCAAGGCCGTCAATCAGGCGCGGGCCGGCCCGCAGCAGTATATCCGGATCAAGATCATCATAGATCCGGCCTTCCTTAACGGCAGAAATACTTCCCCAGCCGGACCGCCCGGCGATCTCCTGCTTCATCTTGCCTTTTTTTTCCATATAAGCGGTAATTATTATATCGGGGTCTCTTTTAATTATCTCCTCTCCGCTGATCTCCGGAAAGGTCTTATCGGTTTCGGAAAAAATATTGATACCGCCGGCAAGCGTAATAAGCTCCTGGACAAAAGACCCTTTTCCGGCCGTAGTAAACGGCTGGTTCCATATTTCAAAATATACTTTCGGTTTTTTATTGCTCCGGGCTGCCGCGGTTTTTACCTTTTCTATTCTTGCCTTTAGTTTCTCTATATATAAAAGCGCAACGGTTTCTTTTCCTGTGGCCCGGCCTATCTGCGTAATGTCTTTAAGCAGCTCATTAATATTTTTGGGATAAAACGTAAGCGTTGGAATGTTCAGCGCGGAAAGTTTTAGGGCCAGGTCTTTTTGCACCCCTCCGCCGGCAAGTACCAGATCCGGCTTTAAAAAAAGTATTTTTTCAAGATTAGGCGCCATAAAATCCCCGATTTTTTCTTTTTTCTTTGCGGCGGCCGGAAAATCACAGAAGCTGGAAACTCCGGCAACTTTTCCTTCCAGCCCCAGCGCGAAAAGTATTTCCGTATTGCTTGGCGCCATAGAAATTATTCTTCCGGGTACGGCAGGGATCACGGCGGCAAGGCCGGCATCATCGGTCAGTGTTACCGGAAAATCGGCGCAAAAAACTAAAGAAACCGGTAAAAGAACGGCAAGTATTTTATTACGCATATAAGTATTTTACTCTTCGCAAGGAGTTTTTCAAGGGTAATTTGGAGCTGCTCATGTTACGGTTATCCTTGTGTTTCGCGGCGCTCGGGAATCCCAAGCTGTTGAAAAAGAAAAACCCCGCGTCTTGCGACACGGGGTAGGTTTTTCATTACGGATATTACTGTTGTGCCTGCGGGATAATATTAATTTTATTCCTGGTAAATTTCACGATACCGGAAACCTTGGCAAAGATCGTATGATCCGACCCTTCGCCGGCATTGATACCGGCAACAAAAGTTGAACCGCGCTGTCTTACTATAACACTGCCTCCGGAGACAAGCTCGCCGCCAAACGCTTTAACGCCCATGCGCTGGCCCCGGCTGTCCCTGCCGTTTCTGGATGTACCACCCGCTTTTTTACTTGCCATACTGTTCTCCTGTCTCCTAAACTTCTATTTTAGTTATTTTTAATCTTGTATACTGCTGCCGGTGCCCGATGGTCTTTCTGTACTGTTCCGTTTTTCTGTATTTGAAAACACGGAGTTTTTCGCCTTTTACTTCTCCGATCACTTCCGCAAATACCTTAACATCCTTAAGGACCGGCTTGCCGACTTTTACTTTATCGCCGTCAACAGCCATAAGCACCTTATCCATCGTGCATTCTTTGCCTTTGGTTTCTACCTTTTCAACATTAAAAATATCGCCTTCTTTGACCTTGTACTGTTTGGCTCCTGATTCAATTATCACATACTTCATGTTGGAACTCCTCCCCGATAAAAAACGTAAGTATAATACTACCAAAAAGAGGGCCTATTTGTCAACCTGAAAGCGCCGGGAATAAAAAGAATATCCTGAAAAATGCCAAACCCTGTTTTTATAAGGATAATCCCGGATATGTTTGCAGTTAAGCCCCTTTTGGACAAAAAGGAACCTTGCAAAAACCATCTCTCTTGTTTTAAAATAGAACTATGGAATGTTTGATCTGTAAAAATAAGGCGGAAAAAAGCTTTCTCTGCGAAGTGCGGCTTCTGGAAAAGCCGGTGCACAGGCTGGTTTCCTGCACGGAATGCGGGGCCGCTTTTTTTGAACCGCCGCCTTCACTCTTCGAGCTTGAAGAGTTTTATGGGAACACCTACTATGACTTTGATAAATACCGTGATGAATACTCGGGCGGGCTTCTGGCGGCAAAACTAAAGAGAATTTCACAAAAAGGCCGGTTTCTTGATATTGGCTGTTCCACGGGACATTTTCTGAAAGGCGTTCAAACTAAAAGCGGGTGGGAGGTTTCCGGCACGGAATTTTCCAAAAACGCAGTTGCCTACGCAAAAGAAAAACTCGGGCTTGAAGTAAAACACGGGGATCTGATTAAGGCGGGCTTTCAGGAAAACTATTTTGATTATATAAGAATGAATCATGTTCTGGAGCATGTAACAGGCCCTGTTTCCTTTTTAAAAGAGATCTACAGGATCTTAAAACCCGCCGGCACTTTTCAGTTGATGCTGCCGAACGGCAAGCTGGACCTGGCCCTGCTAACCCGCTTTTACAGGGAAGAAAAGACGGCGCCTAAGAGCAAGGACGGGCATATCTTTTTTTTCCCGGACAGGACCCTGCTCCTGCTGCTTGAAAAGGCGGGATTTAAAATTCAAAGCACAAAAACCTGCAGCGTTTCCCGGGGTCTAAAAATTTCCGGTTTTCTTCCTTTAAATAAAGATTGGAAGGACGCCTACTGTCTGACAAAAAAAGAAGCACAAAAAGAATTTAACAGCGGAGCAGGAAAGATTCATTCAGGGTTTTATTATCGTTACAGGCATTTTATGAATAATTCCAAAAATATTCCCGGGCTTCACGCCTTTGGCCTGGATTATCTGGTCCTAGCCGGGAAATAGAGCCGTTAATAACCTTTCTCTTTGAACTCCAGCTTGATCCCGCCGTATTTTGATATATCCTGCCGGTTGACCGTGACTTTTTTTATCGCCCGGGTGTTTTTTGTTATGCTTATTACCGCCTTGAATTTATCCGGCGGCGGGGTTTCCATATCAATATTAAAGACGGCGTTTTTCTCGTCGTAAGCACATTTAAAAACTTTGAACCAGGAGTTTGTTTTGATGGAATTCAACACCGGGTTTGAAGGCCAGTTGGAAAGCTGTATCTCTATCTTCCGCTGGGGGTTGGAGGATAAAGTCGCATTCGGACCGGAAGAAGCGGCAGTTCCCGCTAAATTCAGGGGCGGAACATCGGCTTCAGGTATATAGAGCAGCCTGGAGTTGACCGGCTGGCCGTCCAGAAGTATCCTGTCTATATATTTACCTTCATTTGAATAAAAAATATCAAGAGTATTGCCTTTATGCCTGAAATTAAAAATATTCCTGAATTTATAAAAGTCAAAAGGCTGAATATAAAGGTTACCCCTGGTAAAATCCAGCCCGCTGCTTTTAAAATACATATCCATATAGGCCATAACTTCAAAAAGCGTCCGTTCTTTAGGATTAGAAGTAAAAGGAAGCTCTTTTTCAAAGAAAGCCGGAATAAGCCCTTTAATATCGAATTTTGCAAGCAGGTCGAGAATAAAGAAAATTTCCGGATATTTAAGCTCTTTATGATTAAGCAGTTTCTTTGCTTCCGTCTCAATACTCTTCGGACTCTCTCCGTTCACAAGCATATAGAGGACCTTTTGTTCATCCTTAATTTCAGCGCTTTCTTTGAGTTTTACCGGTATATAATCAGGTTTTTTTCCTATTAAGGACCCTGCCCATTCCAACACCAGCTGGTTGTACAGCTCCAAAACCTTGTTTTCCGGCTTTGAATAGCTCTCACCGTTTGAGACAGCTGTTTCCAGATATTTAATATTCCCCGTAAATTCATAGGCTTTCCAGTAGAGCCAGGGGGCGGCTTTTTCTACGGTAAGTTTTTTTAATTTTTCTTCAAAAATATATTTGGCAGCAAACTCAGAAAATTCTTCCCGGCGGTAACTGTTAAAAAGCATATAAGCCGTCTGGTAATATTTTCTTGTTGAAACATCGGTATTATAGATACGCGGGATATTTGAGAGTAATTTATTATAAAATACTTCCTTTTCCGCGGCCTGTTCGTAAATATTTTTTCCGGCGGCAATACCCGCCGCGGTTACCGCCGACCGGGCATCAGCAGCGCAGGCCGCCCCGAAATTTACAACGGCGGCGGAGCCCGCGGGGATATTTAATCCCGCTATTATCCTGTACCTGTCATTCTCCTGCACAAAGGATATTTCGCTTAAAATTGTTCTGTCAAAAACCACGGCGAGCGCGGAAAACCCCGCAGTCTGCGGGCAGGTCACCGTTACGCTTTTTTTCGAAATTGAATCCTCCGGAATAATAGCGGTTCCTTTCGCGTAAAATATTATTTCCTGTTTCCACGGGGAAGTTCCGGAATTAGACAGCACCGCCGTGCTGCCCGCCGTTTCATTATTGATAAAGGCCGTGAGCATTTTTATTTTCTTATCTTCTTTGAACTGGCATTCGCTTTCAAGTTCATTGGGACGCCAGAGAATTTCCTTAAAAGGATTGAGCTCTTCAAAACCTTCGGTGCGGAGCCGGATAGAACAGAAGGGATCGGTCTCGGTTTCGTTTAAAAAAACTGCCAGCGGGGAAAAACCAAACGCCGGGGAGTAGCCCTTTAAAAAAAATTTTGAGTCAGGAAGCCCCACAGGGCAGGCCGTATCAGGCAGGTCCCTGTAGGTAAGCCATAAATGATAAGTTACCAGCGCCCGGTCGCGTTCCTCGCAGTTCCCGGGCAGCAGCAGCCCCGCGCATAAACTAAGGATTATAAGGCAACGACGCATATACCGTTTTTTTCCGCTTCCTTTATTATTTTTTCTTTCTCTATTAATAACACCTTGCCGGCCTCAAGCGCCAGGCAGGAGATCTTTGCTTTTTTTAACATTAAAATTGTTTTTACTCCTATTCCGGGAATATCTATCCGCATATCCTGCCTGGTGCGCGCCACCTTTACGCAAACCGCCCGGGGAAATCCCGCTTTTCCGCTTTGCTTGATCATTTCATCGGTGCCTTCCGCGCCCTCACTGGCCAGAAGAACCCTGTTTTTTATGACTACGGCCTGCCCTATGTCCCGGTCCGCCAGTTTTTTTGCAAGCGGGTAACCATATCTAATATCCGCACGTTCTTTTTCGTCGGGTTTTCTTCCGGTAAGCACGCCTTTTTGGGCCAGCAGGTCTTTCAGATAAACGGTCATGGGCAGCACCTTAATGCCTTCTTTTTCTATTTCTTTTATTACGGCTCCTATCAGCGTCGCGTCTTTGTTATTTGCCAGCTTCATAAAGATCTTAAAGAGCTTAATATCCGGGGTAAGCAGTGATAAAAAACGGAGCTTTCTTACTTTCCCGACTATACTTATCTTTTTGACACCCTGTTTTTTAAAGGCTTTTATGGCTTTTCCCAGCTCGTTAATATTATACCAGTAGATCTTGTCAGAACATTTATTGAGCGCGTTTTTTGCCTCGCCCTTTATCGCAACGGTAATCAGCCTTTCGCCGGCTATTCCCGCGTTTTTGGCAAATATCAACGGTAAGTCACCGCCCCCGGCGAGAAGGCCTATCATTTATAGATCCCTCTCTTGGACTTTCTGACAAAGTCTATGAAGTGTTTTACATAAGGATCATTTCCGATCTCGTCTTTAAGCCGGGTCAAGGCCTGGGAAGTATTAAAGCCGGACCTGAAAACCAGTCTATACATTTTTTTAAGTTCAATTTTTGAGGCCTCCGGAACACCGTTCCTCTGCAGGCCGACCTTATTAAGGCCAAAGATAGTAAAAGGATTACCCGCTCCAAGAATATACGGCGGGACATCTTTTTCGATAGGAGAACACAGGCCGACCATGGCAAGAGACCCGATCTTGCAGAATTGATGCACCGGCGAGTAAGCACCCATAAAAGCCATGTCTTCGACCTGCACGTAGCCGCCCAGCCCCACGCCGTTTACCAGCGTTACTTTATTGCCTACTTTAGAATTATGCCCGACATGAGCCGTCGCCATTAAAAAACAATCATTTCCGATAATTGTTTTTTCTCCTTCTCCCGTCGCAAAATTAATAGTGACCGATTCGCGGATTATGTTGCCGTCGCCTATTTCGATAAAACTTTTTTCATTTTTGTAATGTTTGTCCTGTCCGGGATTCCCTATCGCGGTAAAACTGTAGATGCGGTTATTTTTACCTAGCCGGGTATGCCCGCCGATAACCACATGCGGTTGAAGTTTTGTCCCCTCCCCGAGCGTAACATGTTCTCCAATGATACAATAGGGGCCGATCTCAACATCCCTGCCCAGTTTTGCGTTTTTATGAACTATGGCCGTGTCATGAATATTTGTCATAAATAGATCCTTTTAACATCTTTATGTATGCCGCATACGACAGAATAGGGTATAGTCCTGCATTTCCAGGCCATATCCCCGGCCGTCAGTGTTTCTTTTCCGCTCTTACCTATAAGGACCGCGGTATCCCCGGCTTTCACTTTTGCGTTATTTCCAAGATCCACCATGGTCAGATCCATGCAGACCCTTCCTGCAATACGGTATTTTTTCCCATTGATAAGAACTTCTCCCCGGTTTGAAAGCAGGCGGTTGTAACCGGCGGCATAACCAATTGCCAGAACGGCGATCCGTGTATTTTTCCGGGTATAATAGGTGTTCCCGTAACTTATACTGCTCCCTTTTTTTACATTCTTTACTTCAAGAACTCTTGTTTTCCAGGCAAGCGCAGGTTTAAGGCGTATTTTTTTTCTCTCTTCCTTGTTATTGTAAAGGCCGTAGAGCAAAAGGCCGGGCCTTACCATATCAAAGGCCGCGCCGGAAAAATTTATCACTCCGGAACTGTTTAAGATGTGTTTAACCGCCCCCTCGGGCGCGCAATAGGCAGTAAACTCAAAATCGCTTATCTGCCTTAGCGTATAGCCCATATTATTATCGGAAGAGGCCAGGTGCGAAAAAATCCCCTCTATCTTGATATTTTTAAACCCGGCTGTCCTGTTAAGAAATTTTTCAAAATCACAGGAATTGACCCCTAAACGGCCCATCCCGGTATCAATTTCAATATGTAGCTTCGCTGTCTTGCCCTGTTTTTTTGCTTCTTTGTCCAGGGCTGCAATAATACTTATATTCGAAACACTCTGACTTATATTGTATTTTACTATGTCTTTTGCCTGAAACGGCAGAGCCGAAACGACATTAAGTATGGGTATCTTAATGCCCTGCTTCCTCAGGGATACGGCCTCTGAGATATCGCTTACCCCAAGAGAGTAAACTCCGTATGTCTGTAAAGCTTTTGCAACAGGAAAAAGCCCGTGCCCGTAAGCGTTATCTTTGATAATGGCGCAAATTTTCACACCTTTATCAAGTTTTTTTTCAGCTTCCCCTATATTGTGCAAAATAGCTTTTATGTCAACTTCAACCCAGGCCTGGTCCATAGTCCTATTATAACAAATAAAAGAAGTTTGTAAAGTTTTAAAGCGGGATTGTCAAGCCAAAGTAAGAATGGCCTGTTTTTATATTAGATAGTATAAACTGCTTTTTTTGCTTTTCAATAGACTACGGATTAATTTTTTTATTATTTTTATAATTTACTTTGCTATTATCAGGACTTCTTTCGAGCTTCCAGTACTCAAAACATATTTATAATCAAGTTTTTTTACTTCGATGTTGTTTTTATATATTTTCAACATTTCTATCAATTCATTAATTGTTGGAGTACCATCGTCCCGGTAAGAAACAACCAAAATTGAATCCTGGAATTTCTTAAATAGTTTTTTAAAGGCCTGATGTATTTCTCCTTTATTGCACCATTCATTTTTTCCATTTTTAATTTTTTTATGTTTAGAATTTTTATCAATTAAATTTGGCCATTGCTCATAAAATACAATACCTTCAAGAAAATGATAAAAATCAAAATAATTCACTCCTGAGCCCACTGTGGAAATATAGGGGGTATCAATATAAATTAAGTCTGCTTTAACACCTACTTCAAATATATCAGAATGGAAACTTCTATTTTTCTTTCCATTGTTAAAAACAGCATTATTTGCCTCTTCAACAAATCTTCTAAAATGATTATCAAATGGAGTATCCCAAGTTTTTTTATTACCAAAACTTCTTTTAACTTTCGCTGTCCGTATATACAAATTTTTTCTGTGAAACAGGTTATACGGCCGTTTTATTATACACGCCTGAAATAAAGCATAATAAGCTAATGCTTGTTTGTATTTGTCTTGCACAAGCCTTATATTCGTTATTATGACATCAAGCCATTTATTTTCTTCATCAGTAAAATATATATCGTGAAAAGTATCAAAAATAAATGTTGGATATTTAATATTTAAATGTTTTTTCAAGATAAAATTAACATCATTTTCATTCAGGATAATCTTAGAATTTTCAATTATGGCTAGTCCAATATAGTAATTAAATTTCAAAGAATCATTATAGAATACTTGTTTACGGTTTATTTTAAACATATAACTAACGCAGCCTGTGCCGCCAAACGCATCAAGAACAGAATTAAAACTCAAGTCCTTTGTATAATAATTAATCCAATCTATTATTTTATATTTACTTCCTTGGTAGCGCGTTGACGGTAAGACTCCAGTTTTGGCAGAGGGCAAATCGTTAAAAAGCTCTGATTGTTTTATTTTTGTTTTCATTGTGGCATTAAACATTTTCAGTATTTCTATATTTTAGATATTCTTTTAAGTTTCTATACGGCGGTTTTCGTAATTTTGCACTTCGGGACATTTCCGCAGTCATATAATTTATCCAAAAATCATCAAATATTTTTACACCTAATTCAGAGAATGGTCCCGTCCCTTCTTTTAATTCGGAAATTTTAACACAAGATCCAATATTTTTTGTGTTTCCGCTACCGGGGCGGTCTTTGGCAATTTTGTATTTTTCTTGAACAATAAAATCAAAATCTTTCACTACCGATAAGATTTCCTCCAGGTCATCTATTGAATAAACCTTATTTTCATCAATACGGTCTTCTTGTTGAGTATATATAACACCTAAAATGTAATGCTTGCTGTATTCTTTATAAGGGAAAGTGATATTTTTCTTTGAATCTCTGTAACGAAAATAACCAGTAAATGCGCCAAGTGTAAAACCGGAAACAATATCATTATTTTTTCGATAAGTGCTTTTTAAATCAAGAGCTATCTTCTTTTTATCTTTTGTTATGAAAGTAACATCGGGATAATGATATTGTTCTTTACAAAAATCCATTTTAAAGTTGTTCTCTTTTGCAAATTTCTGCAAAACAGGAAACATCATCAATTCGATTATTTTTGAAACAACTTTTGTATCAATGGAAATTGTATAAATATTTTTTGCAACATCAATAAAACCTTTAACTGACCAATCACCTGATGGCATTGCTAAAATTTTACGAAAGTCTTCTGTGTGTTTCAATAAATTATTTTGAAAATCATCTGATTTCATAGTTTCCTTATTAAATCCTTTGCTGCTTTAGATAGGTCCGTTTTGGCTTAATTCTGATATAATTGGTTAACAATGTTAATAAATTGCATCTTTATTTTTTAAGGTATTTGCCTCCCGCAACTTAATACTACCAAAATATTTAGGAATGGTAAAGGGAAAAGAAAATGCTCTTTTTTACAGCTTCAGAGTTTTTTTCCAGCCGCTAATTCATAGATATTAATGAAATCTTTCCGGTACATTTTTTCCCCGCTGGGAAGCTCTATCGCTCCGGCCCCTCCGGAATACATTTCCATTAAGGTGTCCGCCATCTTTCCGATAAGGTCGTCAGTTATATTTTTAAGACGGGTATTTACTCCGAGACTCTGGAGCCAGCTTTCTATATGCATTGCGGCTTCCTTATCGGAAAAAACCTTTTCACCAAAGAGGATGCTTCTTTTTGCGAAGAATTCATATTTTTTCATATATTTCATCCAGGCCACAAGCAGGCAGGCCAGGCCTTCACTGTGTTGAATATCCGTCCACGCCGAAAGGCAGTGCTCTATCCAGTGCAGATACCCTTTTCCGTTCCAGCCGGAAAACCTTATGGGAGAACAGGCGATAGTGCCGGCAAAGCTCATCAGGCTTCTATACTCCGTGTTCAACGGATCCAACATGGCGGGAGGAGTATTTTCAATGGCCTGCAACATAATATCCTCGGCCAGGCGGTCTTTTACCGGAACATCCCCGAAGTTTGTCAAATACGGTTCCAGTAGATGACAGACAATATCAACCCCCGCGTAGGCAGTTTGTTCTTTGCTCAAAGAGCAGGTAAGTTCGGGATCAATTATTGAAACCGCGGGAAAAAGCAGCGGATGCGTGATGTGGATCTTTTGTTTTAATTCCCAGTTGGTAATTACCGCTATAGAGTTACTTTCTGAACCGGTTGCCGGCAGGGTAGGGAGCATCAATACAGGCAAAGGTTTAAAATCTATTGCCGGTGCATTCTTTGCATTAAATACATAGTCCCAGACGGAGACTTTTTTTGGAGCTCCGGCAACCAGGGCTATGCCTTTAGCCGCGTCCATAGCGCTCCCGCCGCCCAAAGCAATAATAAGATCGCAGCCTGAAGATTTTGCAAGTTTACCGCCTTCATCCACAGTCGTTGACCTGGGATTGGGTTCAATCTTTTCAAAGGTTTTTACTTCCAGGCCTTCTTTTGTTAACTGGCCAACCAGCCTGTCTAAAAGCCCCATTTTCTGAACCGCAGACTTTCCGGTAACAATGAACGCTTTTTTTCCGAGCAGCTTTGCTTCCTTTCCCGCTCTTTTGAATTCCCCCGGCCCAAAAACAAGCTTTACCGGCCAATACAATTCGAACTTAAACATTTTCCCTCCTAAAAAGAAAATGACAAAGTACGATATATTGAAGGCGAAAAACGGGCTTCGCCTATATTTATTTTCGTTTGGCTTTTAGCGGAGGTTTTTATCCGCTTACCTTATCCTGTCCCTTGTCATTTGTAATTCGTAATTGTTTTAAGATTTTTCTCATTGCTTCAAAAAATATTATGAGCACCAGCACCAGCATGACAATGGACAGGCCCGCGTTGAGCCAATTTTTTTTTGGCAGGTAATTAATAAAAATATTCATAAGCGCGGCTGTTACGGTGGTTACAAACATAAAAAGCGCGGGCAGAAAGGTTATGAGCGCGTACTTCCAGTTACCGGTATTATGAAATATATATACGGTCCCGAACGCCAGCGCCACGGTCGCGAGAAGTTGATTGGCCACTCCAAACATCGGCCAGATGGTGCTGATATCCCCCATATAAACCAGATACCCCCAGGAAAGACTGATCACGCCGCCGGTAATAAATATTCCCGGCAGCCAAGAACCTGTTCCAAGTTTTTTATTAAAGGGCTTTATGAGCTCCTGTAAGATATACCTGGCAACCCGGGTACCCGTGTCAACCGTGGTCAGGATGAAAAGCGCCTCAAACATGATCGCAAAATGATACCAGTAACCCATCATAGCTTTCATACCGGGGATCGAAGAAAGTATCACCGACATGCCGGCCGCCAAAGATACGGCTCCTCCGGTCCGGCCGGCCAGGGTCTCCCCGACCATTTTTTCTATTTCCGCCAGATACTGCGGGGTATAGCCAAGCGTAACAAAAACTTTTTCAGGAATGTTTATGGCAAAGTAATCCGCAGGTATAAGTACAGTTGCGGCAATGAGCGCCAGTATTGAAACTATCCCCTCCACCAGCATCGACCCGTAACCGATCAGGCGGATATCGGCTTCATTATTGATCATTTTGGGTGTAGTTCCCGAGGCCACCAGGCTGTGAAAGCCCGAGATCGCGCCGCAGGCTATCGTAATACAGACAAAGGGCCAGGCCTTGCCCGGAATTATCGGGCCTCCTCCGTTCATAAAATTTGTGAAGGCCGGCATGTGTATCACGGGATTGACCCAGAGAATGCCGAAACCCAGCATTACTATGGTGCCGATCTTCATATAAGAAGAAAGGTAATCTCTGGGGCAAAGCAAAAGCCAAACCGGAAGCACCGAGGCAATAAAGCCATACACGGGCAGAATTATTGAAAGCGCGGGTTTGGAAAGCAGGAACCATTTTCCAAATTCTGATTTTGAGACAGGCTCGCCCAGTATTACACCCAGCAGGACAAGAATAAAACCGATAATGGAGGCTTCCACAATTTTTCCGGGGCGTATCTTATACATCCAGAGAGACACAACAAGCGCCGCGGGGATCGTGACCGTAAGAGTAAAGGTTGCCCAGGAACTTTCATTAAGAGCGTTAACCACCGCCAGAGCCAGACCGGCCAGAGCGGTTATTATAATAAATAGAACGGCAAAACCTGCCGCGACTCCGGCAGGTTTACTGACATATTTTGTAACCAGATTGGAAAGAGAAAGGCCGCTGTTCCTTACCGAGGCAAAAAGCACTACAACATCATGAACGGCTCCGGCCAGGACCGCGCCGATAAGGATCCAGAGATATCCCGGCAGGTAGCCGAACTGGGCGGCCAGTACCGGGCCGATAAGCGGACCCGCGCCCGAAATCGCGGCAAAATGATGGCCGAACAGGACCCATTTGTTGGTGGGATGATAATCCCTGCCGTCCTTCAGATCATGCGCCGGAGTGGAATTCTTCTCATTAAATACAAGAACTTTGGTCATTATGAACTTGGCATAAAATCTGTAGGCCAGGGCGAAAACAAGCAAGGCAGTTATTAATAACGTAAGGGCATGCATATTTTTATAATATCAAAAGCCGGCCGAATATTCAAGTGACGATAACAACCGTTTTTTAGCCCGCTTTGATCTCGGGTTTTATGGAGATAGCCTGATCCGGCAGTTTTCTGTTGGTTACAAGTGAATGGAGAAGATTTACGCTGACTTCGGCCATTTCTGTCTGTTGATAGACCAGGACGGGGAACGGATAGTAGGCCTCGCGCGGGCTGGAGCCTATTATCGCGAAATTTTCCGGAAATTTTTTTCGGTTCTCATAATAATAAGACAGGAAAAGTTTGAAAACTGCTTCATCGGTGCAAAAAATTCCGTCAATTTTTGAACTCAAGAGTTCTTTTATGTCCCGGGTCACGGAATCTCTTTCAAAACTGCTGTCTTTAACCAGAGATGCGTCAAAACCCAGGCCCCAATTCTTATAGATCTTTTTAAGGCCTTCTATTATGACCGGGGCTTGCGGGAGCTCTCCATACTCGCTTTTAAGCGGCCCGGTCAGAAGCCCCGGGGTCTTGCTTCCCATCCTTACCAGCTGTTCTCCCAGTATCTCTCCTGCGTATTCGTAGTCGAACCCCACAGAGCTCGCCAGCTGCTCTTTATAAAGAAAATTCAAAAGAACAACTTTGATCCCTTTTTCTTTTAAGCCTGCCAGCGCTTTTAAGGGTATAGGCGAAGTAAGAATAACTGCTTTAAGCCCTTCCCGGAGGGCCATAGCAAGAAAGCCCTCTCCCGGAAGAAATTTTTCGCCGGAAGAAAGCGGGCAGTATTTTACGGTATATTTCAATTTTTCCGCGGAATCCCGGAGGACATTCAGGACATTAGAATAGTAGTATCTGCCGGCTATCTTTGCTTCCGGATATACGATACCGAGTTCCCTTATCTTTCTCTCCGGAGAAAAAGGATTATCATTATCATAGATGAATATACCCCTGCCGCGGATCCTGAAAAGGTTGTTTTCCTGTTCAAGCTCTTTTAAGGCCGCGCGGATGGTTATCCTGGAAACCTTGTACTGTTCGGAAAGTTCCCTCTCGGTAGGTAAACGCCCTTCTTTATATTGCTTTTCAGCTATCTTTTGCTCAATATCCTGCTTAACTTTTTTGTATAGGAGATCTTTCATGCTATTATAATACCGAATTAATTTTATAAAGTCCAGAAGCAAAGCTTTTTAAGAAAGGAGCCAGTATACCGGGGCGCCGATTATCATTATTAAGACGCTATTGATCAGCTGAATTACGTAATTCCAGAGGATGAGTCATTTATAAAAGAAGATCTTACAAAGCTTGTACTGATTATATAAACGAGCGGAAATCAAACTGCAGGTTTTATTTGTAATATCTTATTTTTAGGGGCTTCCGGAGCCCGGTATTGTTTCTATCTTGACAAACCGGAAAATATCGGTATAATAAAAGAATGCCGATGGAAAATAGAAGAAAACAAATGCGGGTCAGAGTTATGCTGCCGGTGGAAATTTATGATATTTTGAATAATAAAAGTTTTGTCGGCAAAATAGTGGATATTTCTTCCGGCGGCGTTTCTATTGTAACCCCGGAAGAGCTTACCATTCAAACGCCCGTTTCTTTAACTTTCACCTTTGAGGATACTATCTATAAAAAGGTCCCTGCTGATATTGTCCGTGAAGAAAAAAAGCAAAAAGAGAAATACCTGGGCAGCGCCTTTTTTGATCTGGACCCGCAAGCGCGGTCGCAGCTTGAAAATACCATTAAAAAGGTCCATTTAAAAAATTTAAAGGGCCTGCGAAAAGAAACTATCTATAACATTTACCGTTAACTGTTTGCTCCGGAAAGCCCTTCCCTCCTGCCTGCCAAATAATAGTTTTTTACAGCCTGAGTTTTATTCCCGAGGAAAAGGTGAGGCCCGGCTGGGGAATACCTTTTATTTCTTCATAAGCCGCATTCAACAGGTTTTGTCCTTCTATATATATGGTAACACCGCCTGCCTCTCTTAACAGCTTTAAGTTAAGCAGTGTATAGTCATTAACGCCTGCTTTTCTTTTATACAATATTTCCAGTTCCGGGGTAATTTCCAGTAACTCCGGGCCTTTAAATGAACATGAGGCCTGCGCGGCCGGATAAAGGAGGGCGTATTTTGAGTAATAATCAAGTTCCTTTTTCGCATAAATGAAGGAAGCGCCTGCAGTAAGCTCAACAAACACAAGGTTTGCCTTGAGCCCCCCTTCAATACCATACACACTTGCTTTTCCTATATTTTGCGCGTACCACTTTCCCGCGGGAGTGGCCCCCACCCAATCTATCAGGTTTGTTTCATCCCTTGCGTAGAGCGAGAGCTTTGCTGAAAGTTCATTGCAGCAAAAGTAATTTATTCCCAGGTCGTAAGAAATTGCGGTTTCCGGTTTAAGCGCCGGATCCCCGAAACTCACCCCGTCGGAATAATAGAGTTCGGTAAAAGAGGGGCTTCTGAACGAGTACCCTGCTGAAGCCGCTAAAATAAGTTCTCTGCATAAAACATAGCGGAAAGCCAGTGCCGGCGCCAGGACCGGGCCCCAAGCCGAATTTTCAAACCTGAGTCCTGTATCTATTTTTATTTCTTTTGAGACCTCCCCGCTCAATTCCGTGAACAAAGCCTGCCGGGGCCGGTGGTGGATGCCAAGGCTGGAGCTATATATTTCCTCCTGCTCCAGTGAACCGCCGAAGATCAGCAAGTTGTTTTTATCGAACTTATAGGTTCCCTGAGCTTCCAGGCCGTAGTTATAAGAAATGTGCTCGTTGACAAAAAGCGAGGGCCTGGTCAGATCCAGCATAAAATTGTCATCATGCCGGCGGTAATGCGCGTTGAGCCCCAGGGTCATCTGCGTATTGAGTTCATTCTTGCTTCCGGTTTCGATAAAACAGGTTCTTGTAGATTCTTTTGAGGGAAAATTAAGCCCGGGAGTGTAAAAATCATAGGCGCCAAAGGTCTTGTCCATATAACCAAGTTTAATAAAGGTTTGCCCGCCCGCGTATTTATATACGGTATTATTCAGAAACGAATAATTGGAAAAACCGGTATCATATCTATAGCCGTCTGAAACGGTACGCTGAAAGGACAGCTGTTCGCTTAGCCCGCCCCAGGCCTTTTCATAACCCAGTTCATAATTCTGAGTATTAAAGGACCCGTACCCGAACCCGAGAAGAATGTTTTCTTTCTGCGCTTTTCTGGTAATAATATTTATCACTCCGCCAAAAGCATCGGAGCCGTAAATAGAAGAGGCCTGTCCTTTTAAAACTTCTATTTTTTCTATAGCCAGGACAGGTACAGGCAGATCCATATTGTGATGCGCCGTTTGAGGATCATTTACTCTCGTACCGTCAATTAGTATCAATATTTGCTGATAGGTCGAACCACGAATGCTGATATCTGCCTGAGCGCCAAGAGGGCCCCGGGTTTGCAGATCAAGGCCCGGCAATTCTTTTAGCGCTTCCGGCACGGCTATCTCAGTTTTTGGATATACCTGTTCAAGTTCCCTGATGGCTGCTCCTGACCTTGTGCCGGTCACTATGACCGGGGCAACAGTATAAAGCTCTTCTTCTGCCGCGCCCGGCAAGCAGGTAAGATATAGTATCGCCAGGAATAGTTTAATATTTCCCCCGTTCTTATTGTCAACCTATAATATAATTATAGTTTACATATAAATTATACCCCTTATTATTCTGTATTTCAATTATTTTTGTTTTAATCAAAGCAGGTGGATTCTTTACCAGGAACTCTTTAAGAAAGGGGAAGTTGCAGGCCGGGAAAAACATCTAAAAATATAATTAACTGTAAATATTATATATGGTCTCTTTCTGTAATCCCTTTATCTTTTTTGAATGTACTTTTTTTATTGCGTCTTCCAGCTGCCGTTTTGCTTGCGGGCTTAGATCGAAAAATGCGCTGCCAAAATATTTCTCTTTCTTTTTTTTCACTTCACGCACAATATCAGCGGAAATTCTCTTATAAACGATATTTTCAAAGGTAAAAGTTAACGAAACAGGCGTATTTACCGGGAGCTCCTCCTCGGCAACTATGGAAACTCCGCCCATGGAAATATCCACCACTTTGCCGGTGTAATTTTTATTGTTTAAAATATCATAGATATACACGGGCAAATTGACCCGTACACGTTTTTGGTTTCTTTTATTTGTTATATCCACGGATTGATCATGCTTATATAATTTTTGCTTTCAAGTTAAGCGCCTTTTTCCCGAAATTTTTCCGGTAGTTATGTATTTTCGTTATGGAGGCCCCTCTTGATCTTTGAATGGATCTTTCTTATCGTAAGATCAAGTTTATTCTGTGCCTGCGCATCCAGGTCAAAAAAAGCGATACCAAGAAACTGTTCATTTTGCTTTTTTTCCTCACGGACCACATCGGCAGGGAGCCTTTTATAAACATTCTCTTCTATAGAAAAAGTCAAAGAAACAGGCGTATTAACGGGGAGTTCTTCAACGGTAACCATCGAAACTCCGCCCACAGAAATATCAATTATCCTGCCGGTAAAATTCTTATTATTTAAAACATCATAGATCTGAACCGGAATGTTAACCTTGACGCGCATTTGTTTTCTTTTGTCTTTCATCGCCATGGGATTATTATACTTATATTTTCCGATACTGTCAAGGGAGCCGCCTTACTTTGTGGCCTTACTTTGCTCTTGGAAAACGGCCGCATTCGTGCTATTCTAACCGGCATGAAAAACACTCTGCCTGTTAAAGCGGTTATTTCCGATCTCGGCCGCGTATTTATTGATTTTGACCACTCCATTTCCTGCGGTAAAATTGCAAAACTTGCAGGCTGCGATATTGAAGAGGTGTATGATTTTATCTACCGGAATAAAATGGATATCAAGTTTGACCGGGGAGAAATAAGTCCTTATGCCTTTTTCAATAAAATAAAAGCGCGTTTTAAGCTGAGGATCTCTTATGGGGAATTTAAGAACATTTTTTCGCAGATATTCACACTAATTAAGCCGGTATATAACATTTACCGCAAGCTCAAAAAGAGATATAAACTCGTTTTTCTTTCAAATACCAATGTTATTCATTATGAGATCTGTCTAAAAACAATGCCCCTTAAAGATATATTTGAAGGGGGCATTCTTTCCTACAAAGAAGGTATTATGAAGCCCCACCCGAGGCTCTATATGAAAGCCGTGAGTTTAGCCGGTTGCAAACCCGAAGAATGTGTTTACATTGATGACATTTTTGAATTCGTTGACGCGGCAAGGGCCTTGGGGTTAAAAGGTATAAGGTTCAAGTCAGGAAAACAACTTGAGCGCGAGTTAAAAATACTGGGAGTTAAATAAGAAACTCTGCCGCCGCCCATTACTCTTTTATTATATCGCCTTTCTCGGTATCATAAATTAGAGGGGCAATGCTTATCTCAAACCATTTCTTGAAAATTTCGTAGGTACGGGTTTTAGGCCAATCCTCTTCTTTTGTCCACCAGGCATTCAACTCATCTTCAAATATTTCCGGAAAAATAGTTTCAATATGAACCTGTACCAGGGAAGGGTCAAGATCGGGAATAAGATAAACGGTTGTATCCATTTCTGTCTGCTCATAACTTTTCATCCCCGGGGGGATGCCGTCTTTTATATTATTTGCCCAATCCCAGTAGGGTTTCAGGGGCCGTACCACCAGCGCGGTACGGTTAAGCGAAGGATATTCCGGCATTTTAACTCCTGTTCAAATTTTGTTTTTTCCGGTTAAGTACCCGGTCAAGGCAATTCTCTCAGCAGTGCTACAAGGTTCTTTACATTTTTTTTCAGTTCTTGCAGGCTGCCATTATTATAAATAACTATATCCGCTTTTTTTATTTTTTGTTCCAGCGGCAGCTGGGCTTTTATCCGTAACAGCGCGTCTTTTTTAGAGTACCCTTTTTCCGTAAACCGTTCAATTTGTTTTTTTTGAGAGGAAGCGACAACCAGGATAATGTCCGCCATCTTTTCCATTTTTGCCTCGAAAAGTAAAGGCGCTTCGAAAATTATTATTTTATTTTTTCTTTTTAAGCCTGCGATAGTATTTTTCATGATCGAGATTATCAGCGGATGGGTTATTTTTTCCAGCAGTTTTTTCTTTTTTTTATTTTTAAAAACGCTTCCGGCCAGTTTTTTTCTGTCCAGTGAGCCGTCTTTTGCGAGCAGGGACGGGCCAAAAGCTTTAATTATCTTTTTATAGGCCGGTTTTCCTTTTTCAACGATACGGCGGGCCACTTCATCGGCATCAATAACATATTTAAAGTATTTTTTCAGCATTGCGGCGACGGCACTCTTGCCCGTGGCCACTCCTCCTGTGATACCTATGACCGGCCTATTTGCACTCAAACCAGTTAGCCCCCGATTTTATATCAACTTTCAGCGGAACTTTAAGTTTCGCAACATTTTCCATGGTTTCTTTAACGGTTTTTTTCAGTTTTTCCGCCTCTTTTTCAGGGCATTCCAGTACCAGCTCATCATGCACCTGAAGCAGAAGTTTGCCTTCTCCGTCTTCTTTTTTCATTATACTATACAAATTGACCATTGCAAGCTTGATAATATCGGAAGCGGAGCCCTGGATCGGGGCATTTATGGCCATTCTTTCTGCGGCCTCCCTGACGTTTTTATTGCTGCTTTTAATATCGGGAATATATCTTTTCCTGCCGAAAAGAGTCTCAACAAACCCCTCGCTGCGGGCCTTTTCCTTGATACTTTTCATGAATTTATCCACTCCGGGGTACCTGTTAAAATAGCTGTCAATGTACTTTTGCGCTTCGGTCCTGCTGATTTTCAATTGTTTTGCCAGGCCAAAAGCGGAAATACCGTAGATTATTCCAAAGTTAACTGTTTTTGCCTCGCTCCGCTTTTCGCCGGTAACCAGGCTTTTTTCCATATTAAAAATTTCCGCGGCCGTGCGGAGGTGAATATCCTCATCTTTCGAAAAAGCGTCCAGGAGGTTTGAGTCCCCCGAAAAATGTGCAAGTATCCTGAGCTCTATCTGTGAGTAATCCGCGGAAATTATCTTCCAGCCCGCTTTTGAAGCAATAAAACTCCTTCTGATCTCTTTTCCGATATCATTTCTTACCGGGATATTCTGAATGTTGGGATTAAAACTGGAAAGCCGGCCCGTCGAGGTACCGGCCTGATCAAAAGAGGTATGGATCCTGTCTTTATTGTCCGCAAGAAGAGGCAGAGCGTCAATATAGGTATTTTTAAGTTTTGTCAGCTGCCGGTACTCAAGCAAAATTTTTGGCAGCGGCGACTTTAAAGAGAGCTCTTCCAGCACTTCCACATCGGTAGAGAACCCGGTTTTGGTTTTTTTACCCGCAGGCAGTTTTAGTTTTTCAAATAAGATCTTGCCCAGCTGCCGGGAAGAATTAATATTAAACTCTTCTCCCGCCAGCCCGTAGATCTGTTTAACAAGTTCTTCAAGTGTTTTTGCAACACTTTCAGAAAGGATCTTTAAATATTTAATATCGAGTTTTATCCCCTCCTTTTCCATCGCGGCAAGTACGGGGACTAACGGCATCTCCACTTTTTCAAAGAGCGGGAGAAGTTTCTGCCCGGAAAGTTCTTTTACAAGCGTTTTCTTTAACCTTAAAAGAAAGCAGACTTCCCCGTCTTCCGCAGGATTTTCCGTCAGGTATCTGAAGACGGCCTCGGCAGGGGAAGAACTTCCGCGGTCAGGATCTAAGATATACACCGCCAGCATGCAGTCGAATACCCGCGCTTTCGGTGTTACTCCGCCGTAGAGTCTTAAAAATTTTTTATAATCAAAAAAAGAAAAATTGTATGTTTTTTCCGCCAGCAGTTCTTCCGGCGCAAATTTATCAGGCTCCAGGCTGTAAACCCTGCCTTCTTCCAGGCTCAAAAGCAGCTTTCCGCCGCTCAAAGCCAGGCCGGCCTCTTTTAGTTCTTTAAGTTTCTCTTTAAGCTCCTCAAACTCTTTTTCATTGTTTACGGGAAGGAAGCTGCATTCTGTCTTTTTTTCCCCCGTAAAAAGATCTTCTTCTTTATCCGCAAAAAAGACAGGATCGAGTTTCTTGAAATCTTCCCGCAGGCTTGTAAATTCCAACTCAGAAAGCTTTTCCATTACCTCCTGCGCATGCGGTTCCTTCAGGATAAGCTCCTCTATTTTAATATTCAGCGGGGGCTCTATCAATACCGCGAGCGTTTTGCTGAAATACGCCATTTCCCGCCCTTTTTGAAGTTTTTCTCTCAGTTTCTCATTTTTTATTTCAGACAAATTACCATATACCTCATCAAGATCCTTGAATTCCTTCAGCAATTCTGAGGCGGTTTTTTCTCCTATGCCATCCACCCCCGGGATATTATCGCTGGCGTCTCCCAGTAGAGCGAGAAAATCTACCATTTGTCCGGGCGCTATTCCGTACTTTTCCTTTACTTTATCAGCGTCATATATATAATCATCCTTATGAACACTCATTATTTTTACGTGCTCATTTACAAGCTGCAAAAGATCTTTGTCTCCCGTAAGAATAAGTACATCCAGCCCGGCTTTTTCACCCTTTTTTGCAAGATAAGCGATTATATCATCGGCTTCGTAACCTGAAAGTTCAAAAGAAGGGATATTAAACGCTTTTATCAGGTCTTTTGTGACCGGCATCTGGGCGATAAGATCTTCGGGCGCGGGCTCACGCTGTATCTTGTAACCGGCAAAGGCTTTATGCCGCAAGGTAGGCCCTTTGGTATCAAAGGTAAAGGCAATATAGTCCGGCTTATAATTTCTAAATATTTTAATTAAAAGGCGCGCCATTCCGAAGACCGCATTGGTTGGCGCGCCTTTTTTCGTCTTTAAATTTTTTATCGCATAATAACTGCGGTAGAGATATGAATTGCCGTCCACCAGAAAAAGCTTTTTCCTTTTCTCTACCATTTCATTCCTGTTTTATCAACCCCCGGTTTTTGTCTGGCACTCAATGCAATACTTTGCGTGCGGGAGCGCTTCAAGGCGTACTTTGTTTATTTTTTTGCTGCAGAGTTCACAGGTGCCGAAGGAGCCATTTTCGATCTTCTCCAGAGAAGATTCAATGCTTTCTATCTGCAGCTTTTCAGAATCACTCAAGTTGTGGAGAAACTCCGTGTCATAAGTATCACTCGCCAGATCTACCGAATCTTTCACCTCATTAAAGTCTATTTTTTTACTGTCATCAAGATTTTTATTAAGTTCTTCGATAATGTTCTTTTTAAGCAAGATCAGCTTTTCTTTATATTTTTTACGGTCTTTCGGCGGGAGTTTCTCCGCTTTTACGGGTTTAGAAGGCTTTATCCGTAAGCTCCCGGCAAGTTTTACCCGGACTGTTTTTGCTTTGCCCGTTTTTACTTTTTTGTTAACTTTATTCCTGATCTTCTTCATCGTGGGTCTCCTCGACATGGCAATCTTTATAGTATATACATTTCTTACAGCAGCCCTCAAGCAAAGTCCCGGACTCGCTGCAAGTTTCATAGTAGGGGCATTCATCACAACAATACAGCACCTTCTTACTCTCCTTCTGGTAGCTTGAAAATATTTCCGTGTTTATCTGGTAATGTATCCTTATTGGATTATTATTTTTTTCCTGCCAAACCGGTTCTTACGAACCCTTTGGTATACCAGAATACGGCTTTCAGGCCGTGATCTGATAGGAAATTATTATCTTGATCATGCCAAATTAGGTTCTTACGAACCCTTTGGCATACCAGAATACGGCTTCAGGCCGTGATCTGATAAGAAATTATTATTTTGATCATGCCAAATTAGGTTCTCACGAACCCTTTGGCATACCAGAATAGCCGATTATCTTGCTAACTTCAAGTATATTGTTTGTATTATCTGCTTCGTGCCTGGATTCCTGAACGACCTTAATAAAATTAAGGTTTTTATCATCCTGACCGTTTATTATGGTGCCCATATCCTTAAGGAACAGGAGATAATCATAAACTTCTTTTGTTATTCTTTCTCCCGGGGCAAGTAAAGGTATTCCCGGAGGATAAGGACAGATAATTTCAGCGCTGATCATGCCGATAGCATCTTTAAAATGCACTTTTTTCGTAACGGAGAAGGCGGCTTCTCTTGGTGTTAAAACAACCTCCGAGACGATACTTGGAAAACCCACGCTCCTGATTGCATTTACCACCTGTTCATTTTTTTTATAGCCTATTTTAATATTTTTCAGGGCGTAAATCAGCTTTTCTATGTCATTTTTTGTGTTGCCAAGACTGATAATGGCCAGGAGGCTTGTCGGGGTGGCAAATTCCACCTGAATATTATACTTCTTGTTCAGCAGTTTGTGCACCGCATACCCGGTATCGCCGATCCCGGTCGCGTCAATATTTAATTTGGTAACATCCAGGCTGAAGATCCCCTCTCGGCCTATGGCTTCACGGCCAAAGCAGCCGAGGCCCTGCCCCTTTATCCCCTTCCTTGCTTCCTCCGCCAGATTTAT
Source organism: Candidatus Firestoneibacteriota bacterium (assembly GCA_903891415.1). GTDB lineage: Bacteria > Oederibacteriota > D2-FULL-39-29 > D2-FULL-39-29 > D2-FULL-39-29 > CAIYPD01. The sequence goes on from CAITEH010000024.1 coordinate 28,461, forward strand.
CACCCTGGAAAGAATTTCTCTGCCCTGTGTAGCCATCTGCATTCTGGCAACATCCAAAGAGGCCATTAATATATAGGAAGGTGAAGTAGTATGCAGTAATTGCAGGATCCGTTTTAATTTCATAAGATCAATGCTCTTTCTTGCCAGAAGCATTGAGGCCTGGGTCATCCCCGAGATTATTTTGTGGGTGCTTTGCACGCAAACATCCGCGCCGGCTTCCATCGCAGAGGTCGGCAGGTCGGGATGGAATTTAAGATGGGGCCCGTGAGCTTCATCCACCATTATTATTTTTTTGTGGTTGTGGGCTATCCGGACAAGCTCCCTGATATCCGTTGTTATCCCGTTGTAGGTGGGATTGGTAACAAGTATGGCTTTCGCATCCGGATGCTGGTTAAGCTTTTCCTCCACCTGCTGCGGTGTAATGTTCGTGATGATACCAAGTTCTTTGTCAAATTTGGGATAGATATAAACAGGGATGGCGCCGCTTAAAATTACCCCGGCTATTACCGATTTATGGGCATTCCGGGGAATTATTATCTTGTCCCCGGGCATACAGGCGGCAAGTATCATCGCCTGATTCCCGATGGTGGTGCCATTTACAAGAAAGAAGGCAAAATCCGCGCCATAAGCTTCGGCCGCCAGGTTTTGCGCCTCTTTGATAACTGTCTTGGGATCCTGGAGCGAGTCAACTTCTTCCAGGAGCGTAAGGTCAATATCAAATATTTTGGCGCCGACAAATTCTCTGAATTTTTTGGGAATACCGTCGCCATGTTTATGCCCGGGTGTATGAAAAGAGATCTTTTTCTTCCTGGCGTAATTAACGACCGCGTCAAATAGCGGTGTCTTTAATTGTCTTTCATAAAAATCCATTCCGGTTTTCTCCCTGTCTTGTCAAAAAATACATTACTTTTGAGCAAGTATATCATTTCCCGTAGAATAGTCAACAATTATTACACCCCCGTACCCTTCCCCGGTAATTGAGAAGATTTAAATAATAAGGGCAGGTACAGGGGTATTTAATGGGGTTTGGTCACTTCAAATTTTATTGGCATACGAAAGGTTACTGACTTTCCCATCTTGGAAGGACAGGGTTTGAAGGGAGAAGCTCTTTTCACAAGGCGAAGAGCTTCTTCATCCAAAACCTGGCTGCCTGATGAATTAAGAATGGTTACTTGCTCCAAAATTCCGTTACTTTCTACGGTTATTCTAAGTATAACTTTACCTTCTCTCTCTTCTTCTAAAGCTCTTTTAGGATAACTCCTTTTATAGCTTTCAACTCTTTCTCTAAAGGAAGAGAACCAGGCCGTTGTTTCAGGGTCAGAATTGGATGGCCCGTGCCCGTATCCGGCTTCCACCTCGCTGGAGCCCTGAACCGGGCCGGAGGCTTCTTTTCTGTTCAAAGCAGAAGGCCCGGGGATACTTTCAGGTTCCTTAAGCTTTTCAACTGTTTTTTTCTCGAAAGTTTCCGGTTTTATTATGGAGGAAATTTCGGTCTTTTTTATCACGGGTATCTGCTTTTTTTCGGGCCGGTAACCTTTGCCTTCAAAAAAAGAAATATCAATGACCTTTGCATTTTTATTTCCTCCGGAACGTACCGGAAAAAGCGAGAAAGCCGCAAAAAATACTGTATGGAAAACCATGGATATTATAAGAAAATATTTCATTTTTGCCGCTCTCTTTTGCCTTGAGCTGCGTACCGGGGTTATTCAAAAACAATGCCGGGCCGCTGTATCCTTTTAATATTTAAAAACTTAGTTTCATACCTGCGTTAAAGTTTCTTCCGGGCATAGGATAGTCTTCGCGAAGCTCATACATAGTATCCATAATATTTTTTACACTGAAGATCAGCTCTACTTGCTTTGTTATTCTGGCATTGAAGTTTGCATTTAAGGTGAAAAAGCTGGGCAGCATTGCACCCGATCCTGCAAGCCGCAAATCGTAATATTCCGCTTCTACTCCAAGCAGCTGGCCTAATAATTCATACGTAATACCAATATTGGCCTTGTTTTTAGGCCTGTATAAAAGATCCTGAGCTGTTATATTGTTCTTTGCCGTTAACCAGGTGTACCCGGCTTTTAATTTCAGATTATCCGCAAATTTAATTTTAAGTTCGGATTCAATACCATAGGTCTCCACCTCGCCTAAATTTGAAGGCGTCCAGTCAAAGGTAGTAAGATAGGTTGGATCTACGGGAGCCCAGTTGATATAATCTTTTATCAAATTACTAAAATATGTCGTACGAAGTACGGCAGCGGCCCCGAATTCCAGATTGAGCCCTGCTTCCCAGGAATAAGACCTTTCCGGTAATAAACCGGGATTTCCCGGGCCGCCCATAGCTGAAGTCGAATAAAGATCCAGAAAAGTCGGAGCTCTGAAAGCAGTTCCGTAAGACGCTTTTACCTGCACTCCGTCATCTATATTATATACAAGCGCGAACATAGGATTAAAGGTGTCCCCGTACGCGGAATGGCTGTCATATCTTGCCGAGACGGTAAATATCCAGGAACCCAAAAGGTCAAAAATATCCTGGGCAAAGAGAGATTTTGAGTTGGCGTTATGGCTTCCCATTATGTTTTGTTCCACTGCTCCGTAGTTATCGCTTACCCCTACAGTGATTATATTTATTCCGCCAAAGTCATAAGTATAACTGGCTTCGGTAAAGAAGCTTCTCTCCTCTCTTAAACTTTCGCTTGCCGGCTGATGTATATTCAAAATATTTTTGCTTCCGTTCAGCTTAACTTTAATATCAGAATCCTCGGAAAGAGGCAGGCGGTAATCCAGCCCGAAATTCGTTCGTTCAAGCTGTTGCCGGTCAAAAGGGGAAAGCCAGGTTAGCGAACCCGGGATACCGCTATCGCTCTTATAAGCGGAAAAAAGTGCTTTTAAGGTATGGTTCTTTGCAAAATCATAACCCAATGTAACATTTATATTATCACTAAGTATATCGCTGTTGTTCCTTTCTCCGTCGGATGCAAGATGAGAACCGGCTACATTCAGAGAAAGCCCGTTTAGATTTCCGGAGTAAGCAAGCCTGAGGTCCTTGGTATTAAAAGATCCGTAAAGCGCCGTAAGATCCAGAGTAGGAACTAAAACCTTATCCTTTGTGATAATATTGATAACACCGCCGACTGCATCCGCGCCATAAAGCGAAGAAGCCGGTCCTTTTAAAACTTCAACTCTTTCCACATTGTCAAGCGGCAGAGAGGAAAAATCAACATAACCCTGATATGCAGAGTTTGCTCTGATCCCGTTAATAAGCACCAGCACCCCTTCGCTCTCAACGCCCCGGATCATAACGCTTTGCTCCTGGCCTATAGTACCGCGCTTTCCGGAATCCACCCCGGGTATTTCCGAGATAGCGATACCCGCGTTCTTATCCCCGCCATTTTTCACTTTTTCTTCGGGAACGATCGCAAGGGAGCCCGGGGATTCCCGGAGCATTTTTTCCACCCTGGAACCGGTGACCACTATCTCGTCAAGCTGGAAAAAATCTTTTTCCGCTCCGGCCTGTTCCGGCGTGACTTCCTTCACAATGACCGGGTTATCCTCCGCAAAAACAAACGCTGACATAAGTGCAACGCAGATCAATTTCTTTAGCATATTTCCTCCAAAAAGTGTCCGGCCATTTCAGTATCCGGCAGCAAACAGCAGCAAAACAGCAGTTTCCGCTGTTTCTACCGCAAAGCCAAAAACATCTCCGGTTACCCCGCCTATTTTTTTACTAAAATAATTCTTTACAAATATTGCAATAAGTATAACGGCCAGGAAAGCTGCGAAACCTTTCAAACCGAAACCCAGAACTAACGCGAATGTAAAAAGATTCAGGAGGACAAAACCGGTATTGGTGATTTTTCCGCAAAAGGCCCTGCCAAGGCCGTTTTTTTTCGCGTAAACAGAATATTTCATAAGTATGGTAATAACGTAACGCCCGAGTACCGGAAAAAGAATAATCCCCGGGTAGGCGCCTCTTATTAAAAGGACCGTCAACAAAGCTGTTTTTACGGCTAAAAGTATGACCAGCCAGGCCGCTCCCTTGGCCCCTATAGTGCTTTCCGCCATAATACGGAAGATCTCTTCTTTTTTGCTTCCCCCGTAGAGCCCGTCAATTGTATCTATAAAACCGTCAAGATGCAAAGCTCCTGTTAAGAGCAGATACAATCCTATAAGCAGCACCGCTGAAACCGCTGCCGGGAAAATATTATTAAAAAGCAGGCCTGTTCCGGCAAGCAGCAGCCCGATACCCAGGCCTACAAGCGGATAATAATTCACCGAACCGGGAAGTTCTTTTTCCTTTATGTCCTCAAGTTTTACCGGAAATATTGTCAGAAACTGGAGCGCAATCAGGAATTTTTTCATTTTTTCACCTCAAGAGGAAGGCCGGCCACCATAAAATAAACTTTTCCCGCGCGCGCCGCGAACAGTTGATTGACCCGGCCCTGGATATCCCGGAACTCTCTTCCAAGTTTGTTGTCCGGAACTATCCCCATTCCGACCTCGTTGGAAACGGCTATAACTCGCGCTGCTTTGCTTTGGGCGTGAGCGGCCAGGATCTCCGCGGCTAAAAGAATATCTTTTTCTTTGTATTTTTTCATCATCATATTTGTAACCCAGAGCGTGAGGCAGTCTATAAGGATAACGCGTTTTTTTCTGTCTTCTTTTTTAAGAACGTTCAGCAGCTCAAGCGGTTCCTCTACCGTGTACCAGCCCTTTTCTTTCCGGCCGGCTCTATGCCGGGCGATCCTTTCTGTCATTTCAGCATCAAAAGCCTGCAGGGTCGCCACGTAAAGCCGGTCTTTCCCGTATTTCTGCGCAAGCTTTTCCGCAAAGCCCGATTTTCCACTCCGGGCACCGCCGGTTACAAAAACCAATCTGTTTTTTTTCATTATAGCCATAATTAGCTCTCCTATACTGTTACGAACCTTATGAACTTTATGGACCTTTGACTATTTCTTGTCCGTTACTCCTGCTGATTCAAAAGTCGCCATTTCGTTCAATATTTTTACCGCCGCCTCAATAATATTCATGGCCAGAGCAGCACCGGTACCTTCCCCGAGACGGAGTTCAAGCTCAAGCAGCGGTTTAAGTTTCAAATATTCAAGCGCGTGCCGGTGTCCGTTTTCAACCGAGTTATGCGAGGCAAGGAGATATTCTCCCGCTTTTGGTTCCAGATTGACGGCAATTAGCGCGGCAGCAGTGGAAATAAAACCGTCAATAACTACGGGGATCTTTCGCATTGCGCCGCCAAGGATCACTCCGGCCAGCCCTCCTATCTCAAAGCCCCCCACCTTGGAAAGCACATCAAGCGCGTCCTCCCGCTCCGGCTTATTTAAGGCAAGGCCTTTTTCAATGAGTTCTATCTTGTTTTTTAAGCCCTTATCATCTATCCCTGTCCCCCTGCCGGTAACTTCCGCCACGGTCTTTCCCGTATATATAGAAGTAATGGCCGCGCTCGGACTGGTATTTCCTATACCCATATCCCCGGTCCCGACCATATCAAGCTCTTTTTCGGCCAGCACGATTTCTATTCCCGCTTCAATGCATTTAACCGCCTCAAGCCGGGTCATGGCAGGGCCTTTTGTAAAACTTTTTGTGCCCATGCCTATTTTTTTATCCACAAGCCCGGGAACTCCTTTAAAATCAAAGTTAACCCCCATATCCACTACTATTACTCTGGCCCCGGCGTGCCGGGCCAAGACATTTATGCCCGCGCCGCCATTCAGGAAATTAAGGACCATTTGCGGGGTAACCTCCATGGGATACGCGGAAACCCCCTCTCTGGCGATCCCGTGATCTCCGGCCATGGTCACTATGACCTTATTTTTTAATGAAATTTTTTTCTTTTCCGTTATGGCCGCTACGGTCTTTGCAATTTCCTCCAGCCGCCCTAAACTCCCCAGAGGCTTTGTAAGCATATCCAATCTTTTTTGCGTAGCAGCAAGAAGTGTCTTATCAATTCCCGATATTTTTATATCGTGCCTGCCTATTTGCATAAATTCTCCTTTCGAAATAGTTTCCACTGAAACAGCGACAAGCAACAAGAAAAATACTTAAAGCTTTAACTTTGTACCTTGTCCTCCTTCAGCGAGATCTCGCCTAATGGCGGATACTTCGTACTTTGTACTTTCTAACCATCCAAGCATCCAACCATCTAAACCTCAAAAAGTACTTTGTACTTTTATTCGTATTCCTGTATCTCGTAGCTCCAGTGCTCCCAGAAACCTTTATTAAAAAGAGTCTCTGCTTTTTTAATTTTTATAGGCCGCTTAAAGAGCGGGCCGTCTATTACGAGAGTGTGGAACTCGCCGTTCTCCCCGCAGGGACAAACGCCCAATTTTTTAAATTCCTCTATCATCTTTTTGTCAAATTCTCTTCCGACAAATTCCTTTCCTATTTTTCCGGCCTGTGCAGAAATAATAATTGTTTTAAAACCAAGCTCAACAAATTCTTTGGCAATAGTTTCTGCTTCCAAACCCCAAAGAGGCTCCACCGGGGAGATATTCATATCTTTGCAAACCCGAACTATCCAATCCAGATGTTCCTGCAGGTAGATATCTCCAAAGATCATGCTGTCAATTCCTTTTACCGCTTTTGCACCTTCTTTGAATTCTCTTTCATAATTTTCCATATCGTCGGTGACCTTAGGCTGCAGAACCGGGATACCTATCAACTCCCCCTGAAGTTTTATGATATCAGGAGTAACTCCATGAAAGCAGCAGCGGTTCAAGTCCCGTGAAATAAAATTTATAAGCTTTTTTACTTCATACCCGTCCTTAAGCGCCTTGTAAAGCGCCAAACAACTGTCCTTTCCCCCCGACCAAGAAGCCACCGATGTTCTTCCAACATTTTGTTTGATCACTAAAACTTCCTTTTTGTAATATTTTGCTACACCACACGAAAAGTATTAAGTACAAGGTACAAAGTACAAACTATTGTAGGCGGCTAAAAAACTTCGCCAATATCTAATTATTTTTTACGGACACTCTTGTCCGCTTTCCGTATATTCTACTTCGTACTTTGTACTTTGTGCCTTGTACTTGTTAATACTCTATTCCTTTCCTTGCGCTTATGCCCTTCTCATACGGATGTTTAATCATCTTCATTTCCGTCACCAGGTCTGCCGCCTTAACTATTTCCTCGGGAACGCTCCTGCCGGTCAAAACCAGTTCTACATGCATTAGTTTTTGCTTTATAATTGAAAGTACTTCCTCTACCTCTATAAGCCTGCCGCACATACAGTTATTTATCTCATCCATTACGACCATGTCGTATTTTCCAGACAATACCGCTGTTTTCGCTTCTGCGCAAAGCATTTCCGCGTTATGCCGTAAATCATCCATTTTGATACTCTTTTTGAAGATAGGATGCGTCTGATCGTTCCTGAATATTTTTACATTTTTAAATTTTTTTGCCAGCGCAAGTTCACCGGTCTTATTGCCTTTTGCCTTTAAAAACTGAAAAATCGCCACCTTAAAACCGTTTCCAGCCGCGCGTAGAGCCAGACCAAAGGCTGCTGTGGTTTTGCCTTTGCCTTCCCCTGTATATATCTGTATTAACCCTTTCTTCAGCATCATAAGAGAACATTTCCCTTTACGAGTTCTACCTTCACCCCGTAAACATCCTTGATAACCTTTTTGGTAATTACTTTCTTCGGGCTGCCTTCGGTATATATTTTTCCGCTTTTTAAAAGAACCAGCTGTTTACAGTACTTTGACGCCAGGTTAATATCATGCGAAATCATTATTACGGTAATTTTGACATTCTCATTGAGTTTTTTTATTAGTTCCAGCACATCTCTTTGATGATTAATGTCAAGATGGCTGGTCGGTTCGTCCAGTAAAAGCACCTTAGGCATCTGCGCCAGGGCCCGGGCGATAAATACCCGCTGCCTCTCCCCGCTGGATAATTCATCTATATTTCTGTCCCTGAGCCGTAAAACATCCGCCAGTTTCATGGCCGAGTGAACTATGTTAACATCCTCTTTCTTTTCCCAGGAAAACCGGTTGATGTAGGGAGAGCGCCCCATCATAACGATTTCAAAAACAGTGAACGGGAAAATAATATTTTCGTCCTGCGGAACCATCGCAATATTTTTTGCGACGAAT
>CAITEH010000025.1 GCA_903891415.1 Candidatus Firestoneibacteriota bacterium
GTATCCCTTTCGCATGGCTTTTTGGGCGCTTTTTGAGAAGGGAGCAATTGAATTTAACAGCCTTAATTGTCAAATGACAGTTTACGAAAAAGACAGGGCTCCGCTTAAACCCCGCTTGCCAAAAGATGACGCTTATATGAGGGAAATTGAGTATTTTATTAATTGTGTTGAAAAGAACAGGCAGCCTTCAATAGTAACGCCGAAAGATGCCCGGGAAGCACTTAGAATAACTCTTGCTGAAATAAATTCTGTGGAAAAAGGCAAGCCTGTTGTGTTATGATATTAAAAGATATTTTACGATAAGGGGTAACGTAATTATCCGGCGTTCATTATTAAGAACGCCGCGCGTGAAAAGTGCCGAGATAGCTCAGTTGGTAGAGCGCAGGACTGAAAATTCTGGCGTCGACAGTTCAAGTCTGTCTCTCGGCACCATTTCTAGTTTAACCTGCCGGTGAGAGAAAAAATGTCAGAAAATATATTTGAAAAGAGAAAACATATCCGGGTGAGCAATATTGTAAGCGTTGATATATATAATTATTTCAGCGGTAAATATATCTGCAGCGGTTATATTACCGATATCTGTGTCGGAGGCATGCGTTTAGAGTCCAACGAATATATGAACGGGGAAGATGATGTGCTTCTAAAGTTTTTCCTTCCAAACGGCAACTATTTTGATAATCTTAAGGGGAAAATAATAAGAACAGGAAAAGAAAGTTTTACTTTTTTTTATGGCGTGCAGTTTTCCGAGGTTTCTCTAAAAGACAAGTTAAGATTGTGGTTTTACGCAAAAAGAATGGGAAAAATAACCCTGCCCTGATACCTGACGGTTTATGCGTTAAGTATTAAAGAGTTTCTTCTAAATTAGAATTTAAACCCTGCTCCAATTCCCACAGTATTTAAGTTAACAATGTATTTTTGTGTCCCGATTTTTGTATAGGAGGTGTTTTTCACATCAATGGTCCCTGCGGGAGTAGATAAAAGCCTCCAGAAAAATTCGGCATAAAATAGATTTCCAATTTCAAATCCAGCCCTCAGGTCCAGTCCTAAGCCAAGGATAAAAGCAGTATCAAGATTGACCGCGGAGGTATCTATTTTTGTCCTCGAAGTTGAAACATCGGAATCTAACAGCCCCAAATAAAGGTTGCCGTTTATTCCTATGTAAGGCTGAAAGTCTCCCCTTTGTTCTGACGGTTTTTTAAATTTAGCAAAAGAGGGATTCAGCAAGCCGACGAACGGATAAAATTTAAACATAAGGCCGTCATTCATTATAAACAAAAACCTGGTGTTATCCTCAACTCCGGCGGTCCCGTAATCCGCAAGACCCGGGAACGTTAATTGGATCATGTTTCCGATGTTCATAAATTCGGACACAGGGGAACTTAAGCCTATGGTAAAATTCAAGTAGTTGTTAAATGTATCTATTTTATTTTCAGATATGGATATTGCGCCGGTGGAAGTATACCTGATAAAAGAAAGCGTGCCCGTAAAGCCCAGGGTGAAACCGAAGTCAACATTGAATTCGTTGTAATTGTCGGCAGCTTTTGCAGCTGCCGGGGTTTTTGTAAAGGTGCTGCTCTCACTATCATAAATTCGCGGAGTGCTCGGGCGCGGAGTGGAACTTAAAATAGGTTCCAACGGCCTGGGCTTTTCTATCTTGAGTTCGACCATATCGCCGTTTTTAATGCTTCCTGCACCTTCGGTAATATCCGCTTTTGAACCTGAATTTGAAGCATCCTTAACGGCAATGGTTCCTATTTTTGTTTTTTCCTGAAATACAACTTTACCTGAATCATCTTTAACGGCCTCCCCGTAGCGCTCTACAGTCAGAATATCCCCGTTTTTTAGGCCGTCATCCATTCCCAGACTTACAATAACATCGTTACCGGTGATCTTAAGTACCTTACCCCTGACTGCAACACCCCGGCTAAAATGTTCGGCGAGCAGTTTTGAACCGGTGTTCAACAGTTCAACAGAACCGCATTCCACACTATCCGTCAGGATTATCTTTCCGGCTTCAACATCTACAAGACTGATGGAAATTACCGTCCTGGTGCCCATCTGTGAGACCTTACCCTTGATAATACTGCTGACATTGAGCATTTTTCCCACTTCGACCGCGCATTCTGTCGAGGTACAGCCGGTTTTTTGGAACATTTGCTCCTTAAGTATTCTCTGGACATCCTTTCTTTCGATCAAGGTGAATCTTCCGGTTTGCATAAGGCCGTCTTGTACAAAATCGGCAACCGAAGAGGCGATATCCTGCTGTATTCCGGAGGCGTCAAAATCATATACGGCCATGGAAATTTTGTCACTGGCGAAGATTTGAGCCGTGAAAAATATAAGTATAAGAACTTTCTTCATAAAAACCCCCTTACTGCTATTCTTATTTTATTATAGTCATTCAAATTATAAAATGCAACTTCTAAGTGAACTAAATTGCACTAAATTGCATATAATTGATAGAAAAATACCGGAAACTCTGGTAAAATAGATATCATGAGGATCTCAGTAGTAATAATAACACATAATGAAGAGGATAATATTAAAAGATGCCTGGAGTCAGTTTCTTTCGCTGATGAGATAATAATAATAGACTCCTTCAGCCGGGATAGCACGCTGAAGCTGGCCTCGGCGTTTACCGCAAATATTATCAGGCGGAAGTGGGAAGGTTTTTCAAAACAAAAAAATTACGGTATTGGCAGGGCAAGAAACGAATGGGTTTTAAGTTTGGATGCCGATGAAGTGTTAAGCCTTGAATTGAAACAGGAAATTATTGATCTGAAGCCGGGCGGCTGCGAGGGGTTCTATATCAAAAGAAAACCGTATTTTATGGGAAGATTCATAAAACATTGCGGCTGGTATCCTGATAAGCAGCTTCGTTTATTCAAAAAAACTTTGGGCCGTTTTGATGAGAATAAAATGGTGCATGAAAGCGTGCTGCTTAAAGGCAGAAAACGTACTTTGGAAAACCAAATGCTGCATTTTCCCTATAAAAATATAGGCAAATATTTTGAGCAATTTAACAGATATACCTCTCTGGCGGCGCAGCAGTTTGTCAGGGAAGGAAAAAAATTTTCAAAAACAAAACTGATCTTGAATCCGCTTGCCACTTTTTTCAAAATGTATTTTATTAAAGCCGGTTTTCTGGACGGGTTTCCGGGATTTTGTATCTGTGTTTTAAGCTCCTGCTATAATTTTGTAAAATATGCCAAATTATGGGAATTGACGGGCCGAAGGTGAAAAAAATACTTATTAGAGGCGCAAACTGGCTGGGGGATTCCGTAATTTCAATTCCGGTGATAAGAACTGTCAGAAAAAACTATCCTGACGCTTATATAGGGCTGGTGCTAAGAAAAGGGCCCGCGGAACTGCTGGCAGCGCTTCCCTATGTTAATAAAATATACCTTGAGGGTAAGGATGACCGGGCCGTCATTAAGGAAAAATTTGACCTGGGCATTCTTTTAACAAATTCTTTTTCTTCCGCCTTAAAATTCTGGCTATGGGGGGTGAAGGAACGTATAGGGTACCCGGCCGAGTACAGGGGGATTTTCCTTACCAAAAAAGTGCCTTTAGCAGGAAAACCCAGGTCCATACATTTAAGCGAGGAGTATTTCCGGATCCTTGAGGCCGCGGGTTTAAAAGAATTTGAAAAAAAACCGGAATTTTTTATCCCCGAAAAAAATCTTCTGAAAGCCGGTGAGATGCTTAAAGAAACCGGTTTTCAAAATTCTGAGCTTCTTATCGGGGTCTGCCCCGGCGCAACTTACGGGCCGGCAAAGATCTGGCCCAAAGAACGGTACCTGAACGTGATCAGTTATTTGATCAAAGAAAAAGGCGCGAAAATAATTATTTTTGGAGGTTCCGGCGAAACTGAAATAATTAACTACCTCTTGAAAAATCAAGATTTTAGTGATAGTATTATGGCAAGTCCGGATAATGATATTCTTACCGGTGCGGCTTTGATAAAGAAATGCAGGCTTTTTATTACGAATGATACGGGCCCCATGCATATTGCAGCGGCTTTAGGAATACCGGTCATAGCGATCTTTGGTTCAACCAACCCTGTATGGACAGGGCCGTCGGGTGCAGGGACAAGGGTAATTTATAGAAAATTGGAATGCAGTCCGTGTTATAGTAGAAGTTGTAAAAATAAAAAAGCAAATTATGAATGTTTAACCGGCATCTCCGAAAAAGAAGTGCTTTCAAGTATCGAAGAGCTGAAGATTTTTAAGAGAGAGGAAAAATGAAAAAATTGATCGAGTTTTCGGCTGTTCTTGCAATTGTTTTTTTTGCGGTTTCTGCCTGCAGTAAAAACCCTGTAGGCCCGGCAATGCCTTCGATGTCCATAAGCGCCGCTTCAACTTCCACAACGGCGGCGACTGCCAGCGTAACCTCCGGCAATGGCAGCGGCGAAACTTCGGTAAGCACCGCTCAGACAGGTTCCGTCACAGCGCGGCCCGGCGATACCGGTGTAACGAGTGTTTACGCGTCTATCCTGGACAGTATCAGGTGTCACGGGGATCAGCAAATATGAGGTGTGGGTTTATTCGACCATAAGTTATGCAACGGTCTGGAACATAAGTTATACTAATACATCAGTCACTTCTGTGGTTTATGGTTCAGCTCCGTCCGGTGCGACTGTTGTTTCCGGCCCAACGGCATTAAGTGCTGGTTCTTATAATGTAATAATCCATGCACGAAATGCGTCTTCTAACCCTGTGGGTTACGCTAATGGAACAATTATTGTAAAATAAAAGAATTAAAGGAGGAAATAAATGAAAAAGATTGGTTTGATAGTCGCAGTTCTAGCGGTAGTACTCGGAATTTCTGCTACGGCCGGTGCCGAGGAAATGAGTTTGAAGGGAAAAATGGCGGTTGGTTATACCAATGCAGGAACCCCGCTTGGTTTGAAGATGTGGCTTACTGACGGCCTGGGTGTAGATGCTTCGGTTGGTGTTAACACCGCGGCGACCCAGACTTTTGGTATTCAGCTTGGCGCGGACCTGGTCATGGCCAATAAATACCCGGTCCTTGTGGAGTTCAGGCCGGCAGTCGGTCTTGATTTTGGCGGGGCAACAAACTTTTCTATACCTTTAATGATGAATATTGAATATTTTGTGACCAAGAATCTTTCCGTTACCGCGGGTGCCGGAGTGCTTTTCCAGATAACTCCTGCATTTGTATTTTCGCACTGCGTTGTAACGACGAACAATCTTGGAGTAATGTACTATTTCTAAGGTGTTTTGAGTTTGGAAATCCCTGCCCTATTCGCGCAGGCCTGATAATTTTTGATCCAATGCCTTTTTGTCGGGAGTTCATGTTCCGGCACGGTGTGCACCCGCAAGGGAGCCTAAATGTCGGATAGGGCACCCACTTGACAGAACGGTTCAAAAACCGGGTCTAACGGTAGGGCGGGGATTTTTGTTAAAGCGATTCCACGGATTCAAAGATTGAGGAGTCCATGAATTGCAATGCTTTGGGATTCCACGGATTCAAAGATTGAGGAGTCCATGAATTGCAATGATTTAGGATTCCACGGATTGCAATGCTTTGGGATTTTGTTGATAATTGCGAATAATTGATAGTTGATCACTAATTAAAGGTCCAATGGCGGATTTTTTTAATGACATAGCGGAACAAATTGACAGGAACGCCCCGCTTGCCAAGCGCATGCGGCCTTCCACTCTTGAAGAGTTTGTCGGACAGGACCATATTTTAGGAGCCGGAAAACTCCTCCGCAGGGCTATTGAAGCGGACAGGATATCCTCTCTGATTTTGTACGGCCCGCCCGGAACCGGGAAAAATACAATTGCAAATATTATCGCAAAAAAAACGCTGGCCTCTTTTGTTGAAATAAACGCGGTACTTTCCGGTGTAGAAGATCTGCGCAAAGTTATCGCGCTTGCCAAAGAACGCCTTTTTACGGTCGGAAAAAAGACCATAATGTTTATAGATGAAATTCACCGGTTTAATAAATCCCAGCAGGATGCGCTCCTGCCGGATGTTGAAAACGGCACCGTAATACTTATAGGCGCTACCACCCAGAATCCTTATTTTTATGTCAATCCCGCGTTGATCTCCCGCTCACTTATAGTTGAGTTAAATCCTCTTTCTAATGAGGGAATTTCGCAAATAATCCTGAATGCCGTAAAGGACGGTAAAAACGGCCTTGCGGGCTACGGTGTGGATATTACCAAAGAGGCCATAGCCCATATTGTTGACAAAGCAGACGGAGACGCGCGTGTTGCTCTGAACGCGCTCGAGATAGGGGTTTTGACCTCTAAACCGGGAAAAGAAGGCAGAATATTATTTGACATTACAACAGCCCAGGAGTCCATACAGAAAAAAAAGATAGTTTATGATAAGGGTGATGATGAACATTATAATACCATCTCGGCCTTTATTAAATCTATGAGAGGTTCGGACCCGGATGCGGCGCTTTACTATCTGGCTAAAATGATCTATGCCGGAGAAGATCCGAGATTTATTGCACGGCGAATAGTGATTTGTGCTTCCGAAGATGAGGGCAATGCTGACCCGACGGCGCTTATCCTGGCAAATACGGCGCTTCAGGTCGCGGAGTTTATCGGAATGCCGGAAGCAAGAATTCCGCTGGCCCAGGCAACTGTTTATGTGGCTACGGCACCTAAGAGCAACGCTGCGTATGCCGCTATCGACAAAGCGCTTGAAGACGTAAAAAACAACAGGACGCTTGAGATCCCCAAATACCTTAAGGGGACCGGCTATAAAGGCGCAAAAGAGCTGGGGCACGGCGTGGATTACAAATACTCGCACGAATATGAAGGCGCAGTATCCGGACAGGAGTATATGACCGAAAACCGGGTATATTACGAGCCGACAAATATGGGGCAGGAAGCTAAGATAAAAGCATATATGGAGAAAGTCCGCCGCCTGAAAAAGGATAAGAAAAACCAGCTTTAATAAGTGTTCTATTAAATAGTTGACGGTATCCTCTAAATGGTGTATAATTAAAACAGCTTCAGGGCTGGGTGAAATTCCCGACCGGCGGTAAGCCAAAGTTTATGGGCATAGCCCGCGACCCCTGCACAAATGTTTTATGGTACAGGGCTGATCCGGTGAAATTCCGGGGCCGACAGTAATCCTGCACCGTAATGGTACAGGGGAGTCTGGATGGAAGAAGTTTTCATAATTTTAGGCGGTATTTTAGGCCTTACCCTGAAGGTAAGGCCTTTTTTTGTTTGACCGAATGATATTATTTCCTTGCGGTCAAACAACTCCGGAATCATCCGGACTCGCGGCAATTTGCGAGGAGGAACCGGAGCATATAACTGAAGGAACAGGAAACGTTATTCTTGTCGTATCCAAGGGTTTTCGTAAGCCGGGTTTGTTTGACCGAATGATATTATTTCCTTGCGGTCAAACAACTCCGGAATCATCCGGACTCGCGGCAATTTGCGAGGAGGAACCGGAGCACATAAACGGTAAGAAAAGGTTTGAATGAAAAGAGATACGGATAAAAAATATATGGAAAGAGCGCTTGAACTTGCCTTGCGAGGACAAGGGCATACGGGTATCAATCCTGTTGTCGGATGCGTTATTGTTAAAAACAATAATATCATTTCGGAAGGGTATCACAAAATATTTGGAGGCCGGCACGCTGAAGCAAGCGCCTTGCTTAAAGCGGGAACAAAGGCAAAAGGTGCCGTGCTTTATGTCAATCTTGAACCCTGTTTCCCGTTTCAAGGAAAGAAGACACCTCCTTGCGTGGAAAAAATAATCAGCGCCGGAATTAAAAGGTGTGTTATCGCAATGAAAGATCCAAATCCCGAAATTAACGGCCGTTCTATCGCTTTATTAAAGAAAAATGGAATAAAGATCCGGCTTGGTTTGTTTAAGGAGGAAGCAGAAAAAATGAATGCGCCTTTTCTCAAGGTCCTCCGGACCGGACGGCCTCTTGTTATTTCAAAGATGGCTTTAAGTTTGGATGGAAAGGCTGCAGCTTACACCGGTGATTCCAGATGGATCTCAAATCCTCTGAGCCGGACCCTGGTCCATTATAAAAGATCAAAGTATGATGCCGTTATGGCCGGGATCGGTACCGTTAAGATAGATGATCCGGGTTTGAATGTCCGCAGGGTCAAGGGGCGTGATCCGCTCAGGGTAATAGTTGACCCAAAGTGCGAGATCTCTTTAAAGGCAAAAGTTTTAAAAGATAAAAAAAACGTACTGGTAGTGGTCAATACCGGCGCGAAGAAAAATAGAATTGCCGGCTTGCTTAACGCGGGGATACGTGTTGTTTCCGTGGAAGGCCGTGAAGGTACGGTTAATTTAAAAAAAACTCTGGCACTTCTTCCGGTCTTCGGAATTTCTTCCGTGCTGCTCGAAGGCGGCCCGGCTTTGCTTACAGCGGCGCTCAAAGAAAAAGTTGTAGACCGCATTTTGTGGTTTATAGCCCCAAAAATACTCGGGAACGACGCGAAAAGTGTCGTCGGCAATATGGCTTTTAAAACAATAAAAAAAGCAATAGCCGTCAAAGATCCTGTATTTTCCGGCTTGGACGGTGATATTGTTGTTGAAGGCAGGTTGAACTGATGTTTACGGGTATTATTGAGGAACTGGGTGTAATAAAAAAAGTTATTAAAAAAACCGGGAATTCCCTGCTTGAAATCCGGGCAGCAGCGGCCCTTGACGGTGCGAGGACAGGTTCGAGTATTGCCGTAAACGGTGTCTGCCTGACCGTGCTGGAGGTAAAAAAGACAAGCTTTATTGCAGAAGTAACAAAAGAATCTCTTGTAAGAAGTAATCTTTCCGGGATAAATACCGGCAGCAGGGTAAATCTGGAACGCCCGCTAAAAGCGGAGGGAAGGTTCGACGGGCACATTGTAATGGGGCATGTGGATTCAACCGGCATTATAAGAGAAATAACAAAAGGACAGGGTTATTGGCGGATAGCCATAGAGGTTGAACGCGGGCTTTCCAAATATATTGTTGATAAGGGTTCTGTCGCCGTTGACGGAATAAGCCTGACAGTTACAGAATGCACGGGTAATTTGTTTACTTTGAATATCATCCCTCATACTTTTGAAAGCACTACTTTAAAGGAACGTGTCAGCGGTGACAAGGTAAACATTGAAACTGATCTGGTGGCAAAATATATAGAAAAATTTTACGCGGGCAGCGGTCTTAATAAAAATATTTCAAAGGAGTTTCTGAATGAAAACGGCTATACTGTCTGACATTCCGGAGGCAATAAAGGATTATAAGGCGGGGAAGATGCTTATAGTCATTGATGACGAAGACAGAGAAAATGAAGGGGATCTGGTGCTTGCGGCGGAAAAAACCACTCCGGCAAAGATAAATTTTATGGTTAAACACGGTCGGGGGCTCGTGTGCCTGCCCATGCTGTCAAATAGGCTGAATGAACTCGAGATACCTGACATGGTTAATTCAAATACCTCAAGTTTTCATACGGCCTTTTCCGTGTCCATAGATGTTAAAAAAGGCGCAACCACGGGTATTTCGGCTTTTGACCGGGCGAACACTATTCTTGCCGCGATAAACAAAAAGACAAAACCCGCGGACCTTGCCAGGCCGGGGCATATTTTTCCTTTGCGCTATAAAGAAGGGGGAGTTCTAAAACGCGCGGGACAGACCGAGGCCTCAGTGGACCTGGCTAAACTTGCCGGGCTTTATCCCGCGGGAGTGATCTGCGAAATAATGAAAGAAGATGGTACAATGGCAAGATTGCCGGACCTTATTAAATTCTCAAAGAAATTCGGAATAAAGATAATAACCGTTGCCGCGCTGATAAAATACCGGAGACAAAACGAGATCCTTGTTAAACGGGTTGTTGAAACCTTTATTCCAAATCAGTTCGGTAACTGGAGAGTTATCGCCTATGAAAATTTTATAGACGGGGATTTTCCAATAGCACTGGTGCTGGGGAACATTGAAAATAAAAAAGATGTACTCGTACGGGTACATTCAGAGTGCCTTACCGGGGATATTCTTGGCAGTTACCGCTGTGATTGCGGGGATCAACTTGAAAAGTCGATGCGGATGATCTCGCAAAAAGGCGAGGGTGTTTTGCTGTATATGCGGCAGGAAGGCAGGGGGATAGGGCTTATTAATAAATTAAGAGCTTATGCGCTGCAGGATAGGGGTTATGACACTGTGCAAGCCAATATTGAGCTGGGTTTTAAACCGGATCTTCGGGACTACGGCGTCGGGGCCATGATCCTTGCTGATCTCGGGTTAAAGAGCATCAGATTATTGACCAACAACCCGAAAAAAATAGTCGGGCTGGAAGGTTATGGCCTGACTATTTCAGGACGGGTGCAGCTGGAAGTAGGCCCGAATAAGCACAATATTAAATACTTCAGGACCAAAAAAAAGAAAATGGGGCACTTTTTAAAAAGTGTCTGAGGAGGAAGGAAAATGGTAAAGTTAATAGAGGGGAATTTGATAGCCAAAGGCAAGAAATTTGCCGTAATTGCGAGCAGGTTCAACAGTTTTATTACCGACAAACTGGTGGAGGGGGCTTTAGACGCGCTTAAACGGCATGATGCCGAAGAAAAAGATATTTCGATAATTAAAGTGCCCGGGGCTTTCGAAATACCCTATCTGGCGGCAAAAATAGCTAAGTCAAAGAAATATGATGCAATTATTTGTGTAGGTGCTATAATACGTGGTAACACGCCGCATTTTGATTATGTGGCCGCGGAAGCTGCCAAAGGTGTGGCTGCGGCTTCCCTGGATTCCGGCGTGCCTGTAATATTCGGGATCCTTACCACAGATTCTATTGAGCAGGCAATAGAGAGAGCCGGGACCAAGGCGGGAAATAAAGGCGCTGACGCCGCTCTTTCTGCAATAGAAATGGCTAATTTGTACGAAAAGATCTAACAGGCTGCTGAAAAACTAAAATAATGGACATTAAGCGGCCTGTTAACTCGCCGTTTGTTCTCAAATGGCGGGTAAAATGATTGGAATTGCAACTGAAAAAGTCTTAAAAAGAGTTTTTCAGCAACCTGCTAAGGCATTCTTAGAAGTGAAAGGGGAATATGGGAGAGAGACGAAAATCCAGGGAGATAGCCCTGCAGATGCTTTTTTCTTTTGATCTGGGACAACAGTCCGGTAAGACCATAAAAAAGGATTTTCAAAAACTCCTGGAAAGCCATCCTGATAAAAAAGAATTTGCAGAACATCCGGAAATTACGGCCTTTGCCCTGGAGCTGGTAGAAGGTACCATAGCTGAGCTGGCAAAGATCGACAAGGCGATCAAAAACCGGCTAAAAAACTGGGATTTTGAACGGCTGGCAAATGTGGATAAAAATATCCTCAGAGTGGCCTCGTATGAACTTCTTTTTCGAGAGGATATTCCTGCTCCGGTCACCATTAATGAAGCGATCGAGATAGCCAAGTCGTTTTCAGGCGAAGAAGCGGGCAAATTTATTAACGGGATCCTTGATAATATCAAAAAAGATATTAAGATCAAAAAAAAGGAGCGGGCGGTTTAAATGGATAATTTGATCAGAAAAGCCGTAATACCCTGCGCCGGCCTGGGAACCAGGTTCCTGCCTGCCACAAAAGCTCAGCCCAAAGAGATGCTGCCTGTTTTTGACAGGCCGGCTATTCAATATATCATTGAAGAAGCTCTTCTGGCGCGGATAGAAAATATCGTACTGGTTACCGGAAGGGGAAAACAAGCCATAGAAAATCATTTTGATAAGTCCTTTGAATTGGAACATTATCTTAAACTAAGAAAACAATACAAGCTCCTGAAAAATGTTGAAAACATCTCTGAACTTGCAGATATATTTTATGTGAGACAAAAAGAACCCCTGGGGCTGGGACATGCCATTAATTGTGTCAGGAGTTATATATCCAATGAACCTTTTGCCGTATTTCTTGCTGATGACCTTATCTACTCCGAAAAGCCGGCGATCTCACAATTGATAGAAGTGTATGGTAAATATAAAGGCGCAGTCCTTGCGGTAGAAGAAGTACCAAAAGAATTTATCATGCAGTATGGCGTCATAAAACCAAAAAAATAGCTAAAGATGTCTATATTGTGGAAGATGTGGTTGAAAAACCTACTGCGGAAGCTGCTCCGTCAAATCTGGGTGTTGTCGGGCGTTACATCCTTGTACCTGAAATATTTAAACTATTGCCGCAGGTAAAAAAGGGCAGCAGGGGTGAGATACAACTGACCGATGCTATCCGCTTGCTGGCAAAAAAGGTTCCTGTCTACGCGGTAAAGATCAAAGGCAAGCGTTATGATACCGGGGACAAGCTTGGCTATATGAAAGCTGCAATTGAATATGCCCTCCGCGACCGGGAGATCGGCGGAAGACTAAAAAAATACCTAGAAAATCTATGAAATTTAAAAAGTATATTAATGTCGCTTTAGGCCTGATCTTCGGCGCAGGATTTTTAATACTTGCTTTTTACAACGTAAAGCCGGAAGACATTATAGCCGGTTTCAAAAACTTTAATCCTGTTTTTATCCTTCCAATAATTTCTCTTGTGCTGATATATTTTGTTATCAGGGCTTACAGATGGGGTTTAATATTCAAGCCCCGGGCCATTCCGCCTTTTAACAGTCTTTTCTCCGGAATAATGATAGGGGTTATGGTAAATAATCTTATACCGGCAAAAATAGGAGAAGTGTCGAGGGCTTTTATCCTGGGAAGAAAGGAGAAGATCGGGATAAGCCTGACTTTTGGCACCATAATTGTCGAGCGGATCTTTGATTTTCTTGCTCTTATTTTCGGTTTTTTTATACTTTTTCTTTTGTCTCCGAAAGAGCAGTCTTTCCTGTCAAAAATGACGCCCGCGGAAATAACTGCTTTTGTTTCAACACTCGGGTTATTTATCGCATTGATAGGCATAATAGTTTTTTTTAAGCTCAAAACCGGCTTTTTTATCACAGCTGCTGAAAGATACGCCGGTTTTTTCTCCAAAAGATTAGCTTCAAAAATACAAAACTGGTTGACCTCCTTTGCGGAAGGTTTGAAATGCCTGAATAGCTTTCAAAACACTATGAAAATATTTTTTACCTCGTTTTTTCAATGGCTGCTTATGGGTTTTTGTACCTGGATAGCCCTCTTGTCTTTTAATATTGAGCTGCCGCTAACCTCGGCTTGCTTTGTTCTTATAATCGTGACACTGGGAGTGGTAATTCCGCCTTCGCCGGGAGGGATCGGGACCACCCAGCTGGTTTCAGTTATCATACTTAAGTTTTATGGAGTAAACGGCGGCAGCGCTATGGGTTATTCAATAGTTTCAAACTTTTTGACTTTTTCTGTCGGCACTATTCTGGGTATTTATCTCCTGTTTAAAGAAAGCCTGAAATTTTCGGAACTTATTAAATTCAGCGAGGAGGAGCTATGAAAGCGTTTGTTACCGGAGCAGCTGGTTTTATCGGGTCGCATATTTGCGAGCGCCTGCTGAAAGAAAACTATGAAGTCACGGGCCTGGATTGTTTTACCGATTATTATCCGAAAACTATCAAAAAAAACAACCTTCGCAGCCTCAATAAAGAAAAAAAATTTACTTTCCTTGAAGCAAATATCCTGAATATTGACCTTAAACGGCGGCTGGCCGGCACGGACTATTTATTTCATTTCGCGGCGCAGGCGGGGGTCAGAGCCAGCTGGGGGCAGGATTTCAAAGTATATACTGATAATAATATTACAGCCGTACAGCACATACTGGAAGCGGTAAAAGAAAATAAAAAAATAAGAAAAATAATATTCGCTTCTTCTTCTTCGGTGTATGGCGATACAAAAGAACTTCCGGTAAGAGAGACAGCGGAAACTCTGCCTGTTTCACCTTACGGGGTCACAAAACTGATGGGAGAAAAGCTTTTTTATTCCTACGGGGTAAATTATAATATTCCTTATATAGCTTTAAGATTTTTTACGGTATATGGCCCGAGGCAGCGCCCGGATATGGGTTTTAATATTTTTATCTCAAAGATCCTTAAAGGTGAAAATCTGCCTGTTTTTTCGGGAGGCAGATCAACAAGAGATTTTACTTACGTGGAGGATATCGTAAATTGCTGCCTGCTTGCGGCAAAAAGCAAGTATACCCGGGAGATATTTAATGTGGGCGGCGGCCACCGGATAAATCTGCTTGAAGTTATAAAAAAAATAGAAAGTATTACCGGGAAGAAAGCCCGGATAAAATTAGCAGAGGCCCAAAAAGGCGATGTTAAGAATACCTGGTCAGACATATCAAAAGCCAAAAATCTTCTCGGTTATGCCCCGAAGGCTGATCTAGTTTATGGTTTGAAAAAAGAAGTTGAATGGCTGCAAGGCCAAGGATGCGGGCATGAATATTAAAAACGAAATTAAAAAATATGATGTTTCAAATATGACGGGAAATTTGCTTAATTTTCCCTTTATGGTAAAGGATGCTATCCGGATCGGCAGGGCTTCTGTTCTTCCTGTAAATCTGAAGAATTTGAAAAAAATACTGATAACAGGACTGGGCGGCTCCGCTATCGGCGGGGACATTTTAAAGAGCGTTCTTTATGAAAAAGCCTTGGTTCCGGTAATGGTAAACAGGAATTATTTTGTACCAAAATGGGTTGACAAGGATACGCTGGTTATAGCGGTTTCTCATTCCGGGAATACGGAAGAAACTATTTCTGCCTTCAAGGATGCTTTGAAGAAGAACGCAAAACTGCTGGCGGTAACAACAGGCGGGGAGCTGGCAAAACTTGCAAAGGAAAATAAGGCCCCTGTGATACATATTCCTGCCGGCGCTCCCCCCAGAGCATCGCTGCCTTATCTGTTCTTTCCCGTACTGCTAGCCCTGGAAAATCTCGGGTATACACAGGTCCCAGGCAGTGAACTGCCGGAATTGGTATCCCTGCTTGAAAAATTAAAACTGCTTTATGAACCCGGGGTAAGAATTGAGAATAACCCGGCAAAACAACTTGCAGGCAAGCTGTTTGCAAAACCGGTAATAGTATTCGGTTCCGCGGATACCACCGATGCCGTTGCCGTAAGATGGAAGTGCCAGCTCGCGGAGAATGCAAA
>CAITEH010000026.1 GCA_903891415.1 Candidatus Firestoneibacteriota bacterium
CTTGAACTTAGTGAATGGTACAGGGTCAGTGAAATCGCTTTATGAGGTAAATATATGAAAAAATTTAATACGGTTGCGATCATTGGAGTGGGGTTGATAGGCGGGGCTTTTGGTATGGCACTTTTGAAAAAAGGCCTTGCGAAAAGGATTATTGGCATCGGCAGGAATGAAAAAAAATTAAAACTTGCGGAAAAGCTCGGGGCGCTAAGCGAATATTCTCTGGATTACTGGATCCTGGGCGAGGCCGACCTGGTTTTCCTGGCCACTCCGGTACAGCATATTGAAGGTTTGCTTGAAAGAATAGGCCCGTATCTTAAGGCCGGCGCTCTTGTTACGGACGGCGGCAGTACCAAGGAAAAAATAGTTGCCACGGCCCGGCGTTACCTGCCCGCGTATGTTTCTTTTGTCGGCTCGCATCCGGTTACGGGTTCCGAAAAAAGCGGCGTTGATTTTGCCTCCGCAGAGCTTTTTAGCGGCGCTGTCTGTGTTGTAACTCCCTGCAGTTTTACGGATAAAAAAGCCCTGGGAAACGTGATAAAACTCTGGAAGGCGCTCGGTTCAAAAATTATCAGCATGCCACCCGCCCGACACGACAAGATCCTGGCGGCAACGAGCCACCTGCCGCATTTTGCCGCGGCGGCGCTTGCTCTTGCCGTGATAAAGAAGGATAAAGATCTAAGGGCCCTGCTGGGGAATGGTTTTAAAGATACCACCCGGATAGCCGCTTCAAATCCCGAAGTTTGGGCGGAGATCGCGCTTGCAAACAAAAAAAATATCTGCGGCAGTCTGGAAACTTTTTTAAGACAGGCAGGAAAGCTTAAGGCCGCTATCGGAAGCGGGAACAAAAACGCTGTTGTGAAACTGCTGCAAGCGGCGAAAGACGGCAGGGAGCGTATCTGAATGGAATATACAAAAGGCAGGATAAAAAATATTTATGTCCTCAGGTTTAATGACGGGGATGATGTGCTTGCCGGGCTTACAAAAGTTGTAAAACAGGAAAAGATAAAGGCCGGCATCATCCATCTTACCGGCGGCATAAAGAATTGCAGGGTGGTGACGGGGCCTAAAAAGACCTGTATTCCCCCGGTACCCGTCTGGCAGAAAATTAAAGAAGCGCATGAGGTCGTGGCCTTCGGTACGGTTTTTCTGGCGGGAAAAGAACCCAGGATACATATCCATCTGGCCCTGGGCCGCGGAAAAGCCGCCTATGTGGGTTGCCTCCGTACCGGCAGTGAAGCTTACCTTGTGCTGGAAGGCGTAATAATAGAAATGGAAGCAAAAGTTGTCAGAGAATACGATAAAAAATCCGGATTTAATTTGATAAAAATAATAGGAAAGAAAGGAAAAAACAGGTCCTAGGTTTTGGGTTCTAGGGACTGGGTTTAAATCAATAATACCTTAATGTAAGACTTTATAGACCTTACAGACATTATGGACTTTTAGACTTTTTTTGGTAATGTGAGACCTTACAGACATTATGGACTTTAGACTGTTTTTTGGAATGTAAGACTTTATAGACCTTACGGACGTTATGGACTTTTAGACTTTTTTTAAGTTCGAGGTATAATGGAAAAGCTGATAATACACAAGGCAAAAGGGCTCACCGGTACCATTACAATTCCCGGGGATAAGTCTATTTCCCACAGGTGCCTTATGCTCGGTTCTCTTGCCTCGGGCAAGACCGTTATCAGGAACTTTTTACGGTCAGAGGACTGTCTTTCTACTATGGAGAGTTTCCGGAAGCTGGGCATAAAAATAATAAGAAAAAAAAATAAAGTTACGGTCTTTGGAAAAGGGCTTTACGGCCTAAAAGCGCCAAAAAAGATGCTTAACGCCAATAATTCCGGAACCACGACACGGCTCATGCTGGGAATTCTTGCAGCCCAGCCTTTTACGTCAAAAATTACGGGGGATAAGTCGCTCTGCCGGCGGCCCATGCTCAGGGTTACAGAGCCGCTGCGCAGGATGGGCGCTTCCATTACGGGTAAAGACGGGGGTAACTACACGCCGCTTACCATCTCCGGCGGGCGCCTGCAAGGAATTAATTTCAGGTCAAAAGTAGCCAGCGCCCAGGTAAAATCAGCGGTGCTGCTGGCGGGCCTTTATGCTTCGGGAAAAACCTGCGTAACCGAACCCGTTAAGTCGCGCGACCACACCGAGAGGATGCTGGGCTATTTTGGCGTCAAACCGGATATAAAAGGAAATACGGTCTGCGTAAAAGGCGGCCGGGAATTAAAAGGCCGGAAAATAGAGATACCGGGGGATATTTCCTCGGCGGCTTTTTTTATAGTGGCCGGGCTTATAGTGCCAAATTCAAAACTCGTGATAAAAAATGTAGGAATTAATCCCACCCGCACCGGTATTCTTGAGGCCCTGCTTAAAATGGGTGCGAAACTTAAAATTGTAAATAAGCGCAACAGGGAGTACGAACCGGCGGCGGATATAATAGTCCGGCCGGGTAATTTGAAAGGTACCCTTATAGGCGGAAAGATAATTCCGCGCCTTATTGACGAAATACCCATCCTGGCCGTCGCGGCGGCAATGGCCCGGGGAAAAACGGTTTTTAAGGATGCGGGAGAATTAAGGGTCAAAGAGAGCGACAGAATAAAGACCCTTTGTACCGAGCTGAATAAATTCGGGGTCAAGACCAGGGAATTAAAGAATGGTTTTATTGTTTACGGAGGCGCCCCGCCAAAAGGCGCAAAAAGCATTTCCCACGGCGACCACAGGATCTCCATGTCCATGGCGGTACTCGCGCTGGCTGCCCAAGGTGTATCGGAAATAAAAGACACGGCCTGTATTAAAACCTCTTTTCCTGAGTTCTTCGGCTTGTTAAAAAAAATAACCGGTTAAATTAATATTATTAAACGTGCCAAATTAAGCTGTAGATAGTGAACGGGTGATAGGAGAAAAAATGTTAAGAAAATTAATCATAATAAGCAGTCTGTTTACGGCTGTCCTCCCCGGCCAGGTCGTGAAAACCGGTACGGAACCTGAACTGCCATATGATGCCGTGGTCAGGGCGGGCCAAGCGTTTGAACTCTCTGTTGAACAAAAACCCGGTATCAAATATGAATGGAGCGACGGCGGCGCGGGCAGGCTGGAGTTGATCTCAGGCACAAGCAAAGCGCGCTGGACGGCTCCCGAAACTCCGGGGAAGGAAAATCCCGCGGTAATAAAAATACTGGCAAGGCCGGGGGAAAGCTCCGGAACGTTTACGGAAACTATTACCAAAAAAATTGCCGTTCTAGGGGGCAGAATAAATGCCCAGCCGCTGCTATTTTTCTGCGCCGGTCCGGGGCCGGCCAGGTTATTTAGATCCGCC
Source organism: Candidatus Firestoneibacteriota bacterium (assembly GCA_903891415.1). Classification (GTDB taxonomy): domain Bacteria; phylum Oederibacteriota; class D2-FULL-39-29; order D2-FULL-39-29; family D2-FULL-39-29; genus CAIYPD01. Next base: position 3,326 of record CAITEH010000026.1, read on the forward strand.
GCGAACCAGGTCAAAGGTACCAGGTATCAATGGGAAATTGTCCGCGGTACGGAATATCTCAGCCTGCTTCCCGAGGATATTAACCGTTCCGAGGCGAAATTTAAGACCAGAAAACCGAGCGGGAAAAAAGACGACGTGGAAATAAAACTTACCTATACTCTGGGAACCGGCAGGGACAGGACAGTTTACGAAAGTTCAAATAAGACCTATATTATGATGCCTGTGGCCCTGAAAAAATTAGCCCGGGAAAACTCGGTTGAAGAAGGGCCTGATCTTTACGGTTACGCGACCACGACCAAGTACCAGCTCCTGGACCAGTTCAATGAACCGGTGCAGGCGGAAGGTATTGTTATTGAACAGGATATCACGCTGGTTGCCAATCCTCTCGGGGTTTCGGAAAAGGCCATCAAACTGGATTTCAACCAGTATGTGACCGATTATGAAGGTATAATCGGCTCGCGGCGGTATATTTCTTCCGTGTTCCCTTTGCCGGTCAATTTCTCGGTGGTCTATGAACAGGACCTTTATGTGAACGGCTCCTGCCTTTTAGAGAAGCTGGATATTACCTACGGGAAAAACGGGGTTGACGAGGTAAAAAACAGAGACCGCCTGACCAGAAGGGAAAGACTGGAAAAGAGCAAAAACAAAAATGAGCCCGGCAAGGATAGCGATAAAAAATAATGTTTAAATTCTGCTTTGTGACCGATAGAAAGCAGCTGAAAAAAGGGTGGGGCCTGGCACGGACCGTCTCCCTGGCCGTGAAAAACGGCGTAGATGCGGTCATGCTGCGGGAGAAGGATATTCAGGAAACCACCCGGCTTCTTGAACTGGCCGGAAAGATAAAAAAAGCCGCCGGCAAAGCCCGGTTTATAATTAACGGCAGGTGCGATATCGCGCGGGCGGTTGATGCTGACGGGGTGCATCTTGCCGCGAACTCAGTTACGGTGCGGCAGGCCAGAAAAATACTCGGGAAAACAAAACTAATAGGAAGGTCCTGTCACAGTTTGAAGGACGCGGTTTCAGCGCAAAAGGAAGGCGCGGATTATATTTTTCTGGGCCCGCTGTTTTATACAGAAACTAAAGCGCGCTACGGAAAACCGCTGGGGTGTGCTGTAATAAACAAATTATTAAAGATCCGCGGGTTTAAGATACCTGTTATCGGTATCGGCGGAATAACTCCGGAAAACGCTCCGGAGGTCCTCCGGTCCCGGGCTTTTGGGATAGCCGTGATCTCCGGTATCTCCAAAGCCGGTGCTCCCGGAAAAGCCACGGCAAGCTACAGTAAAATAATAAAGAAAAGATGTTTATAAGCAAAGCTTTTCTCGCAAGGAAAAGATATATAGATGTCAACAATCGTTGACATAGCGAGATAAGGTTTGTAAAGTTTGTAAGGTCTAAAATCTTTGAAGGATATTATTTTTGTTTGTATCAGTGTCCACCTTTGGTGAGATCTCGCCGGGGGCGGAGAATCCGATAGTTTTGAAAACATGAACCATTCATAATTCAGGTTCATGGCCCTGCACACAAGAAGCGAGTGGGACAGGGTCAGTGGAATCGTTTTCAGAGGAGCATATAAATGAAAAAAGCTATATTGGTCTGGGGCGGCTGGGAAGGGCATGAACCAAAAAAGTGCGTGGATATTTTTGCCCCTTTTCTACAGAGCCGGGGGTACAGTGTGGAGGTTTTTGATAAACTCGAGGTTTACACCGACGCGGAGAAAATGGCGGCAGTGGACCTTATTGTCCCGGCCTGGACTATGGGGACTATTACCCGGGAACAGGAAAAAGGCCTGCTTGGCGCGGTGGCAGGCGGAGCGGGTTTGGCCGGCTGGCACGGCGGTATGGGTGATTCTTTCAGGAATAACACGGAATACCAATTTATGGTGGGCGGCCAGTGGGTGGCTCATCCCGGCGGCGTGATAGATTATACGGTCAAAATTACAAAAAAAGATGATCCGCTGGTCCGCGGTATCCCGGATTTTAAAATGAAGTCGGAACAGTATTATATGCACGTTGACCCCTCTAATGAAGTCCTGGCGGTCACGGTCTTTGACGGTAAGATCCATCCCTGGATAGACGGCACGGCGATGCCGGTGGTCTGGAAGAGGAAATACGGCAAAGGCAGGGTTTTTTATACCTCTTTGGGCCATGTCGCGGCGGATTTTAACGTACCGGAAGCAAAAGAACTAGTGGAAAGAGGGCTGCTCTGGGCCGCCAGATAAAAAGGCGTGAATGTGCCGGAATACAGGTTTTAACAGAAATTCCTAATCTTGGTTTTTTTTGTAGTTGCCTCATTTATGAGGCCAAAAATGCTTGATAAATCAAGCAACTACAGTTCTAGTATTATCTGATTCTATCTTCTTGAGGAATTTGGGAGTTTTAACATAAAAGTTTCTTTTACCGGGGGTATGTGTTAAAATATTAATTATGAAAACAGCTGATAGCTTAATTAAAAAACTAAAAAATAAAACGGCCAGGATCGCGGTTATCGGCCTGGGTTATGTCGGCCTGCCTCTTGCTGTTGAAAAAGCAAAAATGGGTTTTAAGGTCACCGGTATTGATGTAAATCTTAAACGTGTTAAGATGGTCAATAAAGGGGAGTGCTATATACCCGATGTGGTTGATGCGGGTATGTCTGAACTGGTAAAGGCAAAGAAACTCCGCGCGACCAGGGATTTTTCCGTTCTTAAAAATATGGATACCGTCTGTATCTGCGTGCCCACGCCGCTTGATGAAAATAAAGACCCTGATATATCCTATATAAGGGCTACCACCAAACAGGTCGCGAAATACCTGCACAAAGGCCAGCTGGTAAGCCTTGAAAGTACCACCTACCCGGGAACCACGGAAGAGATAATGCTCCCCGAACTGGAAAAGACAGGGCTGACAGCAGGTAAGGATTTCTTTCTCGTCTTCTCTCCGGAAAGAGTGGATCCCGGCAACAAACAATTCAAATTAAAAAATACCCCGAAAGTAATCGGCGGGGTAACTAAGGCCTGCAGCCGGGTTGCGCAGGCGCTTTACGGCCAGATAATAGATAACATTATGGTTGTTTCCTCACCCAGGGTCGCGGAAATGGAAAAATTGCTGGAAAATATTTTCCGCTCGGTGAATATCGCGCTGGTGAATGAGCTGGCGATGCTTTGCAAAAAAATGGGAATAAATATTTGGGAGGTGGTGGATGCCGCGGCGACCAAACCGTACGGCTTCATGCCTTTTTATCCCGGCCCCGGGATCGGCGGGCACTGTATACCTTTAGACCCCATTTATCTTTCCTGGAAGGCCAAAAAATATGATTTCCGGACGGAGTTCATAGAGCTTGCGGCCAGGATAAACGAAAATATGCCGGAATATGTCGTCCGCCTGCTGGTGGACGCGCTTAACAAACAGGGAAAGAGCATTAAGAACGCGAAGATCGTGCTTCTGGGGGTCGCTTACAAAAAAGATATTGATGACTGGCGGGAATCCCCTGCGCTGAAACTCTTTGAATTAATAAAAAAATTCGGGGCCCAAATAGTATATCATGACCCTTATATTCATTCTGTGAAGACGGCAAAGAACGGGAAACCGGAGAAGTCAGTCAAGCTCACCGGCGCCCTTATTAAAACGGCGGACTGTCTTTTAATAGCCACCGATCACAGCTGTTTTGACTATAAAAAGATCATAGCGGGCGCGAAGCTTATCGTGGATACGCGCGGGGTCACCAGAAAATTCGGTGAATTCAAAAATGTGGAAGTCCTATGAGTGAAAAATTTACGCTTGTTGAAATAGACGGCAGAAAAGCCAAACTTGGAAAGAACGTTAAGATCGGCTATAATTCCGTTATTTACCCCAACGTGGAACTAAAAGATAATGTAATTATCGGGGATAACTGCATCATAGGCAAGACCGCGGAACGCGCCAAAACCTCCACTCTCAAGAAAGAGGTTTTTACACCGCTGGTGCTCGGAGAAGGCACGACGGTCTGCGCCTCCGCTATTATATGCGCCGGTACGGTGATCGGCAGGGATACGCTGGTCGGTGACGGGGCTTTTATCCGTGAAAAATGCGTGCTGGGCGATAACTGCCTCGTAGGAAGAGGCGTTACCATAGAGAATGACACAAAAATAGGCAATAATGTTAAGATGCAGGCGCACGCTTATATTACCGCCTGGATGACCATTGAAGATAATGTTTTTATTGCCCCCTGCGTAACTACGACAAATGATAATTTTATGGGCCGCACGGAAAAAAGATTTGCTTTAAAAAAAGGGGCGACTATAAAAAAAGGCGCCCGGATAGGGGCCAATTCCATACTCCTGCCGGGGATCACCGTCGGGCAAGAGGCCTTTGTAGCCGCCGGTTCGATAGTTACGAAAGATGTGCCGGCTTATAAACTCGTGAAAGGCGTTCCGGCGAAAGTTATCCGCGACGTTCCAAAAGAAGAATGGTCAGACAATCAGATTCCTGAACTAAAAGATGTTCTTTGGGCAATAGCAAAGCACAAAAAATAAGTAGTGCATCTGTGCCATCTTATTTAAAATCTGTGTCATCAGCTTCGGATCTTACCCGAAGCCCGGAGGAGAGCGTGCAAGTACCTTTAATAGACCTTAAAGCCCAATATCTAAGCATCAAAACCGAGCTCGATTCAGCCGTTCAAGAGGTCCTGAGGAACGGACATTTTATTCTGGGCCCGGAAACGGTTAAAGTTGAAGAGGAAATGGCAAAATTCTTCGGAGTAAAGCACGCCATCGGCGTAAATTCGGGGACTGATGCTCTCTTCCTTGCCGTAAAAGCGCTGGGTTTGGGCAAAGATGATGAGGTTATCGTTCCGGCTTTCTCTTTTTTCGCGACAGCGGAGACCGTGACCCTTGCCGGAGCCAGAGTGGTATTTGCGGACATCAGGCCGGATACTTTTAATCTTGATCCCAAACAGCTGGAAGCTAAAATTACTGGAAATACAAAAGCAATAATTCCGGTGCATCTTTACGGACAGCCGGCGGATATGGATGAAATTTTATCTCTTGCCAGATCAAAAAACCTCAGGGTCATTGAAGACTGCGCGCAGTCTATCGGCGCGGAATACCGGAACGTAAAGACCGGCGGTATCGGGGATATCGGCTGTCTGAGTTTCTTCCCCACCAAGAATCTCGGCTGCGCGGGTGACGGCGGGATGCTGCTTACAAATAACGACACGCTTGCAGAACAGATGAAATTACTGCATGCTCACGGGTCCGCCAGCAAATATATACATTCTTTGATAGGCCTGAACAGCCGGCTTGACGAGCTCCAGGCCGCGATCATCCGGGTGAAGCTGAAATATATCCAGGCCTGGAACGAGAAACGCAGGAAAAACGCGAAATTCTATAATAATAACCTTAAAAATGCTGCCATCCCGGTCACCCCTGAGCACGTAAAACATGTCTACAATCAGTATACGGTAAGGATCCCGGACGGAAAAAGATCCAAATTCCAGGCATATTTGAAGGAAAAAGGAGTTGCTTCGGCGGTGCATTATCCTATCCCGATGCATAAACAAAAAGCGTACACGGACCTGGGTTACAATATAAGCATGCCTGAAAGCGAAAAGGCCGCTCAGGAAGTCTGCTCTCTGCCCAACTATCCCGAAATGTCCGAAGAAATGCTGAATTATGTGGTAGAAACGATAAATAGTTATAAATAAGAAAGAAAAGAAAGGTTCTGGGTCCTGGGTCTTAGGTGCTGGGAAAGAAGAAAAGAATAAAAAAAGGTTATGGGTTTTAGATCCTAGGTACTAGGAAATTATAAGAAAGATTTTACCCAGCACCTAGAACCTAGCGCCCAGCACCTATTCAAGATCAGTTCAATCCTTTTCAGTTGAGGTCAAACTTTATGAAACCATTATTCATCTTTGGTACACGCCCTGAAGCACTCAAGCTTATTCCGCTTATTAAACAGTTTAAAAACCCTGTTATTTGCCTGACCGGCCAGCATAAGGAAATGCTTGCCCAAGTAATGTCTCTTTTTAAGATGAAAGCCGGCTATGATCTTAAGGTAATGAAAAAGGATCAGACGCTTTTTTCCATAACGGCAGGCATCCTCCTGAAAATTGAAAAGATCCTGGAAAAAGAAAAACCTGACTGCGTTATAGTCCAGGGGGATACGACCACGACCCTGGCCGGGGCCCTGGCGGCCTTCTATAAAAAAATACCTGTCGGCTATGTCGAAGCCGGGCTCCGGTCTTTTGATAAATACAGGCCTTTCCCGGAAGAGATGAACAGAAAACTTGTGACCCCTTTGGCCGATATTTATTTCGCGCCGACAAAGGAAGCCGCAAAGAACCTTATTAATGAGGGGATCAATAAAAAAAATATTTATATGACCGGTAACACCTCCATAGATACCCTTATGCTTATGGTACAGGAACAAAAGAGCAGAGAAAAAGCCCTGCTTAACTTTTTCAAAGCCGCATACGGCATTGAGTTTGACAAAAAAACAATACTGGTCACGGGCCACCGCAGGGAAAATTTTGGCAAAGGTTTTCTTAATATCTGCGCGGCCCTGAAAGAGACCGCCTTGAAAAATGACGTAGATATTATTTATCCGGTCCATTTGAACCCGCAAGTCCAAAAGCCGGTCAATAAAATACTCTCGGGGATAAAAAATATCTATCTTATCCCTCCTCAGGAATACGATAAGTTCGTTTTTCTCATGCAAAAGGCGTATTTCATAATTACAGATTCAGGAGGCGTGCAGGAAGAAGCCCCCTCTTTAAAAAAACCCGTGCTGGTGATGCGCGAGGTTACGGAGAGAAAAGAAGGCGTGGCCGCGGGAAATGCCGTCCTGGTCGGAACGGACAGGAAAAAGATAGTAAAATTTGCTTCAGCGCTCCTGAAAGGCGGCGCCCTGTATAAAAAAATGACCGCCAAAAAGAATCCCTATGGGGACGGTAAAGCTTCAAAAAAGATCGGGGATATTTTGAAAAAAATAATTCCGGCTTAAGACCCGCCCGGTACTGATAGATAAACGCAAACCAGACAGTTTAAAAAATATTACGTCCTGGTAATGCGGCATTACTATATTGCTTGACAACTACATTACAATGCTGCATAATTATAACAGAGGTGGCAAAAATGCTTGTAAAAAAGACTTATAAAAATCAGATAACGCTTCCAAAGGCTCTTGCCGGGAGATTCCCCGGAATTGACTACTTTGAGGCGGAAGAGAATGAGACAGGTTATTTAATTTTAAAACCTGTTAAAATGACAGCTGCAACGGGATCGAATGCTGAAATAGTCAAAGCGAAGATAAAGAAATTAGGTATTGATGAGAAAGATATTGAAAAGGCGATAGAATGGGCAAGAAAAAAATAAAAAGTCCGGGTTTTGGAACTAATAAAAGAAAAGTTGTCCTCGATACAAATATTTTTATATCCTCCGTGCTTTTTCGCGGTAAATTGGAAATTATTGCCCGGAACTGGAAAAACGGGGCCTTCGAATTTCTGCTTTCAAAAGAAGTTCTGAATGAGTACATACGGGTATTGCATTACCCGAAGTTTGCGCTTAGCGGTAAAGAAATAAAAGGAATAATAGAGGAAGAACTCCTTCCTTATATAACCCCGGTTATAACACATTCCAATGAGCAGATCGTAAAAAATGATCCCTCTGACGATAAATTCTTTATACTCGCTATTGACGGTAAAGCTGATGTAATAGTCAACGGGGACTCCCATATTCTTTCTATAAAAAAGTATAAAGGCACAGTAGTAATGAACGCAGCGGAATTCCTGGAAAACTAAAAAACTGTTAAAAGGAGCCCTTTTTGCCGGCATTTGCCTTCGGTGTTTTCCTGACCAGCTTCAGTGCAGTTCTCGCTTTAATTAATTTTGCGGTACTCAACGGGCTTTTCATTGCTTTTGGGATAACTCTTCCGCACCCGGGTGGATCCGGGATGCGGATAGGCACCGACAGTGAAATAAATCTGCTTAAACTCAGGAAATTCTGAGTATGGTTTTTTAACCGGTTGGCAACCGGATATGCTCAGTAAACAGGTAATGGTTTTTATTGATTAATTTAAGCTGTCATTGCGAGGAATGCGGCGTTAGCCGCGGCTTATGACGAAGCAAACTCAAATTAGAACTTATGTTTCAGAACGGACAATTATTACTGGTTTGCTTCGTCGAGAGACCCACCTATCGGTGGACTCCTCGCAATGACAGCTAAAAAGTGTTTAATATATTTAAGCTGTGAGCTATATTTGGTCGAAGGCTCCACCACAAAGCGCTGGTGGGTCAAGCCCTGCCTGTCGGCAGGCTCTTCCCGCCTAGATGAGTAGGCGAGGCTGGCGCGATGACGAAAGGTTATCGGATTAGTGAAAAAGTTTGCAGCAGTGGCTTTTTTCAGGAAGGCCTTGCGCCACCTTGCTCCTCAGATATACATTGTTTTTGAGCCCCTAAAAATATATAATGATATAAATGAAAAGGTATCTGAACACATATGAGCCGGATAACTGTCTGAAACAGGGGTATTTTCCCATGTTCAAACAGATAGCGCGGGAAATAATAGACAGCAAATGGCTTATTTATCAATTGTTTAAGAGAGATTTCTCGGCTGCCTACCGGCAGTCTATTTTTGGGATATTATGGATAATCGTGATCCCGGTAATCGGAATAGCCGGGGTTTTTCTTTTAAACCGGTCTAATATCGTAAATATTGGCGAGACACCGGTTTCTTTTCTTCTCTACGCGGCAAGCGGGCTGGCTGTCTGGCAGATATTCGGGATCGGCCTTGTTTCCGCTACTTCCTCCCTGGCAAAAGCCGGCCCTATGATAGTAAAAGTAAACTTTTCAAAAAAATCCCTGGTGATCTCGGCTTTTTCCCAGTGCCTGGCTCCCTTTCTTGTGCTTTTTACCGTTACTCTTATTCTCTGCCTCGTTGAAGGTGTCAAAGCCACGTTCTTTACTTTACTTTTTCCCGTGTTATTGCTCCCCCTGATACTTTTCACCCTGGGGCTGGGTTTTATGCTTGCCCTTTTGAACGGGATCATAAGGGACATAGCGAGCGCGGTCTCCGTACTGGCTACATTCCTGCTGCTCTTCACTCCGATCCTCTATGCGGCGCCAAAAACCGGCGGCTATATATACGCGGTCAGATACAACCCGCTCTATTACCTTATTTCTGTTCCCCGGGACGCGCTTATTACCGGAGCCCCCGGGCATCTGTACGGTTATTTTATTTCAGCTCTGCTTTCCCTGCTGATCTTTTGTGTTTGCATCACGGTATTTCATATCACGGAAACAAGAATTGCCGAGAGGATCTGAAAGATGAACGATAACATTTCCATAAAAGCGGAAGGGCTGGCAAAAAAATACTGCAAATCCCTGAAGCGTTCCATGTTCTACGGCATGACCGATATCCTGAAAAATATTTTCGGGAAAAGTTCCGCCCCGGGCCTTTTGAGAAAGGATGAGTTCTGGGCGCTTGCAGAACTTAATTTTGAGATAAAAAAAGGCGAGACGGTGGGGGTGATAGGCGGTAACGGTTCCGGCAAGACCACCCTGCTCAAGATGCTCAACGGCATATTCTGGCCGGATAAGGGAAAACTTTCGGTGGACGGAAAAGTCGGAGCGCTTATTGAGGTCGGCGCCGGTTTCCAGCCCCTGCTTACCGGCAGGGAAAATATCTATATTAACGGGGCTGTTTTAGGCATGTCGAAAAGCGAAGTAGAAGCAAAGTTCCTGGCCATTGTCGAGTTTGCGGAACTAGGTGACTTCCTGGAGGTTCCCGTAAAACATTATTCCAGCGGAATGTTCGTCCGCCTGGGGTTTGCCATAGCGGTCCATTCCGACCCCGGAATACTTCTGGTAGATGAGATACTTTCCGTCGGAGATGAAAAATTCAGGAACAAATGCCAGAACCGGATAGACGAGTTAAGAAAAAAAGAAGTGACTATTATTTATGTTTCGCATGATCTCATGAGCGTAAAGCGCCTCTGTTCCAGAGCTCTCTGGCTTAAGAGCGGGGAGCCGGCTTTTTTCGGCGCGGCGGACCAGGCGGTAAATGCTTATCTTGATTCTTTGAACGCGGACTATAACCGCGAGCTGGCCGGAAAAAACAAGCAGGCAGTAATTCACCGCTCGGGGACAGGAGAAGCGGTCATCCGGAAAGCCGAATTTTCAGGCGGAAAATATGTTTTTAAGACCGGAGACGATATGCTGGTGGACGCGGAATGCTATTCCGAAAAAGGCGTAAAAAACCCGCTTTTTGGCGCCATAATTCATTCCTCAAGCGGGGTATATATTGCCGGCACAAATTCTTCTACGGGTGAAAAACTTGAAGAGTTAAAGGGTAAAGTGAATGTCAGATATGTCTTCGAAAAGCTGCAGTTACTGCCCGGTAATTATTTTTTAAGCCTGGCCCTGCACGACGAAGAAGGCCGCAGGATCTATGACCTGCATGAACAAAGTTATGAATTTCAAATAGCCGTTTCCGCCGGAGAAAAGGTGCCGGCCTCTTCCGGTTTTATGAAGCTCAATTGCAAATGGGAATATAAGGGGTAAGGCATGTTCATTCTGTTAAATCCTCCCAGCCCGGCCGGGAGAGTATCCAATAAAGAGATGATGGGCGGGTTTGGACAGTGTTATCCCGGAGACTGCACGGTTAAAGTCCCGCCTCTGGACCTGGTCTATACCGCCTCGGTACTGCAAGAAACAGGCGTGAATTTTAAGGTCATAGAATGCCTGGGCGCCGATATTTCTGCTGAAAACCTGCCGGAAGCCCTCTCCCGGCTGCCCGAAAAAATAGAGATCATTTTTATACGGACTTCCACGTCAACTTACGGTATGGACCTGGAGCTTGCAGGAAAATTAAAAGAACTTACCGGGGCCTTGACAGTATTTTTCGGGCCGCACGCGGATATTAATGCCGAAACCATAATAAAAGAGCGGCATGTTGACGGGCTGGTTCTGGGAGAACCCGAGTATACCGTGCCGGATATCTGCCTGAAAGGGTTCAAAGGGACTGAAGGAATATGGTACAAGGAGAACGGCACTGTCGTTAAAAAAAATAAAAAGGAACCCCTCCGGGACCTGGACAAGCTCCCCTTTCCGGCCTGGGAACTTTTTCCTTATAAGGCCTACAATGTTGATGTGCACCTGCCGGTCAAAGGTACCACGCTTTTTATCCTTACTTCCCGGGGCTGCCCTTTTTTCTGCGACTACTGCCCGTACCCGGTCGCGCAGGGTTCTCAATACAGAAAGCGGTCGGCAGAGAATGTTCTCGCTGAACTGAAAGAACTGGCCGCAAAGTACCGGGTAAAAAATATTCTGATAAGGGACGCGGAGTTTACCCTGGATAAGTCAAGAGCGGTAGATATTTGTAACGGTATAATAAATGCAGGCCTGAAGATAAATTTCAGATGCGAGACCCGGGCCGATACCCTGGATGAGGAGCTCTTAACGCTCATGGCCAGGGCCGGTTTTACGGGGCTTAACATGGGTATAGAAAGCGCGAGCGAGCGGGTAATAGAAAGATCCGGCAGGAAACAGACGGACCGGGAGCATATCGCGCGGCTGGTTGAAAAGTGCAGGCAGCTGAAAATAAACGTATTTTGTTTTTATATTATAGGACTTCCCGGGGATGATCTGGATTCCATTATCGAGACCCTGAATTTCGCGGAGCGGCTGAACGCGGATGTGTCCCAGTTTACCATTGCCACTCCCTATCCCGGCACCAAACTTTACGCCTGGGCAAAAGAGCATGATTTTATCGAGAATTTTATTTCTGATAATATTACCGGTTACGAAGCCATGCTTAAAAATGAAGATCTTTCCCGGGAACAGATACTTGCTTTAAGAAACGATGTCCAGGCCCGGGTTGACAGCATAAGAAAATACGGTTCAAAACCGGCGGCCAAACAGCTAGGTAAAAACAGCCCGTTTAGCTTCCCTGTTTTACGGGCCTTGAAGAAACTGGCGAAAAAAGAAGACAGAATAGTGCTCTACGGAGCCCGGGGAGTTTCGCCGGAAGCGCTAAAAAAGCAAGGTTTTAATATCGCGGGTATAATAGATGAAATATATTTTGGCGAGAAGGTTGACGGCTTTACGGTAATGCGGCCCCTGGTGTTATCCGCCTATAAAGCGCAGGTCCTGCTTGTTTCGCCGCTCAAAAGGTCGGCCAATATTAAACAGTATCTGGGCGGGATAAAGGTGGCGGAAAGCCTGGTGCTGGCCAAAAACATCGCAAAAAAACTCAAGAATATGGTGAAAAAATGAGGAAGATATTTTTAACCGGAGCCACCGGCTTTATAGGAAAGGCCATTATCGCGGAATTCGGCAAGAATTATGAGATAAAAGCCTTCACAAGGGATCTTGGAGACATCAGGAACCCGGAAGCTGTGCTCAACTCGTCCAAAGGTTCTGAAATAATAATACATATGGCGGCAATAACTCCATCGGCGCATCCCGGAGCGGATGATAACTCTGTTCTGGAGGTCAATATCGAGGGGACCAGGAATGTCCTGGAGGCGGCGGTAAAAAACGGAATAAAAAAGATCATCTACTTCAGTTCGGTCTGCGCCGTCGGTTTCCGGGAGGAGAACTACCCGGTAAAAGAAGATGAGGTTTGCCGTCCCACGCAGGGGGCCTACGGTATTAGCAAGCTGAAAGGGGAGGAACTTTGCAAAGAATATTCGCAAAAACACGGGCTGAGTATTATCTGCCTCCGGCCCGCAACGGTCATTCCCCAGCACGAGTTTGCCCCGCCGGCAGCAGGGACTATGCCCTGGATAGGTTTTGTTCATATAGAGGACGTCCTTTTACTTTTGAAACTGGCTCTGGAAAATGAAAGCATTAAATTCGGGATCTTCCATGCCGCGCCGGACAGTAAGTTCTCGAAATTTGATATTTCTCTGGCAAAAAAACAACTGCATTACCGGCCCGTGCATAATTTTAATGAGTTCACAAAAGTCAGTTATTTGAAAGTTATAAAAAGAAAACTGAGAGAATTTCTTAAAGGAAAAGCCGTATGAAAATATTATTAATAAATCCTCCGGGCTGGCAGAAGGGCAGTATCAACCTCGGGCTTTCCTATCTGGCCGCGGGCCTGCTCAAAGCGGGGCACGAAGTAAAGATATTTGACGTGAATGAGAGCGAGCTTTTACCGGAAGCTGTCGCGGAAAGAGCCGCGGTCTTCGCGCCGGCAGTGATCGGCTTTTCCATAAAGACCGCGACCGTAAAACCGGCTCTCCTGCTCTCTGCCGCGATAAAGAAGGTGTATAAAAACGCTCTCCATATTGCCGGCGGGCCCCATATTTCGCTGGACTATGAAAATTTCCTGCAAGAAAACCCGGAAATAGCTTATGCCTTTCTTGGGGAAGCCGACCTGTCTCTTGTGGAGTTCATCAATAAACTTTCAAAAAAAGAAGAGCTTTCCGTCGTGCCGGGGCTGGCTTTCAGAAATGCGTCCGGGATCACGGCGAATGCCCCGAAGATAGTTGAGCTGCTGGACGAACTCCCTTTTCCGGAATATGAAGTAATTGATACTTTTACTCCGGCCGGTTTCAGGTATCCGCTTATTACCAGCCGCGGGTGCCCCTACAACTGTACCTATTGCTGTGTCGGTGTTGTCTCCACAAAGAAATGGCGGTCCAGAAGCGTGGCCGGTATTATGAACGAGCTTGCTACCGCGAAGCAGAAGTATAATATTACTCAGTTTGAAGTCCTGGATGACAATTTTACCCTGAAACTTGACCGCGCGAAGGACCTGTGCCGGGAACTTATTGCCGGGAAAATGCGGCTGGAGTGGTATTGCCATAACGGGATAAGAGCGGATAAGCTGGACCCGGAACTTGCAAAATTGATGAAAAAAGCCGGTTGTACCAGCGTGGCTTTGGGCATTGAATCCGGCAATGAAAGGGTCTTTGACAGCATAAAAAAAGGAGAAAAACTTTCTGATATTGTTAAGGCGGTCAAGCTCATCAAAAAAGCAGGAATGCGCGCGGTGGGCTATTTTATCATCGGCCTCCCGGGAGATACGCTTGCCGGCATAAAAAGTACCATAGCTTTTCAGCGGTCCCTGGAACTGGATAATTACGTTTACGGGATCCTTACGCCGTATCCGAGAACTGAAGTCTGGGAACTGGTAAAAAAAGAAGGCACTATTTTACTGGATATAAAAGATACTTATCATTTTTCGGCGGAGGTCAACCCGCCGTTGGAATACCCGTATTTTAAAGCCGCCAGGATACGCGAGGCCTATTATCTGGCCACCTATTACGGCCTCTATTTATTTAAGGAAAATTTTACCCGGAAATACGGAAAAGCCCCCGGTAGAATTCTCTATATTAATTTTTCCGCTGAGACCGGTTTTACCGCGACCGTGAATACGGTATTTGACGGCGTGCAGGCGGATGTTTTTACTTCCAAATACAAAGCCGGGCTTTATCTCCCTAACGGGCAAAAAGCAGGCATTAATAACCTGTATGTGTTTGAAGGCAAAGAAACAGGGCTGGCCAAAGTGGCAGCGTTTGTAAAATTTGCCTCTCTGCTTGCAAGGCAGAAATATGACGCTGTTTTTTACAACAGCGCCACAAAGAGGCTGTTTTTGCCGGCGGTACTGCTTGTGATCCGGCCTAAGGCTTTTTTTCTTGAAGAAGAAAAAGGCAAATATGTCTTCGGGTTTTTCAGCAAAAAGGTGCTGAAATATGTGCTTAGCAGGTTTAACTTTAAAAAACTTGTTTTTGCCGCGGTTTCGCTTTTACTCTATCCCGTGTTCCGGCTGGGCGCGTTATTGCTGGCGGGGCTGCTGCTCTTAAAGAGAAGCGAAAAGCGGTTTCCGTCCCGGGAAGCGGAGGAAGGAAAAAAGTAAAATGAAGATCTTACACCTTTGTGATCATTACAGGCCGCTGGGCGGCGCCGAAAAACTTCTTTTTGACACGCTCCGGGCGCTTGAAGCGGCCGGCATTCAAAACTCCGTGGCCATGCACGATTATCCGGAAAACAGGATCTCCGGGGCAAGAAAAGAATATATTGTACCGGGGCTTGACGCCCAGCCCGGGAGCGGCGGTATCTTAAGCTATCTTAAAATATGTTTTCGGGCAAAAAAATGCCTGGCGGAAATCATCAGGGCCGAAAAACCCGATGTTATTCATGTACATAATATCCAGAACCCTTTCACTTTCCGGGAATGCGTAAAGCGGGCTCCCGTGGTAAGGTCCATACACGATCCGAGATTATATTGTTTTACCGATTGGCGGCTTCTGCCGGGCAGCCGGAAGATCTGTCCCTATCCTCTGGGCGCAAAATGCATAGCGGAGGGCTGTATAGGAAAAGACCTGCTTCTCTATACCCTTGCCGGTAAAAGGGCAATTTTTAAATTCCTGCATTATCTGGCGCACAGGAAAGCAAACAAGCTTATCCTGGAAAGCAAAGCCATGATCTCCTGTATCCTGCAAAACGGCTACCGGGAAGAACAGGCGGCCTGCCTTCCCAATTTTACCGTAACGCATGAACTTTTAGAGGTGGAAGAGCGGAATAAAAAATACGGCGTACCGGGGGAGAACAGCCTTGTTTTTGTCGGCCGGGCTTCCTATGAGAAAGGGCTCAGTTATCTGCTGGAAGCGGTCAGCTTGCTGAAAATCCCCTTCCGGCTTTATCTGGTCACAGGCGGGCCGGAAATGCACGCGGTCTCTCAAAAAATAAAAGAACTTAAACTTGAAGACAGGGTTACCGTTCCGGGCATACTTTCCTATGAGGAAACCAGAAAATATTATAATCTCGCGGATGTAGTTGTCGTACCTTCGGTCTGGCTTGAGTCTTTTTGCCTTGTGGGACTGGAAGCCATGGCGAACGCCAAGCCCGTGGTGGCTTATAGAACGGGAGGCATATCCGACTGGCTGGAGGACGGTAAGACCGGCTTGCTGGCCGGATGTGGAAATGTCCCGGAGCTGGCAGAGAAAATAGAGGCCCTGCTTCTGGATAAAACGCGGGCCGCGGAATACGGCAGGAACGGCTACAATAGAGTCAGAGAATTCTACAGCAGGGAAGTCTATCTTCCCCGGCTAATAGACATATATAAAGAAGCCGCGAAGAAAAGTGACAAAAGTTTACAATAAGTATTTGTAATATACTTTTGTCATCCTGAGTCATTTTTTTGACGAAGGATCTTAGCTATTAGACGAAGGATCCCAGCACTTAAAAATAGTAAAAGCAGAGATGCTTCGCAAAGAGCAGCTCAGCATGACAAGTTGAGGTTGAATAGGCATATATAAAGAAGCCGCGAAGAAAAGTGACAAAAGTTTACAATAAGTATTTGTAATATACTTTTGTCATCCTGAGTCGTTTTTAGACGAAGGATCCCAGCTATTTGACGAAGGATCTCAGCACTTAGAAATATTAAAAGCAGATATGTTTCGCAAAGAGCAGCTCAGCATGACAAGTTGAGGTTGAATAGGCATATATAAAGAAGCCGCGAAGAAAAGTGACAAAAGTAAACAGTAAGTATTTGTAATAACCTTTTGTCATCCTGAGTCATTTTTTTGACGAAGGATCTCTGTGTTTTAAGTCTGAAGAACAAGGATGTTTCGCCAAGGATTTATCATAACCTTTTGTCATCCTGAGTCGTTTTTAGACGAAGGATCTTAGCTATTAGACGAAGGATCCCGGCACTTAGAAATATTAAAAGCAGATATGTTTCGCGAAGAGCAGCTCAGCACCACAAGTTGAAGAGGAAACATTAATGAAAAATTTTGTTGCCACAAATAACTCCTCTTTAGGGGCGATCCAAAATTGCCTTGCCGACCTCAAGCACAGGTACGGCGGGAGCGAATTATTTGTCCTGGTGGAAGAAAATAAGGCGGAGGCTTACGGTAAAATACTTGAAGGCTGCAAAATAATCAGCTACCGGCAGGGCTCGCTTTTTTCCTCGGGAGGGATGTACCGGTTTTACCGGGAGCTGCGCGCGCATGAATTCGAGCAGTTTACCGTGATAAAAGAAAAAGAAAAAAAATATGACACCAAATACGATATCCTGTTTTACCTTTCCGGGGCCAGGTGTAAACTGCTCTACAATGCCGTGGACAGGAATATCTATGAAAAGAGCGGGGCCGATAAGCTTCTTAAGATAATAGTTTCCAGGCTCTGGATAGCGTTCTGGCTGATCTTTTTTTTGCACTATATCTTACCGGTCTATCTTCTGGCTCTTCCGGGGTATCTGTTTCGCGGAAAAATAGTGACAGCGCTCAGGTTTTTGCGGAAGAACGTGCTTGAACTTGCAGGTTACCTTGCGCAGGACCTTTCAGTGTTCAAAGAGCACATATTCCTGGACCTGCTGCTGCAGCTCGAATTTTTGAGGACAGCTTATGAAAGCCCGGTGCTTCCCGGCAGAGAAAACATTAAAAATATTCTGGTTCTGAAGCCGGAACATATCGGGGACATGGTCCTGTTCCTGCCTTTTTTAAGGGAGCTTAGAAAGAACTTCCCCGGGGCAAAGATAACTTTGCTGGCTTGTCCCTGGAACGTAAAAGTGGTTGAGAATTGCCCCTATGTGGATGAAATAATAATATATTACACGAACAATGCTGTGTTTAACCGCGGCAGGAAACGGGCGGACTACTGCTTGAAAAGAATATTCCTGCTGGTAAAGCTTGCGTTAAAAGGGTATGATTTATGTCTGGACCCGGGCGGCTGGGCTGAAACCTTTAAAATAGCCTGTATAACCGGAGCCGGGCGGAAAATAGCAGTAAACTACAACAGGTTTCCGCGTTTGTTCAATTATACGCTGGTGGAGCCCAAAGCGGAGCAAAATGATATTCTGCGTAATTTTTTACTGCTCGGGCCTCTCGGGCTCAAAGAAAATTTTGATACCGGGCTTGAGTTTGCCGTGCCCGCGCTCGAGCTCCAAAAAGCAAAAATATTTCTCGAAAAAAACGGTTTTAAAGGCGGCCGGCTGCTCGGTTTTTACGCGGGCAGCAGTTCTCCCGCGAGGATGTGGCCGAAAGAAAATTTTATTGAATTGGCAGACGCACTCGGGGAATATGAACTGATACTTTTTGACTCCCCCGGCGGTGGCGGGCCGGTAAAGGAAATAGCCGGTAAACTGAAAAAGAAGCCCATAGTTACCCCGGAGAGTTTAAGTCTTGAAGAATTTGCAGCGCTTGTAAGTTACTGTAAGGTTTTTGTAGCTGAAGGCGGCGGACTTTTCCATATAGCTACTGCGAGAGGGGTGTCCTCGATAGGGTTATTCGGCGCGGAAGATGTCTTAAGATGGGGTAATTATTCCGCGAATAATAAAGGTATCTCAAAAATGTTTCCCTGCAGTCCCTGCAGGAAAAACCACTGTATAAGGAATCTTTGCATGGAAGCCATAAAAGTAGAGGAAGTTTTACAGGCGGTAAAATGCGCATTGGAATAGATGCCGCCAGCCTTGAAGGCAAAAAGACCGGGGTCGGCAGGTATCTGTATAACCTGCTGGTCAATCTTGCGGTTATTGACAGAGAAAATGAATATGTGCTCTTTTTTAAGAGCCCGGATTACCCGGCGGAGCTGCGTACTTATAGAAATATTAAATGCACCGTAATAAAACCGTTAATTAACAGCGGTTTTATCTGGCGGCAGTTTTATCTTTATCGCGCGGCCAGAAAAGAGAATATTGAGATCTTCCATTTTCCGTTCTATACCCTGCCCTTCGGCTTCAAGATCCCCGCGCTGGTGACCATACATGATATCTCATATGAACATAACCCCGCGTGGTTCACTTTTGGGGCCGGGTTGCTGTTCTCCTTTTTCTCCCGGCTGGCGGCGCGGCATGCAAAAAAAATAACCACGGACTCGGAATTTTCAAAAGCGGAGCTGATCCGGGCCTATAAAATAGACCCGGACAGGATAAAAGTAATTCCCCTTTCCGTGGATCCTTTATTCAAAGAGGCCGGCACCGATACGGCGGTAAAGGAAAAGTACCATATAACCGGGGACTATATACTTTATGCCGGGACGGTCACAAAAAGAAGGAATATCGAACGGCTGCTGAGGGCATTTGCGAAGCTGGTAAAAGAACATAACCGCAAAGAAACTCTGGTACTCGCGGGCGGTCTTATTAAACCGGCCTGGAATATTAAAAAACTGGCCGCGAAAAATGGTTTGAGCGGCAGGGTAATTCATACGGGTTATATCCCCGACGTTGACCTGGCAAAACTTTACAGGTCAGCGGTTTGTTTTGTTTATCCTTCTCTTTATGAAGGTTTTGGCCTTCCAGTCCTTGAGGCCTTTGCCTCCGGCTGTCCGGTCATTACTTCCAATACAACCTCTCTGCCTGAAGTAGCCGGTGACGCCGCGCTTCTTGTGGATCCGGAAAAGGAAGAAGAAATAACTGAAGCACTTTTTAAAGTAGTTTCGAATGAGAAGCTGAGGGTAGATCTTGCGGAAAAGGGTTTACAAAGATTAAGGCATTTTTCCTGGGAAACTGCGGCATATGAAACACTTCTGGCTTATAAGGAAGTTAAAGGCGAAAAGGTAAAAGACGAATACAAGCAGCTGATAGAAAACCTTGATAAAAAGGGTTATCACAAATTCTTTTTGCCGGCAAAGCCGGAAGAAAAACAAAGAGTTAAAAGAGTCCTGGAACGGCTGAAGCTCGATACCCTGCTTGAGAAAGAAGCCGCCCGGGTACTCTCCTCGCTCTTGCCGGAAGATCCGCCGGTCCTGGTATTTTTAGGCAGAATGTACTATTTGTCGGGTGACCTTAAATATGTGAAACGGTTTGAAGAGGGTTTTGAACGGAGTCTTAAGGGCAAGAAGACGGCAGCCGATATCCTAAATTTACTCTTTGCTTACGGCTTTTTTAAGGATGCCGGTCTGGGTACCGGGCTCAAAAGAAAATTCCTGCAGCTTATCGTGAATTATCTTAAAGAGCATCAAACAGGAGCGGCCTCTCTTATGGAAAGAACGGTCCTGCATGCCGCCGGTTTATTCCTTCCTTTTCTTTATAAAGCCCCGCAAGCGGAAGAGGATGATCTTAAAGCACTGGTTGCGGGGGCGGGTAAGGACGGGCTTGCGGGAGTGGCGCGGCCCGAAGAAAATCTTTTTCTTCTGGAGGCCGTTGCGGTAAACCTTGCCCTGGCCCGGTTGAAAAAGAAAGTTGATACGGAAGACATCAGATTTATATTGAACAGCCTTTTTGACTTTGTTTTTAAAATTTCAAAGCCGGACGGCTCCTATGACAGCAGTTTTACTCCCTCGCCTCTTAACGTCCATACGCCCGAACTGGATTACGTGAAGTATTTAAAGTTCCTTTGTGAAGAAGACTGGGACAATGTGTCCGTTTTGAAGGCCCCGTATATACTGGATTATATTTTTTTTGGCGCCGCGTTCGAGCCGGAAGAGAAAGATCTTAAACCGGGAGTGTTCAAACCGGAGCTGGATTCTACCGGCTACCCGAAAAATAAATATTACATAATGCGGGAACGGGAAGCCCGGGTGCTTACGGGGATCTTTAATTTCAGCTTTCTTAAGAACGGCACGGAAGTGATCAGTAATTATCCGGATAAATATTTTACGCTGGATGACGGCCTTATTGTTTATGATAAGAATCTTGAGACCTCGCTCTGGGTGGCCGGCCGGGAGTATGACTTTCTCGATGCCGATTACGATATGACGCCTTCGGTCCGGCACCGGCTGCAGTACTTTTTCCACAAAAAAAGCGGCTCCCTTGTGCTCCGGCATAAATTCTCCGGAGCGGAACAGCATGCCGTGTCCCTGAAGTTCAACACCGGAAACACCGGCGCGAGTACGGCGCTTGCCGGTTATGACAAGCAGTTCGTCAGGGAGGTTATTAATAAATTCACCCGCGCCAACAGGACGGAACAGGCCTTCCTTAAACTTAACGGCGAAGAGGCCCTGGGCGCTTCTATATGCGGAGGCAGGCACACAATTCTCCCGCTCTTAAATCCCGGCTTGAAGGTGGAACTTAAAGACGACTGCGTTGTTTACACGGCTTCCCTGCTGTTTCCGAACGAACTGGTGTTCATGATCTACTGAAATAATAAGAGAAATGCAATGCCCGGCTGAAACGGGCCTGCAAGGATATCTTGAGCGCGGAGCTGGAGTGACAGACCTAATTTTAATTAACAGGTTACCGTTCTTTATAAAACGCGGTATTTTGACCGCCGTACTCTTTTCACTGGTCTGTGTTTCGGAACTGCCAGCCGGGGAAGGGGCCAAAGAAAGTAAAAAAGACCCGAATGAATACTGGCAGAAACAAATAGAAAAATTCGAGAAAAAATACAGGCTCACAGTTGACTATAAGAAACTTTTTTATAACTACTCCGGTATAAACGGGGAAAAAGCCCTGGATTCAGAACTCGCGGTCTATGTTCCCCTGCTCCTGTCCGAGTTTTCCATATATCCCGCCGAACTCTTTAAGAGTTCCAAGCTGAAAAAGGTCATTCTTTGCCGCAATATGAAAAATGACCAAAATAAAAAACTGGGTTACGCGCTTTTTATGCCGGCCTATAACGCTTTTTTTCAGAATGTGGGGGAACTTGATAACATTAACTATATCCGCATGACCGTGCATCATGAATTTTTTCATTCTCTGGATGACCTGGGCACGGCGGATGATGAATGGCAAAAACTGAATTCCCCGGGGTTCGAGTATTATTGCAGCGCGGGCGTGAGCGAGGAATTTATCAATATGATCAGGCGCGACCGCGAGCAGAACAAGCCGTTCCCGGGTTTTATTACAAGATACTCCCAGGCCAATATGAAAGAAGACAAAGCCGAGGTGTTCTGCCATCTGGTTTTCTATCCGGAAGTGCTGAAGAAAAAGTGCAGCTCCGATCCGGTCCTCACGGAGAAAGTCCGGTATCTGAAGGCCCTGTTAAAAAAGAAGTGCGGAGAGCTGGATGAACTTTTCTGGGAAAGGGCGGAGAAAAGAGAGGTCTGGAAAATGAATTCCTGCGCCCGGGGCGAGTATTATCAATATACCGGGGACAAAAAAAATGCTCTTAAATATTTTCTGCGGGCTGCCGGAGAGGAAGCTGCGGAAAACCCCGTTACTGACGAATTCTATACCGTGGAATGGTATAAGAACTCCTCCGAGCTGGCAAAGACCCTTGCCGGATATGAGGCCGGAAGATATTTACTTGATGCCGGGGGCAAGGCGAATATAAAAAAAGCCGTCTCTTTCCTCCAAAAGTCCGCGGAAAGAGGTTATGTCGAAGCCCAGATATTTCTGGGCCGCATGTATGAACAAGGCCTAGGCGTCGAAAAAGATACAGAAGAAGCGAAGAAATGGTACAGTCTCGCCGAAAAACAAGGCAGCCGGGAAGCCACTGAACTACTTAATAAACTGTTATTTAACCGGTAAGCAAAACATTATCCCCATATATACGTTCTTCTATGTTTTTTCACTCGTGTTCTCACGAACAAAATAAGGTTGAGTCCCTTTTTATTAATGTACTTTTCCATTTCCAGGGATCATCTTTTGTGTTTGACAAAGTACAGGAAAGGATATAAAATACAATAGGTTCAGATATGATGGAGGAATAAAGAAATGAAAGTTGCTGTAAGAAAGGAACTGCTAAATGAAATAAAAAATCTGCCATCTGATTTAACGAAAGATGTGCTGAAGTATGTTGTTTTTGTTAAATATAAGAAGGTCGTAGATACAGACCAGTCCTATTTCTGGTCTAAACGGTGGCAGGGTCTTGAAAAGGAAGCCGACAGGAATATTAAAGCAGGGAAAGTACACAGATACAATTCCCTGAAAGAATTAAGAGCAAAAATGGGCGACTGATGTTGGAATTCAGGACTACCGAAAGATTTGAAAAAAGCCTAAAAATCCTACCCAAAGAAATCAGAAACAAATTCTATAAACAACTGAACCTGTTGCTTTCCAATCCCGGACATCCGTCACTTCACACTAAAAGAATTCAAGGTGTGAATGACATCTGGGAAGGCAGGGTAGATTACAAGTACCGTTTTACTTTTAACAAATATCAGGGAATCGTGATATTAAGGGTGATTGGTAATCACGATGAAGTCTTAAAGCGGCCGTGATCGAAGGTATTAGTTAAGCAGCCGGGAAAAACAATGGAAGAAAGTACTTGAAGAAGAAGACAAGAAAGAATTCTCCGGAGAGATCCGAAAGATAACAAATTCAAGCAAAGCGCCAGACGGCCCGGACTTTATAGGAAAGATGGAATGCCAAATAAGGGTGGCTGTTGTCCCTCTTTTCCTTTTCTATGAAAACAGGGTCAGGTTCAGGGCCCCAAAAGCATACGGTAAAGGAAAATATTAATGGGTATAGCTTCTTTTTTCATAGTTAGGGCAAGCAAGGGATGCTCTTCAAAATGGCATTCTCATTCTTTTTGGGAAATTGTATACAATGAAAGCGCGGGCGGGTGCATAGAATTTGGAGATAAAAAGGAAAAGTACAAAAGGGGTTCGGTCATGGTATTACGTCCCAATGTTCCCCATCTGCAAATATGCGGCGGAGAGGGAGCCCACTGGTGCCTGGGACTTTCCGGCTATGAAACAGAGGGGTTCAAGGAAGTTATTTTTAAGGATAAAGGCCGGATACTTTCCCTTTTAAAAAATATGGCACGGGAACTTAAGGTAAAGAGGGTGTTTTACCGGGCTTTTATGGAGGCGGATGCCGCGAAGATCGCCCTTATATTAAAAAGACTGACTTCGGGAAAACAGGCTGTGCCCGAGGAAGATGAAAGAATCAGAAAGATAAAAAGAACCCTGGATGAAAAATTTGATAAAAATATTGATTTCGGGACGCTCATTGGAAACGTATTTCTAAGTAAAGAATATGTCAGACAGGTTTTCAAGAAAGAATACGGGACTACTCCCCTAAAATATCTGATACAAAAAAGGATAGAAAAGGCAAAAATCCTGCTTCTCGAAAATAAGCTGACCATAAAGGAAATAGCCGCTATATGCGGTTTTGAGAATGAGTATTATTTCAGCAGGCTCTTTAAGAAAGTAGTGTCCGTATCTCCAAAAGCATACCGTAACACAAGCCAGTAATTATCTTTCCAACGGCATTTTTAAGTCCATCATTTTCTACGTTTTGTGCATTTCAATTTACCGGTTCATAGACTATCATAAAAACTCAATGCATGAAAAGGATAAAAAATGGCAAAGCAATTGACTCCACGGGAAAGACTGAAATTGACTCTTGCTCACAAACAACCTGATAGGCCGCCTGTACGGATAGACTATACTAAGGAAGTCCAAACAGTCCTTTCCGCCTATTTTAAGGAAAAGTTCGGGGATGAGGATATTGCCCGTATATTAAATATTGACTTTAGATATGTTAGTCCACAAAGAATTAAAGTGCAAAAGCAGAAAGAGGAAACTGCGCTTTTACACGGGATGTATCAGGATGTAACATTAAAACCGCTTGCCTGGATAAAAACTATGGATGATGTTTGCAAGTTTCAGCCGGCAATCAATCCGGATGAATTTAATTATCAAAATATTGGAAATATGTGTGCTGCAAATGATCCCTTTATCCGTACCCTTGGAGATCCCGGGCAGTTTGATATTGTAAACGGGCTTGGAGCAAGGGGTATCGGTCTGGAAGATATGATCTGCGCGATCATGACCGAAGATCCCGTCGTTGTTGCTTTGATCGACAAGCATCTGGCAAATAACTACGAATTTTTAAGAAGATGCCTTGAAGCAGGAGGAGGAATGATAGAAATCGTGCACATCGGGGAAGACTGCGGCAATCAGCGAAGCCCTCTTTTCCCTCCTGAGTTTTTCAAACGCTTCTTCGCGCCGAGAATGAAAAGATTTGCCGACCTTGCCCATAATTTTGGCGCGGCCTGTATGCTGCATTCCTGCGGGTCGGTAAGAGACATCCTTAATATTTTAATAAAAGATGTAGGCATAGATATTCATGACGCTTGCCAGCCGGAGCCCTCGGGAATGGCGCCGGCCGGCTTAAAACGGGATTTTGGCGGCAGGATAACTTTTTGCGGGATGCTTTCACTCCAAAAAACCCTCCCGTATGGAACACCTGAAGACTGCCGGAAGGAAGCGGAGTTTCTGATAAAAGAAGCGGGCAAAAAAGGAGGTTATATTTTCTCTCCGCCAAATACGATTACTAATGATGTTCCGCTGGAAAATATCCTTGCCATTTATGAAGCTGTAACCGGGAAGGATTTGCGTCAACCGGTCAGATGACTAAACCTCTATTGGGGTCTAAATATTTGTAGAAACAGGTTGGTGGCTTTATATAAATGACGAATTTCAGATAAAAGGTGATAAAAATAATTTAGTGAGGAGGAAAAATGCTTAGGAGAATGGTATTGACAATAATGATAGTAAGTTTGGCGGTATCAATGTATGCGGCAAAAGTAACAGAAGGGTTTGAAGATAAGACAATTTTGAAAAATTGGGAGATCGAAGGTGATGTCGCTATTTCCGGGGGTCAGAAGCATAGCGGAAAATCTGCTCTTTTTGTGCCTGCCGGCGCGAAAGCAATTTTAAGATTTGGCGCGGAAAACAAATACGGTACTGTAACTATATGGGTCTATGATTCTTACGTAAATAATAAAAAAAATAAGCCGGGAAAAGAATGGAATGGCCCGTACTTCGGTTTGATTAATAGTGATGATGACAAAGCCGTTGAAATACTGGCATGGAAAACTTGGCTTTCCGTCCTCAACTACAATCAAGTGTTTACCGCGGAAAACCAGTGGTTTAGTATAGGCTGGTCCGGTTTAAAAAGACCTGAGGCAGCAGCATGGAGTAAGTTTACCTTTACTTTTCCGAATGATAAAACATTAGGGCTTACATTCAACGATGAAAAAGAAGTTAATGGGTGGCCGGAAAAAATTGAATTTTTTAACAAAGGTGCTAACGGCATAGTCTTTGGAGGAGGACAAGATATCAAGGATAAGAATGAAACCTTCTATTATGACGATATAGAAATAGATGTGAAGGATGCGGCCAAAGCCAAATAAATATACTTGACTAAAATAAAAAAATGGGAGTTTAGGTGAAAATAAAAACAATTTTGCTGGGTATGTTATTGTGTCTCCCCGGTTTAGCGGGAGAGGTTGAAGTAATTAATGATGTTGTATATGGAAAAGGCGGGGATGAGATTCTGAAACTTGATATAGTCAGGCCTAAAGAAAAAATGAGTAAACCTATGCCTGTGATAGTATTTATGCACGGCGGCGGCTGGGGAAAAGACTGGGGTGATAAAAAGCACGGGATTGGATACCTTACCAAATTCGCCAAAAGAGGCTATTTTGGAGCTACAATAAATTACAGGCTGATACCTAAGGATAAGTTTCCGGCTCAAATAGAAGACTGTAAATGTGCTGTCAGATTTTTAAGGGCCCATGCCAAGGAGTATAATATTGATCCGGACCATATTGCCTCATGGGGCGGTTCTGCCGGAGGACATCTAGCGTCTATGCTTGGTACCGCCGGTAACGTAAAAGAGTTCGAAGGAACCGGAGGCTGGGAAGGGTATTCAAGTAAAGTGCAAGCAGTTATAGATTGCTGCGGACCCGTGGATCTGTTTAAATGGAGAAATCAAAATGAACCGGGCGGTATGCTGATAGGCCTCGTCGGGGGCGCTTCTATAAAATTTAAAGACGCAATGATTAAAGCCAGCCCGATCACCTATGTAAGCAAAGATGCCCCGCCGTTTTTAATAGTTCACGGGGATAAAGACGATCAGGTTTCTATAAAACAGAGCCAGGCTTTTTCTGAGGCTTTGAAGGCTGCCGGAGTAGATGTAAATTTTATTACGATAAAGGATGCTACGCATAGTAAAGGCTGGGAAAACTTTAATGAAGATAAAATAGTGGGAGATTTTTTAGAGAAGTATCTTAAAAAGTAAGGAGAAATCTATGAGAGTAGCAATGAAAGAAGAAGGCCAAAAAGCAGGTTCCATAAATTTGCTTCATCTCTGGTCCTCTATCTTAACCCTGCCCATATTCCTGGGTTCCTCCTTGCTATTTCAAGAAAAGAGAAGAAAAGAGGGACAACAGCCCCCTTTAGTTTGACAAAATAGCGGAAAAATTGATGCAAAGAGATATGGCAAAAATATCGAGAATGTATTAGAAGGTATCCGCATCATGTAACACTGAGAGGGAATTACCGGCATAAGATATTTGACGGCCAAAGGATACGGAAAATTACAAATATAGAATAGTCTTAATTTTATGCTTTTTTTATTATCATTTATCTGCGTTTGTGTTTTTATCTGTGGCCTCCAAAGTTTTCTTTGGAGAGATCTCGCTGTAAGCGGACCATCAACCCATCCGTACTTAACGGGACATTTTGGGCTTGACAACATACACTACTGTATGCTATACTACATACATAAGCATACACTAATGTGTTAAAGGAGAATACAGATGGCAGAACACGAGCTGGGAGCAAGAGAAGTAGAAGCACTCAGGCAGATAAGGAATTACTATATTACCAACGGAGAATTTCCTTCTGTTCGAAAACTTAGCGCGCTTATAAAGTACAAGTCGCCCAGGTCAACTTTCTTATTGATCCAAAAGATAGTTGAAAAGGGCTTAATACTGCGTGATCCGGATGGTAACTACGAGCTGAAGGATGACCCGAATGATCTGCAGAGTGAAACTACCGTTGATATCCCGCTTATCGGTTCTGTCGCCTGCGGGGCGCCGATCCTTGCGGAGCAAAACTTTGAAGCTATGGTGCCGGTCTCTAGGAAACTGGTAGCGCCGGGCAATAAGTACTTTTTTGTCAGAGCCCGCGGGGACAGTATGAATCTTGCGGGAATAAATGACGGGGATTTCGTGCTTATCAGGCAGACCAATACGGCCAGGAACGGTGACGCCGTTGTTGCCCTTATAAATGATGAAGCCACGATAAAACAGATCCAGTATGAAGATAATTATGTTATATTAAAACCCAACTCTTCAAGCAAGAAACATATGCCTATTATACTTTCCGGAGAATTCCAGATCCAGGGTGTAGTTGTTTCCGCTATTCCCAAGATCTTTTAAAACCCTATTTTTCTTTGATTTTTTAGAGGTTTTAAGTTATAATTATTAACGAACAATTAACTCAAGGGGGAGGCAAATATTTATGAGCACGGATAAAGAAAGAGCAATAGATCTTGCACTGGCACATATCGAGAAGCAGTTTGGCAAGGGAGCCATAATGCGTCTTGGAGATATGGCAACGGTTAAGGATATTAAGGTAATTCCCACGGGTTCCATAGCCATTGACCTGGCGATCGGCATCGGCGGAGTACCCAGGGGCAGGGTTGTCGAGATCTTCGGACCGGAATCCTGCGGTAAGACCACTCTTTCGCTCCAGATAATTGCTGAAGCGCAAAAAGCAGGAGGCGCGGCGGCGTTTGTCGATGTTGAACATGCTTTGGATCCCGCCTACGCCAAGAAACTCGGCGTGGACCTGGAAAAACTCCTGGTTTCCCAGCCGGATTCCGCGGAACAGGCGCTTGAGATCTGTGAGACCCTGGTCAGGAGCGGAGCGGTTGATGTTGTCGTGCTTGACTCGGTCGCGGCTCTTTCACCGAGAGCGGAAATAGAGGGCGAAATGGGGGATTCCCATATGGGGCTGCAGGCAAGGCTTATGTCCCAGGCACTCAGAAAATTAACGGCAGTGATCAGCAAGACCAAAACCTGCGCTATCTTCATTAACCAGATAAGAGAAAAGATAGGTGTTATGTTCGGCAGCCCGGAAACAACTCCCGGCGGCCGCGCGCTTAAGTTCTACTCCTCTGTCAGAATAGATATGAGAAGGATAGAATCCATCAAGAACGGCACGGATAATATAGGCAACCGGGTCAGAGTCAAGATAGTAAAAAACAAAGTTGCTCCGCCGTTCCGTGAAGCCGAAGTCGAGATATTTTTCGGCGAGGGTATTTCAAAAGAAAGCAGCCTGATAGAAGCCGCGGTTAATTTCAATGTAATTGAGAAAAGCGGTTCCTGGTTCACCTATGGCGCCGAAAGGATAGGCCAGGGCAAAGACAATGTGAGAGATTATCTCAGGGCTAACCCGAAGGTGGCGGTTGAAATTGAGGGTAAAGTCCTTGAAAAAGCGGGCCTTTCCGATAAAAAACCGGAAACGAAAGACGCGGCCCCTGAAAAACCGGCAAAGGTAGAAGCACATCCCAAACCTGAAAAACCGGAAATCCAGAAAGCAAAAGGCAGGTAATGAACAGTATTTCAAAAGGCGGAAATTTTAAAGATTATGCCAGTATCGCTGATATTGTCATAGATTCTCTCCGCATTTTCTCTGATTTTAAGATAGAGTATGAAAGTTTTAAGAAAGAGAAAAAATGCAGTTTTATGCGGATAGACGCGCTTGAGAAAGAGCTTTTTATTTTAAAAGAAGAGACCCACGCGCTTTTTCGGGCGGAAGCAACGGAAAAGAAAGAAATAAAAGAAACGGATCTTTATGATCTGATCGTGAGCTCTATTTTTCACGAACTGCTCCATTTGAAGGAGTATGTATATATCCTGGATAAATACGAGCCCAGCTTTAATATCCTGGAAAAGAAACTTGATGATAAAGATATAGAAATTTTCAAGAAAGATTTCTTGAGGCATAGCCGGGAAATGGTCGGTGAAGCCAAGCTGGGCCTGCCCTTAAAGTTACAGGGTATTAATGAACTGGTGAATGACGCCATAAGGCATCTGGGGCAGATCATTAAGGTAAATTCTTTTAATAGCCATATGTTACGGTCCATTTATGTTTCAAGCAAGGTCGTGGAAAAAATATACGGTGAGAACGGCCTGGAAAAACTTTATGACCTGATCTATGAAGGCGGCTGGATCGAAGGCTATTTCCTTGTGGCCGAGAGTTTTGAAAAAAGCGGCTTTTATGAGGAAACAGAACAGATCCTGGCGGGGATCATCAAGCGCGCAGATGTCCTGGACAAAGAACATAAACAATATAAAACGCACCGCGATTTTATTGAACGTTCCCGGCTGGAACTTAAGGCCGTAAGAGAGAAAATGGCCGCGGTATGACAAAAAGCTATTCTATTGGCAAGGCCCTGCTCGGAGGGGTTGTTGCGCTGTTCGG
Source organism: Candidatus Firestoneibacteriota bacterium (assembly GCA_903891415.1). Taxonomy (GTDB): domain Bacteria; phylum Oederibacteriota; class D2-FULL-39-29; order D2-FULL-39-29; family D2-FULL-39-29; genus CAIYPD01. The sequence goes on from CAITEH010000026.1 coordinate 33,341, forward strand.
GCTTTCTTTACTCCTGGAAGCTGTTTTTGACGTGCATATTCCGTTCCGGTTCTTTGCCGGCATGTTCTTTATCTTATTCGGGATAACTATTATTTTCAAGAGTTTAAAAAGCAATAAAACTGCAGTGTCAAACAGAAAATGAAAGATAGAAAAAGGCAGACTTGTTACAGCGGAAGTAGTTACCTGAATAGCTTTGTCATCCTGCCTGTCCGCCTGTGGAGGAAGCGCTTTTAGCGAAGGATCTCTGTATTTTAAGTCTGAAAAGCAGGGATGTTTCGCCAAGAGAAAAATGGCTCAACATGACAAGAAAAAGCCCGGAGATGCAATCTAAAACCGAAGAAATGCTTGTAAAAGCAGATGCAAGCAAAGATTTACTAAAAGAAGTTTGACAGTACTAATAAAACTTGAGGGGGAGGAAATGAAAATGGGCTTTATTTTTTCCGGAGTTTTTTGGGGCATAGTTGTTGTTGTCCTTGGTATACTTCTTATTCTTAAGGCCCTGGGCCTCGCAATCCCTGTCGGTAAAGTATTCTGGGGCCTATTATTCATATATATAGGGATAAGCATTATTTTCTGGTCTTTTGGCGGCTGTTCCCGCAAGCCTGGCCGGATGATGTATAATGATTTTAAGGTTGAAGCTGACGGGAAACAGGATAAATATTCCATACTCTTCGGTTCCGGGGATATTGACCTGACCAAGATAGATGTCAAAGAAAAAACGGTAAAGATCGAGGTTACGAACGTGTTTGCCGAATGTTACATCAGGCTAAATCCTGAAATTCCGACAAAAGTATTTGTGACTTCAGCTTTTGGCGGCGCGGTGACTCCGGATAAGACCGATGTCGCTTTTGGCAGCTATACCTATAAGAACAGTAAATACAAAGAAGGCGCTAATTACCTCTTTGTTGAAGCTCACGTGGTATTTGCCGGGCTAAAGATCGTTGAGCAGTCCGCTCCAAAGGCAGAAGAGAAAAAATGAATTTAACTTTTATAGGTATGGCAGGAGCGGGAAAGAGTTATGTCGGCAAGGCACTGGCCCGCAGGCTTAAATATAGATATCTTGATTTTGACGTTGAAATAGAAAAAAAATACGGCAAGACCCTGAAAGAGCTTATTTCTAAATACGGTGAAAACGGCTTTATCAAGCTCGAAGAAAAAGTAGTTATCAAACATACCAGGGAAAAAGATACGGTCTTTTCTCCCGGGGGCAGTATTATTTATTCCAAAAACGCCATGCATCATCTCCGGCGGCACTCGCTCGTGGTTTACCTTGACGTGCCGTTCAAGGTAATCTCCGGCAGGGTTAAATGCATAATAGACCGCGGGATAATTACGCGGGGTGCTGCAACTTTAGAACAGGTATATACAAAAAGGAAAGCTTTATATAAAAAATATGCCCATGTAACGGTTAAGTGCGGCAGGGATATACCTTTAAAGAAAGTTATCAAGGCCGTTTTTTAAGAGACTTCAGGAGCTCAGGTGAAACGATCCACTATCCTGGCAATAACAATAGTTCTCGGGCTCACCCTTATTGTACTTCTTGTTAAATTATTTTTCCCTTCCTCTTCTACAAACATAACAAAAACCGTGCTGACCGGAAAAGAATGGTTAAACACGGAATTTGGAAAAGACCGGGTTGAACTGAAGGGGAAAAATTCACTTGTATTTTTCTGGAATGCTTCGGATGTAAACAGCCGGAAAATGATAAAAATAGTGAATGAGTGGAACACGCGCTACGCCGGGTTGCTCCAGATAACCGGAATTCATTGCCCGGAATTCGATTTTGAAAAAGAAAAAAAGAATATTGTAAAGCTCGTTGAAGACTTAAATATAAAATGGCCGCTGGTCCTGGATAATGAAAATACCTTAAGAAAAATGTTTATGAATGACGAACTACCGGCCTTGTACCTGTTAAATTATAAGGGAAAAACCGTGTATTTTCACAAAGGGCCCGGGGATTACGAAACAGCCGAAGCAGCCCTGCAAGCGGCTATAAGTCAATTGAATCCGAAAGCGCTCCTGCCGGAACTTGAAAAACCTGAAATTACCGGTGTTTGTTTTATGGTTACTCCAGATCTTTATTGCGGTTACAGGAAAGGCGCCATTGTCAATAAGGGCGGCTTTTTTACGGAAAAATCCCATGACTATAAAGGAAATATAAACCTGCCGGCGGATACTATGGCCTTAAGAGGCAGATTTAAGGTATTCAAAGAATATATTGAAACAGACGGTTCCGGAGCCGAAGTCCTTTTAAATTTCACCGCCACCGAAGTTAATATCGTGGCTGAAACCATCCCTCCCGGAGAGGCCTGCCTTGAACTCCTGTTTAACGGACAACCGCTGACGAAAGAAATTAAGGGTGAAAATGTTGATGAGAATGATCAGGTAAAGCTGAAATTTCCGGGAATGTATCAGCTGCTTAAGAACCGGAAGAAAGCCGAGAAAGGTATTCTTTCAGTTAAAGCCGTCAAAGGTAAATTTAGGTTGTATGCTTTCCGTTTTTATGGTTGTTCGGAATAGAACAACCTGATGGCACAGATAGAAGAAGTGAGATGACACAGATAGTGCAGAATAAAGATAGTTCAACAGATATAACAGCGGGCATTGACGTATTGAGATGATTCAGATAGAGCAACAGAGATAATAGGACGCCAAAACTTCTTGATAGCTCTCCAAAGTTTAGCTTTGGAGGACACGGATAGGTCTTTTTAAATAAACCTTTCGAAGCGGTCTTTTGTTACTTTACATATCGGGCAGATGTCCGGCGGCTCCGGCCGGGCGCAAAGGTAACCGCAGACTTTGCAGCGATAGACCGGCAGAGGTAGTTTAGAAGGGAAGGGAGTTTCTTTAGTTTGCTTATTTTGCTCCTGTGCCATTTTTAGCCTCTCTTGTTTTCCGGGCCTGCTTTCAGGGATCGCCTTGACAGGTATTTCTCCTTTAGATGTTTGCTTTGAAACATAGAGCGCGCAGTAACAGGCACCGTATCCGGTAACGTCCCGGTCCCGGTAATCACACGGGCAGATTATATCAAGGTCTTCTTCTCTTTTTCCCGAGGCTAGCCTGCAAGGGCAGGCCGGGTAGCCAAAGCGTTCTTCATTAATAAGCAGGCTTTTTACCAGATCGAGAGTGAATTCTTTGTCAGGATTCAGGTAGTAGCCGCTGTTTCCGGCCTCTTTTCTCAGTTTTTCATGCAGTTCTTCTATTTTTGTTCCCGGAATTTCGCTCAAATTTTCAATTTTTCCCTGATATCGTCAGGCTGATATCCCAGAATAGCTTCCTTATTATTAATGACCATTGTCGGAAAAGATACGGCAGCGTTCCATTTCTCTATTTCTACGGTCAGTTTTTCTTTATCTTCTGCTGTGAGGGTGTCAACATCTATGTAATTGTATTCCACACCGAGGTCATTTAAAAGCTGTTTTGTTTTCTTACACCAGATACAGGTACTGAGCGTATACAACATAATTTCTGCTTTTTTTACGCCTTTAACGCTGTTTATCTTCATATTACCTCCTGGCCCAAGTGTTTGTACCTATATTTCTTTTTAATTATAAACTAATAAAAGTTATATCGCAACAGGATAATTTTGGTTTTAAAACCTATACAGAAAGACGAAAAGCATGGTATATTATTTGTGCAAATATAAAAAAAGAAATATATATTTTATCTGTTCTGTTTCTAAAATATTTTGAAATAGGATAAGCGAAACTATGTATTGGGGGATATTTTATGGCTGAATTAGAGTCTAAGAAAAAGGCGTTAAAGGCCCCGGTGCGGTCGGGCTGGATCTGGCTTGACGGCTGCCGCAAAGAAATCGACTGCCATCTTTTGTTCCGGAAGGAATTTGTCTGCCGTAATTCTCCAAAAGAGCCCCTGCTGCGCATTGCCGCAAGCGATCAATACCGGCTTTTTATTAACGGGCGGCTGATCGGAGACGGCCCGGCCCGAAGCGAAAAACCAACAGCCTACGTTGATACCTACCGGGCCTCCGAACTGCGTTTAAGAACCGGGGTTAATTGTATCGCGGTACTGGCTCATAATACAATGATGCCGCAGCACGGCCAAGCTCTTGTGCCGGGCGGCCTCAAAGTAGAGCTTGAATACCGGAATTCAAACGGGCGCAGGTTCCGGGTCCAAAGTGACGGGTCCTGGCGCGTTCTCAAGGCGTCTCAATTTCAGAAGCCCGCACCCCGGAGGTTCTTTGCCGTGGGCTTTAATGAAAAAATAGAATTTTCTGTTCAAAAGAACGGTTGGGAGCTGGCAGGATATGATGCCCGGGGCTGGCAAAAGGCCGTTTGCGTTGATGACCGGCCCTACCGTAATACTATAGACCGTCCCATTCCGCTCTTCAAATTTGAAAATTGGAAACCTGCAAAGATACGCGGTTCGGGCAGGCTGGGTCCGCTTGACGGGATCTGGGGGCTGCCCTTTGATAAATGCAGGCTGAACAGTATAAAAAAAGAAGGCCTGTTTGCCACTTATATCTACTCTGCCAGAAAAACACGTGCCAATTTGAGTTTTGGCTGCGATAATTGGGCGCGGGTCCTGTTGAATGGGCAGCAAATATTTGAAAAAGGACGTCCTGACGCGAAATTTCGTAATCATCTGGAATACAATATTATGGGCTACAAGGGCATGCTTCACGGTAACGGGCATCGCTGGGAATCCTGGTCCGCTACTCCGCAGGGCGGGTTTTACTTAAAGCGGGGTTGGAACAGGCTTGTGGTATGGCTTTTTGAACCCGCGGAAGCTTACGGCTTTGAAGGGGCTTTTTTTCCTGTTGGACAGGAGATGCTGGGCTTATCAGAGCGCTTGCCGGTAATATGTTCGGCAGTAAAGGAGAGCACCCGCCCGGATACCTGGGTTTTCCTCCCGCGGGAAGATGCGCCTATCGAGCAGGGTGCCCCGGTTGAAATTTCAGTCCCGGATGCCAGGCCCCGGCTGGAGGCCTCCCATCTTTTTGATTGGGATATCCAGAAAAGGTCCGCAAAAATACCCGCCGGAGCCCGGTCACTGCTGGATAAGCCCAAAAGCAAAGGGCCTATGATATTGCTACCCGGAGAATTCATTGAATTTCAACTTCCTAAAGAAGGTGTCGGTTTTATTGAGGTGGAACTTCGCGGGCCCGGGGGAGCTCTGGTGGATGTTACTATTACCGAAGCTCAAACAAAGCTGAAAAACGGCAGGATGAGGTCCCTCTACAACGGGTTGTGGCAGACAGACCGCCTGGTACTCAGCGGGGGAAAAGACCGCTGGCTTTCTTTGGACCGCCGGGCGGGCCGGTTTTTGGCTATAACAATACGTCAAGCCGGCGGGCCGGTTGAAGTTTTTAAACTGGCAATGCTGACCCAGCATTATCCCGCGGGCCGTTTGGGGCAATTTAAATGTTCCGACCGGGTTTTCACGCGCATGTGGGAAGCCGGCGCGGCTACGGTTGCTGCGGCCACTTTTGACGTGGCTGAAGATTGTCCGACCCGCGAGAAAGCACAGTGGAACGGAGATACATATCTTCGCATGTTCCAGATGGCCTATCTTTACGGCGATCTGCGCTTGTCCGCCAAAGGTGCCCGTGAATTTGCTTTCGATCAGAAACCTGACCGGTGGTCGCGTCCTATGGTCCCTTCCGGTTACGGGGATAAGCTTGTAGAGTATTGCTTCATAATCGCGCCCTGGTATTGGCATCATTACCGTTTTACCGGCGATATTGAATTGCTCAGGGAAACTTTCCGGGGCGTGCGCAATCTTTTGAGCTACACGGCTTCATTGGCCGATAGCCGCGGTTTTGCCCTGCCGGGCGCGGATATAAGGAACTTGTTGTATATTGATTACACCATGATCCCTGTAAGGAAACGTTTGGGTGATACGATAGGTGTTATGCAAGGCCTGTATGTTATGGCCCTGGATGCAGCGGCAAAACTGGCGGAGCTGCTTAATGAACGCGATCTGGCCGTTGAGTGGCGTTACCGGGCGGTTAAAGTACGCGAGCAGGCCGGAAAGTTGTTCTGGTCAGAAAAAAAAGGACTTTTTGCGGATAGTTTTCAAGACGGCAGGGCCGGTAAGACGTTTTCCGGGCCTACCAATTACTGGATGCTGCTGGCCGGTATTCCGGCTCCCGGACAGGAGCAAAGGATATTGAAATGGTTGTGGCCCGCGCCGGAAAAAGAAAACATGGCGGCCTGGGCGCGCGGGGAAAGCCCGTATACAAAATATTTTGCGTCGGAAGCCCTGCTGGCGCGCGGTATGTGGAAAGAGGCCTTTACCCTGTGGCGCGGGTTTTACGGTTCGCTCTTTAAACACCCTGAAACAGACACTGTCCCTGAATGGTGGGACCGCGGTTATTCCCTGAAAGCACCATTGTCCAGAAGCAGCCTGGTACATCCCTTCGGGATCGGCCCCATGGCGCATTTGGCCTCGCATGTTGCCGGGATCCGTCCGCTGGAGCCGGGTTACAAGATCCTGCTTTGGGAGCCCATGCCGGGGGACCTTAAATGGTTCAAAGCGGAATTGCCGTTAGCCGGTACCGGGCATTGGGTAAAAGTAACCATGGAACCGCGAAAGGGAGGCGGGCGGCAATTGCTCCTGCGCACTCCCCGGAACCTGAAAGTCCGGGCCAGTTCCGCCTATCTTTTAAAGGGAGACCGCCTTATCGTTAAAGAGCAGAAGTGAAATTTAAGAGGTAAGGAAATTCCTCATGACAGTTATTTTGGTGATCTTGTAGTTGCCCAATTTCCGCCTGAGGCGGACCTGTCTAAGGTATGACACCGGGCGCCTTAAGAATACTCAACTACAAGAAAAACTATACACTTCCCTTAGCCGTATATCCCGGTTGAAAAAGAGCTGACGAAAAATCAATAGCTGCAATAACTTTTTTGCATCATCAAAGTAATAAGTTTTCCTTCGCATGGATCCCCGGGGAACCTGGGTACTAAACCGGACATTTCTGCTTTGGCAGAAAGCGGACATTCTTACTTTGGCTTGACAATGCGCAAAGATGTTCTTTATGCGACTCTGAAAATCTGATATAATAAAGAAGCGCCGTTTTGAGCAGTTTCACGCAAAAAAGACCGTTTAGCAGGAAATTAAAGGAACGGTCCCGAAATATTGCGGCGGCAAGGCAGGGAGAATTAAGACAAATGGCAATGAAAACCGATGATAATGATTCACCCATAGCGGATATTAATGTAACTCCCCTCGTGGATGTCTGCCTGGTACTGGTAATAATATTTATGGTTACAGCTAATTTTACAATGCAAGGCGGGATCAAATTAACCCAGTCTGCCCAGGGTGCCGCGTCCGGAAAACATTCCATAGAAGAAAATGTAAATGTTATTCTGACAAAAGATAATAAAATATTGGTGAACGGGCGGGAAATTGGCAGGGCTGACCTTGAGCTTGAACTGCGCAGTTGTATTGCAAAAAGCAAAGATAAACTCGTGACTATTGTCGCGGACAAGACCAACCGGGTGGAAAGTGTCGTGGATGTCATGGATCTGGCAAAACAATCCGGCGCGGAAAAACTTTCTGTTCTGAAAAAACTTCAGGAGTAATTATATGGGAATGCAAAACAACGGAGAAGAAGAGGATATATACGGTATTAACGTGACACCTCTCGTAGATGTGTGCCTGGTGCTGGTTATTATCTTTATGGTTACCGCCCCGATGATGGTGCATCCAAATATGGAACTGGCTCTGCCCAAGGCCTCAACAAAAGAAGGAGAGGTTAAAGAAAATATCACTATCTCCATAAGCAGTAAAGGAGAATGGGCGATAAACCAGGATATAGTAGGGAAAGAAGGCGTTGCCGCGCAGCTGCTGGTAATGATAAAAAAGAATAAGGATAAATATATAGTAATAAGAGCGGACAAAGACGCTCCCTGGGGTGCTGCCGAAGAGGCAATGTTCATGGCAAAGAAGGTCGGAGCCAAATACGCGTTAGCCACGGAGCAAAAAAGGTAAATGATCCTGGAAAAAAGGATAAAATATTCTTTTCTGGTAAGCTTAGGGCTGCATCTGCTGGTGATCTGGTTTTTTGCCTATATTTCCGTTAAGGAGAAGCGGGAAATAAAATTTATTACGAATATTGATA
>CAITEH010000027.1 GCA_903891415.1 Candidatus Firestoneibacteriota bacterium
ACTTAACCTTTTCACCGGTACTGACTATCCGGGCATTGCGCACCTTCATCTGAAGACCGCCTAACCAGAGCTCTTTGCCGTACCAGCGGGTAATATGCCAGTACATAGTATTCCCCTTGGCGGTAGCCGAGGTCCCATGCGGGTTGAAGTTCATCCATTCGGTATTAACTCTCTCGGTTCCGTAAATAGATTCTCCGTTATTGTTGCGTTTAAGCCAGTCACCCATTCCGCGAAGACTGGAAATTGCTTCTTCTTCAATAGAGCCGTCACCGCGAGGGCCGACATTGAGTATCAAATTACCTCCGTTTCCGGCGCAGGAGACAAGTTTTCCCAGGAGGGTCGGAACACTCTTCCATTCTTTATCTGCTTTATTCCAGCCCCAGGAACCGTTCAAGGTATCGCAGCTTTCCCAGTCACGGTAAGACGCGCTTGCTTTGGTTGAGTTTTCAGGCGTGTCAAAATCCTCCGGCATCAAAGAGCCCTCCACGCCCCAGCCCGACCTGTTATTTATAAGTATATGCGGCTGTAGCGACCTTACCATATAATTTAACTTTGTTGAGTCCCAGCCATTGGGTTTAAGCGGCCACGGCACATCGTAAAACAGATAGTCTATCTTTCCGTAATTCGTCATAATTTCACTGACCAGACCGTGAGTGTAATCAACGAATCTTTTACGTGCTTTTAAATCATAAAGGCAATTGGCCCCGTCGGGATGATGCCAGTCCATTAAGCTGTAGTAAAGCCCGACATGCAGGCCTTCGGCCCGGACCGCCTCGACAAACTCAGCCACAATGTCCCGGCGCGCCGGAGAATTTACGGATGTAAATTTGGTAAGTTTCGAATCAAAAAGACAGAAACCTTCGTGGTGTTTGGTTGTAAGGGCGACATATTTCTGGCCCGCTTCTCTTGCCAGCCGCGCCCAGGCTTTGGGGTCAAATTTTTCGGCAGTAAATTTTTTAGCCAGAGCTTCATATTCTTTTAAAGGTATTCGCTCGCGGTTCATTACCCATTCGTGCCTGCCCAGGATACTGTAAAGGCCCCAGTGGATGAACATCCCGAATTTTGCCTGCCTGAACCAGGCCATGCGTTCATTGAGTGACGGTATTTTCCCCTTAAGCAGCCGGACCGTATTTTTCGTTTTAGCCATAGTAACTCCTTTATCCAAAATAAATTTTCCACTATAAAAAGACACTGGCTCCCCTGTAAAAACATTCGGGGATAACAGAAAAATATTATTATTCTGTCATTCTTCCAGTTTTATTCTCCATTCCCTGGTGCTGTCATTCATGGTAAATCTTACGCGGTAATTTCCTTTAAGCGCCTGCCCGTTCTTATCTTTTCCGTTCCATTTCATATAGTACATATCGCCGGCCTTTACGGCAGCCAGGCTGCCTATTTCAAAAAGGGAGGTTTTACCGTCTTCGCTGAACAGGTTTATTTTAACCGTTCCCTTTGCCTGTACTTTACAGCCGAACTTTATCTCCTCATTTTTTGCTGAAGAAATATGGGAAGGAATACAAACAGCCATGCTTATATCTTTACTCGGGTAGACCGGGATATCCGGAAGCTTGGCCTCCCCGGTCACATATTTTCTTTTAAACGAAGGCGGTTCTTTACAGATCACATTTCTGAAGTAATCCGCCTCAACTTCGTTATTTCTTTTCTTTAATTCTGCCGCATAGATCTCTCTTATTTTAGGGTCAAATTCCGCAAGGGAAGGCCACAGTGCGCCCGCGTCTTCCACCTTCCCGTTCTCTTCCCCCGTCGGCGTGCCATTCGCACTCTTGAAATGTATGTCGGTAAGGGATTTATTCCACATCCAGAGATTGGTATTTATGATCTTCTTCATATCGTCTTCACTGAAAACTATGCCCGTATGATAAGCTTCCACAAAAGCTGAGGATTCAAAGACCTGGTAACCCGAGCGGTAGGGATGGACATCCACCCAGGATTGCGGTTTGGCGCCCTTCCAGTCAAAGGGGGCAAGCGGTTCCCAGAAATTCCAGAAATACCGGTCTTCATCTTTATGGTAGCGCATTATGGCCTTATAATGCCCGAAGATCTTTTCTGCCCGGTCCCGGAACATCTGCTCGCCGGTTATCCTGTATAATTTCAGAAAACAAAGCGCCATCCTCCCGTGTTTATTAAGATTCTCGCTCCACTTTTTTCCGGGGAGGGCCCGGAGCTGGTGTGTTTTCTTGTCAATAATAATACCCGTGTTCAAATAGGAGGCAAAGATGCCGTCTTCATAGTAGCCGCCTCTTTTGTCCCATTTTTCGACCAGAGTTTTTCTGGCCAGGTCCATATAACCTTCCGCCTTTGAGCCGAGGGCAGAACTCTTAAGCGCCGGATCTTTCATTACTATTTCAGAAAAAGCAAGCATAGGGTCAATAAGGTTGGCATCACCTATCACCACTGCTCCGACCTCCGGCTCCAGTCCAAAATAAGGCCCGACCCAGCCCATGTAACCGTCCGGTTCCTTCTCCATCTTTGATATCAAAAAGTCATAATAAATACTTGCTTCTTCCAGCCAGGACTTGTCTTTTCCGTAAGCGTAGTAACCGTGGATAAAACCGCCTATTCCTGCGGAAGCGTGCCAGGAAAACATTTCTCCTGATGTCTTAGCTATGTTCGGATTAGCCATTAATCCTTGACGAAAACTCTTTGCCGTTATACCAAAGGCGCTGCTTGAAAAAAATAACACCAGGGCCAGTCCCGCAAGAACAGCTAATTTCTTTCCTACTATCATCCTTCCTCCTTTTAAAATAGCTTGTTTCTATTTTTCAAGATCCTTAATGGCTCTTTTCATTGCGAGTAGATTTTCTTTTGGAGTGTTAACGGTGATCTCACAGCCGCCGGAAAGAATAAACGGCCGGCTCTGTTCTTTGATAAGCAGTTCTTTCGTCACGCGGTAAACCTCTCCGGCTGATAATCGCTCTATGACACCGACCGGGTCTATATTCCCGCTTCTGATAATTTTTTCGCCGAATATTTTATAAAGCTCCTCCATATCGACCATCCAGTCCACATCAATTATAGCGGGCTTTAAGAGCTTAAGGTCCGCGGCAAGATGCCGGATATTCCCGCAAATATGAAGTTTTACTTTCGCACCCAGGGACTGAATATACTCTATCAATTCCTTGTGCCGGGGAAAAATAAATTCCCTGTACATCTCCGCGGAGATCTGCGAGCAGATCGCGTCACCGACCCCGATAATATTGGCGCCGGCGCCGGCCTGGGCTTTGGCAAAAGCTTTACCTGTCACCAGGCACTTATCCAGCATTATTTTTGTAAGTTCTTCCTCGGTGGCAAGGAGGAGGAGCATTTCTGTAACTCCCATAAGATCGCAGGCTTCAGCAAGCGGCCCTTCCACCCAGCCGACGACGTCTACCCCGCTTTTTACAAGCTTCCGGTAATACTCAACCCCTTTTATCCTGTTTAAGGTCCTCTCTTCTTTATATACATCCGGGCGCTTAAGCGCCTTAATATCTTCATTGGCCTTAATTAACCGCTCAACGCAATGCGGCACTCCTTCATCCTCATAAATTATCTTCGCGCCAAAAGCCGAGGTTTCGCAGTAGGGATCAGAGATAACGGAAACAGCATCGGTTTCAAAATATTCATGGCACTTCATATTGGTCTCAACGAGGACCCGGTAGTCAGAAGCAAATTCCCTGTAGGTTTTTCCGGAAAATCTTGTCGCGAAATGCATAAGGATAGGTTGAAAAGAGATAGGTTTTTTACCGGTGTTTTCGAAATTGTCAGCCATTTAAAGCTTTTTCCCTTTTTTCAATATTTGACTAAAGCAGTATTATATTCCCTGTTCTGGGTATTTTCAAGGTTAATAATAATATGACAAGAGTAAAACAGTTGTGCTGCAAAGGGTTTATCTTATTTTCTGTTTTGGGCAGTCAGTTCATACGAAAATGAGATTTCTCCGTCAGGATGTTCTTGGGATATATCCTTTGGAAGCCAGGAACGGACATATTCGACCTTCACTTTTTCGGGAGAGACGCTTACACGCACCCTTCCTGAACCCGGGAATTTATCTCCTGATTGGTAGGCCTCTTTATTGTTGTTAAATTCATAGTTAGAATTGGCAGGATCAGGCAGGGTCTGGTAGACTATTCCGTCCAGGTCCTGCTTTACAAAAATATGGTCATGCCCCTGGAAGAATATTGTAACACCGTTCTTTACCATAAGCTGGTGGATGGGAAGTTCCCAACCGGGGCGTTTATTTTTAAAATCAGAACCGCCTTTTTTGTCCTTGCCGCCCCATTCACAAAGGCCGGCCTGCTCAATTCCACCCCGGCCGGTACCAAGAACATGATGCGTAAAAACAAATTTATATTTTGCTTTGCTCTCTTCGAGTGTTTTCTTCAGCCATTTGTATTGCTCGTCCCCGAGCGTCGAGTCCCAAAGGTCCCGCTTCCCCTTCCCGCCTTTTTCTTCTTTCTTTCCATTTCCAAATAGATTATCTACAGCCTTTGGAGAATGCCAGTAAGGGTCTATAGTGACAAAAAGCGCGTCACCCCAGGTAAAGGCGTAGTAGTCGCGGAGTTTCCCGATGAATTTTACCGGTTCATTATCCCCGGTGTAAAAGCCGTCCGGTTCCGGAAGGGGATAATATTTTATCCGTGAATTCCCGGCCCAGACTGCGACATTATCCGCCGTACCGTTCAGGTTGGCAAGCGCCGCCTGCTCGTGGTTGCCGTTCACAAGAAATAACGGTGCCGTGCGGCCGATAAGCCCCAGGAAAGGCCTCTGTATTTGATAGCGTTGCGCCACTGTTTCCGCGTTTACGGTCCTCAATGTATCCACACTAAAATCATCACCGATAGTCATATAGAAATCGGGTTTGTCCGCCGCGGCAGCTCGCAGCGTTTGAGCATAAAGCACGGGGTCATTTTGAAACGGCCTTTCAGGATGGGAGTCCCCCTGTATCTCAAACACAAAACTGCTGCCCGGGGCCCGCTGGGTATGGAACCCTCCCTCTACCAGAATCTTTTTCGAGGCTCCGTCCGTTAAGATGTATTCGTATTGCGTGTCCGGCAAGAGCTTGTCGAGTAATATTTCTTTTGGCTCACCTTTTTTGAAACTAATATTTTCAGTATAATTCCGACGGCTCGAGGACTCGAGGCCATAACCTATTTGCGCTTTAGTATCTTCATCAAACAGCACGCTTAAAACAATGGAATTCCCCGTAGGCCTCCCCAGGATAACATCAACAGGACGCGAAGGGGACACATCCTCAGGCCGGCCTTTTGACTCCTTAGGCCTGTCATTTTTCTGCCCGCGCTTTTCCTCTTTTCCGGATCTGTCCGTATCCTGCGCAAAAGCCGTTATGCCTATTGAAATTATCCCCAAAACAATTATGTATTTTAATATGTTTTTCATGATTTCCTTTTTTAAACACAGGCGGTTCTTTTCCGCCTTCATTAAATTGCCAATCGTCATTCGTCAATTGTAAATATTGTTATCTAACCACCCTCACATAATTATAGATCCTTATCACGTCCCCCTGCGGCCCTCTTCCAAGGGGGAAATTCTTTGGGTCTCCCGCCTTGGGGTCAGACCTTTGGGCACCCGCGCCATGGACATCTACAAAATTATGATCGCCCGCGTTACCCTCTGCCTCTTCCGGAGACCCGGGCCTTCCCCGTCTTTCCGGCGGGCCACCGGCCAAGGCCCTGGAAGACATCCATCCGGCTGCTCTTCCAAATGCAATATACATTGCCGCCCCGCCGCCGTTAAAACCGGCATGGGTGGTACTGCTCCAGCAGCAGGGATAATCAGGCTTCCCGCCTTCGTTAGTAAACTGCGTGCATTTAAAAACCGGGTCTATCGCGGGAGAATTGGAGGTATCGGGAGAGCGGGTATAGTCAACAATGCTTTGCAATTCCTTCACATCCGGCATCCGCCAGTCCTTATGCCCGAGATATTTTTCCGCATTCATTTTTTGCACCCAGGCAAGTGCCTCTTTCCAGTTCATTCCTTTCCCGCTGTCTGACTTGGACCACATGCGCCCGGTTGCTTTATCAATGATGGTACCATCTTTGTTATCCTGGAATTCGTTTTTGCCGTATTTTGTATTTCCGCGGACACAGATCACGAAGAAGGTTTTTTCTGACCTTCCGCCCGGCATCTGCAGGTCATAACCTTTGATACGCCCGTCCGCAAAATTTACGCCGAAGAGTTTACCTCCGCCGCGCGCGGACTTGCCAACATACTTTGTTGAAGAGGCATACTGGGAATCAATTATTCGTTCACCATTGCCGGTTTCACCGTAGGCAAATTTGAAATATTTCGTATCAATAAACGGCATTAGCCCGGATGTGTCCGTCCCGTTATAGCCGCTGGGGTCCGTACCCCGGCAGTCAAAAAGCGAATAAAGTTCTTTGATATCCGGCAATCTCCAGTCCGTAAATCCTCCGAATTTATTTTCATTGAGTTTTGCCGGCAATTTCTCTGCTTCCGCCAGGGTGAGTTTATCTTTCTTGTCAAGTATTCCGTTTCCGTCAAGATCCGGGCTTCTTTGCCAGGTAAGCCCCGTGTTTTTGTCAAAGACCGTAAGGCCGTCACCGCTCAGACTGTAGTCGGCTTTAAGGGTTTTATTCTGGGCATCCTGTCCGAAATACGGCTCTCCCGGTTTTGGCGGAATTATTTCTCCCCGGTCATCGAAGCATTTTAACTGGCCGGTACCTACCAGCTTATAGGTTTCTGCAACAGAAAAAACCGCGCCCAATAAAACGGCAGTCAAAACAGTAATAATATATCTGAATCCTCTCATATTTTCCTTTACTTCTTGTTTTTCGGCGTAAAAGTATACGTATATGAAATTTCGCCGTCACTGCTGCTATTTAAAAACCTTATATAATCCACCCCGGCACTTTCCGGTGAAACCGTTACCCGCAGATACCCGGAATTTCCCTGTATTACCCCTTCTTTATAACCATATTCTTCCGCCTGCCTTGGTTCTCTTGTATTCCTGCAGCACGGCTGGGGGGTCTCCTGGTAGACAACTCCGTCCTTCTCCTGCTTTGCAAAAAAATGGTCATGCCCGTGAAAATAAATATTTACCCCCGTATCAACAAGGATTCTATGTATGGGTTTGTCCCAACCCGGCCGTTTACTTTCAAAACCGTTTGTCCCGTCTTTGTTCAGTCCGCCCCACTCATAGAAACCGGCAAACTCAACACCTCCCCTGCCTTCCTCTCCCCCTCCAACCAACTGATGTCCAAAAACAAACTTATATTTTGCCTTGCTGCTTTCAAGGGTTTCCTTGAGCCAGTGATACTGTGTTTTCCCGAGCGTCCAACCCCAACCGTCATAAATATTTTTTCCCGGCTTCTCGAGCGTATATCTGTAAGGGTCTATTACCACAAAAAGCGCGTCCCCCGAGGTAAAGGCATAGTAGTTGCTCTTGTTTTCCAAATTTCCGGAATAACTCCCGCCCGGAAAGGGATTTAAAAAATAACGCATCCTTGCTTTTTCATCCCACCCGCAGATCCGGTTATCCGTTTTCTTATCCGGCCAGCCCGCTTCTCCTTCATGGTTACCGAGTACCAGGAACAAAGGTATCGAATGGCAGATGGCATCAAAATAATTCCGGAACAATAACGCTCTGTCCTCGATATTTTCATAGGTCTGCTGTTCAAGCTTATCAGACATGAAAGTATCGCCCAGGTCTATGAGAAAATCCGGTTTGTTCCTCCCGATATTATTTAAAACATTTCTATACAATGCAGGTTCGCTGTTCTCGTCCAGGTGCGGATCCGCCTCGACCGCAAAGGTAAACGAGTTTCCCGGGCTCCTTAGCGTTTGGAATGAATGTTCTTCTCTTTTAATAAAATCCTTTTTGTCCAGGCGGTAGCTCAACCGGTAATAATACTTTGTATCCGGTTTTAACCCGGAGAAAACAGTATTGAGGGGAGTATTGGCGGCCGGACTTTGGATTTGGGTCTTTGCAATGTATTTCCCCGATTCCGTGCCATACTCATAGAAACATTCTGCCGGTGCGGTGATGACAACATTCAAGATGGCAGACGAAGCTGACGGGCAACCGGCAAGTTCCTGACCCCGGAATAATTCCTTTTTCATTGCCTCATCCCGCATTATTAGGACCGCGGATTTTTTGTCAGGTTTATCCTGTTCTTCCTTTTTCGGTCCCTTTTTGCCGTTTTCTGCGTAAATAACGGCGGAAAAAAGAAGACAGATGAAAAGCAGGGTTATTTTTTTTCGCGTGTTTAGCTTCATTTTGCTCCGTCAACTTTCAACCGGATATAATATACCGATGAACGCGCCGTGATAAAGAGGGTCCTGCCGTCCTCCCCGCCAAAACAGATATTGGTGGGCCATGCAGGCGTAAGTATTTTACCGATCAATTTCCCTTCCGGTGAAAATATATGTATGCCGTCCCCTGCCGCCGCGTAAAGCCGCCCGTCCCTGTCACAGCGTATACCATCCGGGGACTTATTGTCAATAACACAGAAGGTTTTCCCTTTTACGGGCATCCCATTATCCATAAGATACCTTATTACCGAGTGGGTGTTCGCACTCGAATCCCCAACATAGAGATATTTCTCGTCAGGGGAGAAGCAGATCCCATTCGGCGTCGCAAGCTCCTTGATGACCGCTGAAAGTTTTCCCGTAATTTCTATCTTATAGACATATTTCCCCGGTAATTCTCCCGCTTTTCCCTTTAGGCCATAGTCCGGGTCGGTAAACCAGATGCTTCCGTCGGAAGAAACCGTAATATCATTCGGGGAATTAAATCTTTTTTCTTCAAACCTGCCGGCTATTACTTTTACCGTGCCATCTTTTTCCGTACGGGTCACCTGTCTTGTTTTTTGTTCGCAGGTCAGTAGACGCCCTGTTTTATCGAGAGTATTCCCATTGGCCGCGCCGCTTTTTTCCCTGCAAACAGCAAGGCCTTTCATTTCACTCCATTTATATATCTTTTCCGCATCAATATCGCTGAAAAGCAGGCTTTTTTCTTCCTTAAGCCATACAGGCCCTTCGGTAAAAATGAATTTTCGGGGGATTTCCATAAGTTTTTCCCAGGAACTGTATATTTCGGACCGGTCTTCGCCTTCCCTTCTTGGAGGAGGAGGCGGCTGGCCGTCCTCTTTAGATTCACCTGTTTCCACGTTACGGGTATAGTGCACGCTAAGCGAGGCCGCACCCAGGAGTTTATCTTTCATGGTAGTCAGCAGCACCTCGCGGTTGACTTCTGCCGCGGGAACACCGGGAATTATATTTCCCGACAGGGCATAGACGGTAAATATATAGGTTTTTTTCCCGGGGCCTTTGGAATGGGGCGGAGCGTATTCGAGCCGGTGATTTACGCTGTTATTCCCCAAAGTCCCGGCGGTTATATTATTTTTTTCAAGGCTTGTTACTTGGGCAGGAATATTGTAGAGCGTCCAGTACCACTTGGTTTTTCCCTCAGGGTCGATATGGTGCATTATCAGAGTGTAGCTTTTGGTCCCTTCAGGCGCCCCGCTCCAGGAAAGAGGAAGCGTGGCGCTCTCCCCGTCCCCGGTGAACTCCGTTGGGAGTACCTCTCCTTCCTTAACCGCCGGGCTGGTTAGGATAAATCCGGTCCCGGCAAATGAGGGCAAGCAAACCGCCAGTATCAAACTCAGAAGTTTTCTTTTCATATTACGCCTGGAAACAGAGGCACAGAGGGGCAGATGCGCGGAAGTACAGCCAAAGCTTTTGTTTCTGCCGTACTTCCGTTCACTGGTTCATCCATGCTTCCCATTTTACTTCAGTAAAAAGTCCGTATTTGGTATCACCGGGTTCTTTAACGGGTCCGAGTAAAGGAATGGCCCGCGAGGTTCAGAGGGGTTTATTGTCCGCAGCGCATTCAGTTTAGCTTTTTGCTCGGAAGTCAAACTCTTTCCGACCTCACCGAAGGCCGAGGCGTAAAAATATGCCATTTCGCCGTCCAGTTCGCCGTATCTTTTGGAAAGAGCAAGCACTTTGGCCTTATCCGCAATCTCGCCCTTCTGAAATCGCCTGAGTTCGGCGGATATGGTCCTTCTGGTTGTTACTATCTCCGCCAAGTCTTTTCTCTGAAGTTCAACTATCTCCGTTATTTTTTTTCTCTGTTTTTCGTCAAGTGTATTAAGGAAGGCCTCACCGCTATCTCCGGTCAAAGCAGTGCTTATTGAATAATTCTGTTTCCCCATGGCAGGCGCGGTCTTCATGCCGAAACCGCCAAAGTACATCCCGTGGCGCTCCGGGCAGAAATAGGTATCGGCGTCAATTGAACCCGCATACCAGGCAAACATCTCACTGGCATAGGTCATAACGGCCACATTAATATTGTGGGGCATGCTTCTTTTCTCGAGTTGTTCCGGAATATCCGGCCAGGTGCGGGAATCCCCGAATTTTAGTTTGGCAAAAGCGGTTTTTTGTTCGGAGGTTAAACTGTTGATCACCTTTCCCATGACCTCAGCGCGCTTGTAGGCTATTACTCCGTCCAGCTCATAAAGGCCCGCGGAGTATTTCAAGACCGCGGCTTTATTCAGGCCTTTACTGCCTGCGGGCAGAGAACCTTCCAAATTCCTGCGGAAGGCCTTTATCAGCGGAAACCTCATTTCAGCGAATTTCTTAATATCCGCCTCCTGTTCTTTGGCTGCGGCCATAAGTTCCGCTTTTTGCCTGTCATTCAATATTTTCAAGATATTACTGGCAATGCTTGTCAGGAAAGAAGTATTGTGCCCTCCCTCCTTTGCATCAATATCCCTCATATACTGGAAACCAAAGTAATCGGAAACCTTTCCGGGAGGCAAAAAGGTATCAAAACCAAAATCACCCGTAATATACGCCAGTCCGTCAAAAGCAATGGTCTTTAGCTGGGCGTTATCGGAGCAGGCCTGCTCAAGCGTATATTTGCTGCCTCCGGTTTTTACCTGCTTCTTCTCGGGTAAACTTTTATTTTCACTTTTTTGCTCTCCGCTGCTTTCCTCTTTATTTCCATCTGTCTCCCCCGGCCGGGAAGGAGGAGGGTCAAGTTTTTTTAAAACCTCAGGGTCAAAGCCAACTGATTGCAGAAGGTCATCTTCGGATCTGCCGCCCCGTATCCCTGCGTCCCGAAGCGCCCTGTGAATAGTTTTTGCCTCGTCCGCTGTCAAAGTCTTTGTGTCATATTTGGAGAGAATTTCTTTTACGGCAGTTTTTTGTTCTTCAGTGGCAGCTTGCGGTTCTTCCTGAGCAAACACAATACTTGCGCCCATTATCAGGCTCATAATCAGTAGTGCAATTTGTTTTTTCATAATTGCCTCCTCTATTTCTTCCTTACTTCCTGCCGGATACTGTTGTTTTTTGTTCCATATCTGAGACCGCGATAGTGCTTGAATCGTACTGCGGTAAAACTTCTTCCAGGGCAGAAGTAAAAGCATATTTAAAACTTTCTTCCCTGGCTTTCTGCTGGAGAGATACCGCACCTCCGATCACGATAAAGGAAACGGCCAGCGTGAGGGCGGTAAACACTGTTCTCCTGTGCTTCTCCCTTCTGGCAAGAAGGACCCTGTCGGCGATCTGCCTGCTCCAGTCCTTGCTTTCCTGTATTTGGTCCAACATTTCGTTAAGATTTTTCATTGTTAGCCCCCAGCCCCGCCTTTTTCAAGATACCCCGCATAATTATCTTCCCCTTATGTATCCTTGACTTTACCGTGCCCCTGGGCAATTCAAGTTTTTCTGCTATCTCCTCTTCTTTAACTCCTTCATAATGCATCATTATTATCGAACGAAATCTGACCGGGAGGAGCCCTATCTTTTCCATAATTTCATCACTGTCCAGATCGGGACTTTGCTCGCTTTCGCTAATGAAAGCTTTTTTTGAAAAGAAGAAAACAAGATCTTTTTTTTGCTCTTCACGCTTAAGCCGGTAATTCATCCTTATAGCTTCATTCTTTGCTATCGCGTAAAGCCAGGTACTTAATTTTGACCTGTTCTCAAACCCGCCCTTAACCAGGCTCCGGAAAGCCCGGAGATAAACCTCCTGGACTACATCCTCGGCCGCGTGCTTGTAATTTTCAAACAAATGCTTTCTAATCGCCGAAATAACTATCGCTTTGGTCCCGTCAACTATCCCGGCAAATTCCTCGTTGGTTATTTGCATTATCTTTTTTCCGGTCCCTGTTCCGGATGCGGCGGAGGTTCAGGCTTGAGTTCTTTCATTAAACCGGCAAGTTTTTGCTTTTGCTCCAAAGTCAATAAGGTGTGGAACTTAGCCAGCTCTTCCACCATGAATCTCCTTAAGTCCTCCTTTTTTCCGGCCTTCTGATCAAGCAGTTTATTGATAGCCGCGGCATCAAACTTATTCTTGATTATTTCCGCTGAAAACGCTTCATCTATCTCTTTTCCTTCGCCTCTTCTTTCTTTCTGCGCCAGGCCGTTCTTTTCCTCTATCTCTTTTTTTATCTGTGCCACTTTCACCTTCTGTTCTTCGGAAAAATTCAATGAAGCAGAAAGTTTATCGATCAACCGGTCAACTTTGTCCTCCGGCCTTGGCGGCCTTTGTTTCGCGCAACCCGTCCAAACCGCCATAACCAGTAAAACACCTATTATTGCTGCTATTTTTTTCATATATTGCCTCCTTTTGCCCATTAAGACCCCGTACCCCGGTTTTTAGTTCATTTTTCTTTGCCGTTATTATACTGCCAATTATTTAATAATATAACAAGTCAAAGAATTATACAATTGTAATATAAGAGCTTAAGAAAGGCCTATTTCTCAAATGGCAGGATCAAGGGGTTTACCGTTTTTTTATACTAAGACTTGGAGCAAAACTGTGTTTTAGCACAATTCAAGCAGCTTTTTCCCGACGCTCAGGCGCCTCTTTATATACTTTTCGCCGGCTCTGCGGTTATTTTTAAGATATTTTTCCCAAGCGGGAGCCGCATATCGCATTTCGTCTTTTGCTGGCCCGGACCCTATTTCTGTGAGAGCCAGACTCAAATAATAAAAAGAAAAGCAACTCCAGCGCCCGTTGCCCAAACGTCTCTTCTTTATTTCTTTCATCCCATCCGCGAAACGTTCGTCTTTCCGGGGGAAATTTGAGGCCGCGATATTTCTTAAATACGCCGTCGAACATTTGCCGCAGCAATAAAAACCCTTGAGCTTTCCGTTATAGCTGTCTATCCTTGCTGTTATACTCGTAAGCGCCTCAGCCCGGGCTTTTATAATATTTTTTTCTTTTAAATTCAATTTTGCCAGAATGCGGCAGGTTTCCTGGCCGAGAATATGCGAGATGCCCGCTCTTGTATACACCTGCTCGCCCGTGAACAATCTGATGCCTTTTTGCAGATCCAATTTTGTCGGAGCGAACATATTAGCGTAGGAACCCGGCAGTCCCTGGCGGGCCGCCAGCCATTTCCCAGCCTCTAAACTCTCAGGACCGGGAATATCCCTCCCGAAAAACAAGTCATCAGAAATGGAATCAAGGGTTTCTGCAAGGCTGTTTTGATGGATATATTTCATAAAAACTCCCCCGGCTAGAATTATTATTTTTTGTTTATTTATACAATATTATAAATAGCAGTATATTTTAATGTCAACAAATTCTTGTTGAAAATTGACTATTATTGGCATTGTTTTAATACGCCAATTTGCCGATCTTACCGGAAATGTACAATTAAAAAGAAATCACTTTCTTGGGTCTTAGGTTTGTTTACTTGCCAAGATTCAGTTTTGTTATCGTCAACTGCAAAACCGTCGCGAAAGAAACCCAGAGCAGGTAAGGGATTTGAACATAGGCTATCCAGCCGGAATAAGGAAGGATGGAAACCATCGCCCAGATAAGCGTACCCAGCACAAAAAGGATATCAACTGCCGCAAGAATATTGCTCTTTAGCCCGAATTGCAGAGGTGTAAACGCAAAGTTGAATACCAGATTGAGAATGAACGGTAAAATTACAAAAAAACCCAGTTGCTTTTGTCCCGCCAATATAAACGCCCGGACAAAAGAAATTGCAATTACAATATAAAGCACCGACCAAACCGGCCCGAATAACCATGAAGGCGGAGCCCAGGAAGGTTTAATTAATTGCGAATACCAGTCGCTGGAACCCATATTTTCTCCTCTTGCCCGGCTGACATCATTTTCCAAGCGCTTCCATCAAGACAGGGTCATAAGCATCCCCTACCTTCGGTTTCAACCCGAATTGTTTTCCGGTAAAAGACCAGTAGGCCCACGGTATTTTATATTTCTCTGCAAGGCGCCGCACGGCTTTAATCCAGGCCAGCCGGCTTTTTGGTTCTGCCGAGTTACTGCAGCCAAATTCCTGCATTATCAGCGGGACTTTATTTTTTTCAGCCCAATCAATGCCGGCCTTCATGCTGGCTTCCAGTTTTTCCTCAGTCAGCTTTTCGCTCGGAAAATGCAGCTCCGGATTTACTTTTGACATTCCGGGCTGCCCCTGCAGGGTAAACTCCGAAGGCCAGTATATGTGCATGGCATATATGATATTTTGGTCTTTCAAGGGTTTTAATTCCGGCATGTTGCGTGTCTCAAATTTCGCGGGCAGAATGATAATAGTGTGCTCGGGCGCGTTTTTCCTTATGGCCGCCACGAAGAGAGGCGCGATATTATTCCAATCAGCGGGTTCATACCGCGGTTCGTTAATATCAAAAAATAGATGCTCAGGATCGTATTTTTTCGCGTAACGCGCAGATAAAACATCTATGGCCTTTAGTAAAAGCACTTTTGATCCTTCCACCTCAAGCTTTTTAAACTGGTCCGGCATGAACAACGAGAGCGTGACAGGGAAGCCCGCTTTGTTGAACTCCTCCATCCGCCTGTCGAGGGTGTTTAAAGCAGTTTCCACATCTTTTTCCGTAGAAAGTTCTTTGAGCGTGGGGGTTTTAAAACCGGGAAGCAGGTTCCCTATATTAACGGGAACGCGCACATTTGCAATACCCATATGCTTTAATTTGGCAAGGTCCTCAGGGACAAACGAATTGAATTTGTTACCGATATCCATCAGGTTATTCATGTTGATGCCGTGGTCGAGGAGCCGGACCCTTTGAGCGGGAACATCTCCTGCCGCCAAAAGATACCCCGGTAACGCAAGCACCACAAATATTATGAAAAAATGAAATGTCTTTTTCATTTCTTTTCTCCAATTTATGGGTTGCTGTTATGGTGGCGCATACTGCCTGTCCGCCAACACTTTGTGGCGGAGGATTCGAACCAACCCTGAACCTGATAGTGGTTCAGGGCCTCCTCGTCGCTTTGCTCCCCAATATGGGTTTACACCCCTAATGGCGCTCGGAGAAACTCTCGCTGTTCACCCCTCTAAAGCGTAGGGGCCATCTCCATATCCCCTACAACCCCTTAGATGACGGGTTCTTCTTTTTATTAATGAATTTTGGCCCGCCATATACCCGAACGGAAGTGAGTGGTATATGGTGGCGCATACGGGATTCGAACCCGTCATCTCCACCTTGAGAGGGTGATGTCCTAACCAAATAGACGAATGCGCCAGTTAGAATTTACCTGCATACTCAACATGTTTTATCAGTTGCGTTTTATAACAACCTCTAAAACCTCAGCTGTGACTAAAACTAGACCGAAGAAACTGCCTTCGGATTATCATCTTCTTCATCGCCAAAAAGATACCGATCTAATCTTTCAACTCCATCCCGTTTTGCTTTTTCGTCCTGATTCACATATATCATTGTCGTTTCAAACTTTGCATGCCCCAACAGCTGCTGCAAATTAATCGGACTTGTGCTTACATCTTCGCCTATCATCAAAGTCGCGAAAGTGTGACGCATATCGTGAAACCTGAACTTTTCTATTCCGGCCGACTTAACAGCTTTATCAAACATCCTAAAATCGTAATAAGCCGATCCGTCTCTGCTTGCAAAAACAAATTTACTGGTCTTAACTTCTTCCCTGGCTTTTAACATCTTGTATAATCTGGAAGAAATTGGAACTCGTCTTATCTTGCCGCTTTTTGTATTAACAAGAATTAAACGCCTATTTATAAAATCAACATGTTCCCATTTAAGATTACGAATTTCGCCTTTTCGCATTCCGGTTAACAATGCCAAAAGAACGATGTCTTTTAATTGTTGGTCACAACACTTCAAAAATTTTAAAACTTCCTCTTTGCTTAACGACCTTCTTACTCTTTCTGGTTCCTTAAAAAAAGGAACCTTGTCTGCCGGATTAACTTTACTGTAACCGTTTTGCTTTGCAAAATTAAAGGCTTTCCGTATTACTTTGAGCGCGCTATTTGCACTGCCAACTGAAACTTTATCTTTTCTGGCTATATGATATTGCATAATGGAATCTGATGTAATTTCATGCAAATATTTCTTGCCAAAACACTCATTTAAGCCGTTAAAAGCAGGCAAATAGACTTTATCATAGCGTTTAGTATAATTTTTTGCGTATTTAAGAACCTCTTCCGCTAATTCAGAAAAAGTCTTTTTTACTGGTTTTCTAGATTCAAAAAAACCCTCATTGAAAGCCTCATTCCTGATTTTAATCAGTCTTTCAATCGCAGTTTTCCTGTCTCGAGTCTTCAAAGAAATCCTGATCCTTCTTCCAGAAGGGTCATAGAAATCAGTATGAAAGATTTCACCTATCAAAACAAGATTTGGTACTCGAGTAACAGCATTCATCTTTTTGCCTCCGATGAGATGCTGTTTTCCCCAACCTTTAGTGAACAGATTATACCATTTCTGCATTCCCAAATCAATTTCAATTGAATTTGCCATTATCCTGCCTCCTTTTGCATTTTTTAAACCACTCGTCAATATCTACCTTTTTAAACTTCACGAGACGGGAAATCTTATACGAAACTATGACCCGATCTCTGCTGAACCGGTACAAAGTATCTCTACTTAGCCCGGAATATTCCGCGGCCTGCTTCACACTCCAATAACAGTCTTCCATCTTTAGCCTCCTTGCATTAGAAATTGAATAATTAACAATTATTCTGCAATATTATTAATCATTATATAGATATATACGTATTAGTCAACAACTATTTCGTATTTATACGCATTTTTAGATTTTGAGCATATACATTTTTATCTTAAAATAATCTTTAAAATAATACTCCATAAAAACATCGAAATGGTATATAATATAATGCATTATGAACATTCGCAAATAGTATCTTGAGGGATTATGATTGAAAATGAATCAACTTTTGGGAAAAGGCTAAAGCTAATTAGAAATAAAAACAAGCTCACTCTTGATGAAGCGGGGAAAAAACTTGGAGTAAGCCGTACTCAATTATGTGAATATGAGAATGGCTTGGTGGTACCATCGGTAAGCAGAGCCGCAGAATTAGCTAAATTTTATGGCGTGACAGTGGATTATTTGCTGGGAGAAAAGAAGGACTATTTATCAGTCAGCAATTCTGATGCAGGAAATGAATCAATTTTTTCAAAACTCACTTCCAGGATTGAACAATTAAAACCACATTACAAAAACCTGGCAAGAACTCTTTTCAATAAAACCATCGAAGAATTAGAGAAGCTTCAAGAACAGGAAGTAGTTTTTTCTCAATCACCAGCCAAAACATCCAAGAAAAAAAAGTAAACTTTTTTGAAAACAATTATAATCCTAAAACAAGAAAGCTTTATCTTTCTTGCATCTTCCATTAAAGAAACAAAAAAGAATATGATTCCCTTTACGGCAATTGCAGATGCAAGCAATATATGAATACATAACAAAAACGTAATTACAGGTTTTATGTTTGTATGAATAAACCAAATATATATAAAATAACAAACAATTGGAGTAATCAAAAATATAGAATTTGAAGATACATCAATTTCACTTGGAAAACTTCCTATAAGCGCAGGGACAATAAACCCAATAAAAATTGGAGCTGCGACAACCTGCCATGTAAAATTAAAATGAAACAGACAAAAAACCCCAAGATATAATAATCCAATCAAAGCCAATGGCATCATGCTTATAATTAATTTTTGAATAGCAGAACAACGAGTCGTAAACTCACCGTAACTTTCATTATTAATATTAGTTTTAAGAGAAAAAGCAGGTTTATCTTTTTTATATATAGAAAATGGAATTCCAAATGTTAAAGCATATCCAAAGAAGTGCGTTGATTCATGATAAAGGTCTGATTTTTCCATCAAAGAAACACCAAATTCGCCATAAAGTTTTTTTTTGCGTAAACCATCATCAATCTTTCTATAAAGATATCTACCGCCAAGATACTCCATTACGATCACAAAAACCATAATATACAGCAACTGACATTCTGAATGATATTGGGTCATAATGCCTCCATTGATTCCAACCGCCCCTGTACTTCATCTTCGTCGGAATCTTATCAATATTAAGCCCGGCTAATATTTTATTAATACTAATTCCGAAGGAGAATTCTTTAAATATTCTTTTTACAATTTCTACTTCTTCGGGTTGTACACTCATAAATACTCCAACTTTAACCTAACAATTATTGTCCATAGCATCGTTTTACTGTAAAACTAGTTTTTCCAATGCATCTTTCAATACCATTGTGGCTTTACAGTCGTCTTCGTTGTACTCTAATATTCTTTTTAGGACTGTTTCGTCCTTTGTTTTGAGGTATTCATTAAACCATTGTATGGACAGAGCTCCGGATGGGGTTTCGTCGCGCCATTTAAAGCCAAGGTATGTCGCTATCGCTTTAATGGAATAACTTCCAAGCGGCCAGTCGGTTTGTTTCTGAACAACGCTGTAGAGGTCAACAGTATTTGGGTTTGAGAAAAAGTTCTCAACTTCTTCAGCCGATATAACATCCGTATATTTCTTCTGGAGTTTTTTATACATCGTTTTTTCATGGGCAGAGTAGTAGTAAACTGAAAAGCCGCCTTCCGGGAGAGTTTTTATATATTTCCAGAAGTTACTCCAGGCCTCTTTTTCAGACTCTTCTGAGAGTTTTCTGGCGGTAAAATCAAGAAATCTTTCCTTACCTTTATGCCTTTCGTAAATGCCGTGCAAATAGACAAAACCCTGCGTCGGGTCATCTTCGATATCAAAAAACAGCTCGTATTCTGTTTTCGGAAGGACTATCGTCCCATAAACGACAGGTTTTTTTGTCTGATACATAACTTTTGCCCGCTTAACTGATTTTATCAGGCTGTCTTTACCGACCCTAAAGAGGAAATTCTTATCCCCGGCTTTCTTTCTCTCCTCTTTAAGCTCCATTACTTTTTCGATGTCAATTTTCATAAAATTGTCGACATCAACGATAGAAACATCCTGGTTCATCCGGTCACGAACACTTCGTCCGAGATAAAAGATATTAGTCAGATCTTTTGTTTCCTCACACCATTTTTTACAGGAATACTGCCAGGGGCACAGCTTGCAAACTCCGCCTAACGCCGGTTTATTCTGCTTCTTATTATTTACCAGAGCTTCCACTTCTCTAACAGTTTTATTGTATATATCAAACCAATTTTCCTTGCTCTTCACTCCTATTAAAGCATTCAAGTCATATTCAACTTCAACGTTATCAATATCGATAACAGCACCCTTTTTATGATACGCAAACCCAAGTTTATTTAGCAGGTCATTATACAAGCACAACTGAAGCGCATAATGCTTCTTCGGCTTTCCTTCTTCCCCTGTTTCCTCATCAGCACCTTCAAACCCCGCCCCGGACTTAATATCAACAGGAAGATAAGTATCATCCGGCAATTTCCTAAGAAGGTCCGGTATCCCCATAAGATTTCCGTGCTTTAAAACCCCCTGATATATCAAAGGCGCTTTTTTCTTCATTGCTTCAATAGTCTTCAAAAACCGCTCATCAAAAGACCCCGTCTTCAAGTCCAAAAACTCCCCAAGCCTCGAAACAACTTCCTTTTCGTGTTTTACCCCGCTTTCCCACAAAAGCTCAACAAACGGATTTGTTTCAATGATTTTCTCATCCTTGGGCCCATAAAATCCCGCCACACCTTGTGTGGGCATTGCAGAAAGTCATAAAGCTTCGAAGCTGTTATATAGTTCACTTTTTATCTCCAGCTGTTCATATATTACAGAATCTTATTTGCCAACGGCTTGATATATATAGTCATCCCATTCGTCCCAAAGATAAATGGTAAAGCCAACGGTTTTTTCCATAGGAGTTAATTTCGGAATTATAATCTTTTCTTTTACTCTATCGGCAATAATAGCATTACTGCGATAAACATCTGCAGCAATATTTAATCCTATCATTGCAGCAATTTTTTCAATGTATGCACTTGAATAGTAGCCAATAAACATGTCCGGGTAATATAGAAACAAAATCTTCTGCAATATATTTGCTTTTGGTAGCTCCTTGCCCTGTCTTCTATCATCTATTAAGTGTATACTGTTTTCTCCAACAAGCTGAAGCATTGCCTCTATATTTTTCTTCAAAGAATCAAACACTCTTCCTGCTTCTCCTTCAGAAACAACGCCTTTGTGAACCCCATTCCTTATAGCATAAGAATCATCTTCTGCTGACCAATAAAGGTAATAATCCAGGGAACTTCTCTGCCCCATAGCTCCCGGTGTACCGTTCTCCAGATACCAGCAAAATGTTTCCAGTCCTGTTCCAATAACATATTTTTTTATATCTAATCCTCTGAGCATATTTTCTTTAAAAGGAAATTTGTCTTTAAATAAGTCAATACTTTCTATTCTATTTTTTAATTCCTTTTTGTTTTTAATAATCCATTTACTACACTTATCAAAATCAATCATCTCAACTTGACCAATATATGCATTTTTTCTCTCTACGCTTTTTGTTTTCTGCATAATTTTCCTTAAGCCGTTCACATCGGATCTTCTATTATTTTTAATGCGCTGATCTATGTCATCTTCCACCTGATATTGGTCTATGAATACCTCTATTTCTACTAATACTTTTTCAATCTCTTCCGGTTTCTTTTGCTCTAAATTATTCTTGCAGTAATCAATCCTCTTGTTTATTTCTCCAAGAATATCAGCTTTCATCTTGTTCTCTCCCTGGGATACTTAAAATATTCTATATGAAATTTACACCATGTTTTTTATTGGAGACATCCTCCGCTTAATCTCTAAATCGTTCATTTTGCCTCCATCTATTTCATTAATTTAAACTGCTTTCTTCTTGAAATCTTCGAATCTTCTTTCAAGTTTCGCTTTATCCGGGTGATCTTCTATTCTCTTAGGTAAGATTAGTCGTTTTCCTTCTAAGGCTTGTATGCCGTATTTAAGCATCGGGCCGTCTATTTCTTCAAGGATATCTTCTCTGACTTTTATTTGGTAATCCGAGGTAATTCCTATAATTTTCTGATCGTAAGAAACGTGGTGAATCTTACAGAGAGATAGGCCGTTGGATACTTCAGGCTGCCCGTCTGGATCCTTATCCGGTAGTATATGGGCGGCATCAAGGAGTTCTTCGTGACGAAGACCACAAAGAGTACATTGAGACTTATATGCAGTTAAAACCCTGTCACGGAATATTGGCTGATGAATCCTGTATTCCACTTCCCTTTTCGAGTATTCCCGAGCCAGAGGACTTTCTGTTGCCTCAATAGTTTCATATGCGATTGCAGGTGCTGACACAACGGTTGCCGTAACAGATAATGCTGACGGGTTATCAGCAACAATATATACCGGCCAAACTGCGGCGTACTTTCCTTTAGATGATGCTTCAAAGTAAACCAAGGGAGTCTTTGTTTTATAAGCTTCTCGCATCCCTTTATTGTCTCTATGATTCGGGTCCTTCCCCCGATAGCTATATGTTAATATACCTTTATCAAATCTATCTGGATAAGGTCCTTTAAATGAAGTTGTAATAGAAACCGGCATTGCCCAACCCTTAGGAAACCAAATCCCGGTCTGACCAATAAGTGTTATAACCTTGCCTCCAAATACAAACTCAGTAGTCAGCTCTTTCCAAGTAAACACCCCGCCATTTTTGGCAGACCGTTCACCGAGCCACTGAAAAAGTGCTACTTGTATTTGCAAGTCTAAAGGTTTGTTCATAATTTATTGAGGTTCTCTTTTTAAAATTTCAGCAGCCCGAAAAATAGGATTCTTGCTTTTAGTCTCCAAAATTAATTTTTTAGGATTCTTTGCAAATTCTTCAAACGAATAGTTAGTAAAGCATACGGACCAATCAAATAGTCTTTTATACCTTCTCTCTTCCTCTTCTTTTTGTGCTTTTTGTTTACTCTTATGATTATTTATTATTATGATATCTCCACAATTTGCATCTCCATTATTTAGAGCTCTCTTTAATAAGTATTTTATGTGTATATCTGAGTCAGGCATTGAGTAACCGCAAAAAAATACTTTTTTTGCCGTCTTAATAATGTTTTCCGAAAGATGCCAAATAGTTGTCAGATAGTAATTTGACATGTTTTTAAAATACGTTGGGGGAACCAAGATAGGAACATATTTGCTTTCACAAATTTCACATAAATTGTTTTTTCTATGCGCTGATTTTTCTATGTAAGCTATTTCTGGAACTGACTTCTTCTTGGGAGTAATCCTAATTTTTTTACATACCGAGCAATAAAGCCAATTTAGCGATCCATGAAGCTTAAGTAACTTAACAGACCTTGATTGATCAGGCTTATACCACCCACCATCTTTTAGATCATAATTTAAAAAATCAATACCATAATCAAGATCATAATCGCCCTGCACCGCAATCATAGCATTATCAATTAATATGTCATAATTTAGCGATATAAAACAGCAATCTTGTAATAAATTTTCTCTCTTCAATCCCTGAACCAAATCGTAATGGTTGCCACATTGTTTAGTTTTCAGTGTTTCTTTTAAGACTTCGGCCATTAAATACGTTAAATCGTTTATTATTTCATCTATTCTATTTGTAGATGAGTAGTAGCCAGCAAAGGATTCTTGACGAGTCCTAGCCAGTTCAAGTATTCCTAATGCCTCTTCAAAGGTCGGGAATTCTTTTTGAATGCTTTCCATATCATCAATATTTATTGCCCAAAAATCTCTAAAATATTTTTTTAAATGACCACTTTTATCTATTTTATAATGACATCCCAGCTCAAATGCTCTTTTAAATAATTGATTTTGAGCGGGAGCGCCTTCAGAACAGGAAGCACCAGCTCCTAAAAATATAATATATTTAGGTTTGTTTTCCATTAATTCCCTATACTTTAATCTAATTTTTAAAAAAGACTTTTTCCATAATGGCTTATACCCGGGTTTGTTTAATATTGAACTAGTTGTCTTACAATAATTACGAAATCATTCTTTCTCAAACCCATGTATTTTGAAATTCAGTGCCCGACTATTCTCGGTTACTGTCCTCACAATATTATCCGGAACTCCATTTGGTATAGTGGCATCTATTTCTAAAGTGATTTTAACATCAGAACCTACCAGGCCTGTTATATGAGATATAACTTCTTCAGCAATCTTTCCGGCGTCACGACCTACTCTAGTAGGATCTAATTTTACACTTCCGAAATAACGTTTTGGAAAAGCCGACCCTTCGGGCTTCGGAGACATACTATGAGCCATTTCAAGTGGAGTAGAATTACTTTTTTCTTTTAAATCACCAACTCCCGGTGTTAGTTTGGAAGATTTTTGTTGAGCTTCTGCATCCAACTGTATCTTGGCTACTGCGGGTTTAACAATAACTTTGGTCTCTTCATAGCTAACTTGAACTAATTGTGCTACTTTTAACCCACGGAATCTTCCTGCCGCATGATCATAATCATCGGCAATTGCAAAAGAATCCTTTTCCCAAGAAGTCATCCCAAGACCATCCTCGATAGACCTTGCAATTACTCCTGGACCAGAAACGCGTGGCAAATATAGATATCTTGCAAAATCCTCCACAAGCTGTTTTACGCTAACGTTATCCCCCCGCCAAAGCGGAATTCTCTCGAGTTCCATTTTCAACCTAGTAGCGGCAAAATTGGTTATCATTAATTCTTCAGATTTTAGCTTCTTGCTGGCACGAATAGATAGTGATTCACTACCAGAAAGCCTTAAAGGAAGCCACTCTATAGAACCCTGCGGACCATTTTGAGTGGGAACTATTAGCCATTGATAGGTCTCTGGCAATCGTGCTAAAATCATGCCTTCTGCATTTTTTAATTGAGTTTCTGCCTGCTTTAACTGGAATGGGGTAAGGTTAAGCCCTCCAGCCTCTACTATGATGGACTCCCAAGCTAAATATTTTGAAATAGCATCATCCAAATCTTGCATTCTAGATTTATCTGGGGCGAGAAAGACCAGAGTATTGCGGTACAATCTTGGCGTTGTTCCTCTATTTTCAAGTATTGTCTTAGCCGCAGTTTCTGCTGGGTTATTTGCTTCTTTTATGTAAGCTTGTTCTACTCCAAGAATGACAAGCCGTACATCCATATCATCTGGAATGTCTGAATTAGATTTAGGCAATACATGTATTCTGGCAAATCCTCCATCAGTGCGAATATCCGTTCTTAATCTTTTGTCAAGTTCAGCCGCAATTTTATCTGGATTGCGCTTGAGTGTCTCAGCTCTATCATCTGCAAGTTTTGTGACTGTAGGTTGCGTAGAATACCAAACTCTTGATCCATCCTGATATAGGAATGTCGCCGAAGCTGCCAACCTTCGTAAAGCATCCCCAAAAACAGCTGGAGATTCTCCGGGCATCACACAACCAAGTTTAACATCTCTATCCTCAATACCTTTATGCGCCACACCCGATGTTGGTGCCGACCCAAGATAAACTGTTCTGGCAACCCTGCGAGTAGCATGAATCTTTCCTAAATTTGGAACTTCACTATCAATCTTTAATGGCAATGAATTAGCGCCATCAATATCTTTTTCTATTATAGGCATCCAGTTATCTGAAAGATATCTGGTAAGTTCAAATTGTACTCGTCTATCATCAAGAGGAATGGTCGAAGGCATAATTAGAGGATTCTTATCACCTTTTTCCCAAAGACAATGAATTACTGAAGCCATAAGACGTAAAACACCGCGAGTTCGCTGGAATTTAATAAGAGTTGACCAGTCATTATAAAGCCTGTCAAAAATCTCAGGATGTATTGGATAGGCGGCTTGTATTCGTTTTTCATAATCTGATTCTTTACAGCGTAAGGGGAATTCGGCAGACTGAGACTTATACCAATCTACAAAAGCTCTAGCAGTAACATCCCGCTGTTTATACTGTTCTGGGTTATTAAAAGGCTCAAAAAGCCTGCGCCGCACAATTTCAAATCCTTCTTCGGCACTTGCAGGTCTCCAAGATGATTCTACGCGCCCCACCACATTCCGCAATCTATCAAGAGCTTCTCGACCGCGAATGCCACCCACTTCCACATCGTCAGTTTGAGTATGAGGGGATCCAGTTGTATCTGATGCCGGAAGAGAAATAACAATTAAACAGTTTTTTGCAATTTTTGCAGACTCAGTAAGTGCTTGAGCAAAAGTAAATTGTGTCTCAAAATTACCAGCCGGGAGGTCGCTATTTTCATGAAGTTGCCTTGCATAAGCAACCCATTCATCAATCAATATTAAACACGGACCGTATTCAATAAATAACTCTCGGAGCGCATCTCCAGGATTTGTGGCTTTCTCATCATCTGCAGCTATTCTTGCATAGGCCTTCTTTCCACCAAGTTGATATGCAAGTTCACCCCAAAGTGTTCTTACGACAGTACCATCATTCTTCTTTGAAGGATTGCCCGGAGATATCTTATTTCCAACAAGCACTACTCTTTTAGCTTTAGGAAGGATGCTTACACCTGCTTCGGCCATAACAGCATCTATACCGGCAAGTTCGTTCGGCTTTGTTCCTGAAAACAGATGATATAGCGCAAGCATAGAGTGGGTTTTACCACCACCAAAGTTAGTTTGAAGCTGAATGACAGGGTCGCCGCCTACACCAGTTAGCCTTTGCACTCCTCCTGTCAATAACCTTTTCAGACTTTCAGTTAAATATGTGCGCCTGAAAAATTCAATTGGGTTTCGATATTCGTCAGTACCCTCTCCTAAGTGAACCTGCCATAAATCAGCTGCAAACTCTGCTTGCTGATACTTTCCACTGGCCACATCTTGATGAGGAGTAACAACTTCTCTCCATGGTTTAATTGCACCGGTTATAGCCGCCTCGACCAGAGAGCCTCCTGCTTTGCGTTTTTCCCCTCTGACTTGTTCTTCGTATATCAAACGCCTTAATTCCATCTTAATCTTATTTACCTCTTCTGCTTCCGTGGCAGAAACAGCTGTTAGCAGTCTGTAAATTGAATCAAGAGCCCTATCTGCATCATCGCTGGAGTAATTTTCCTGATGAGCCCATTTATTTCTAGTATTACGCAATTCACTTACTATGTTTTTTTCACTAAAACCAAGAGTATCTTTAAAAACATCTTTCCAAGATTCCCACATAAGCTTCAATAATGCCGCAACATCCCACTCAAGAATATCTTTCTTTGTATTTATCTTATCGTCCCCAATTAACAACAACGCTGTTTGATTTGAGGCATCTTTATATTTATTTTTAAACTCTCTATGAACAAATGGAGATAACCCTTGTTTTAGCAGTTCCATTGCCTTTCCTACTCGTTCATAGTTAGTTATAGCCATTTTTACTCCTCTTTGTCAGAACAATGTTCCTGGTTCTAATTGTGTATTATTTATTTCCCCGGAAAGTCTTACTATTTCCTGCCAGCTCTGAATTAAAGCATTGTAACTAAGTGCCTCGACAGAACGCCTCTTATGTTCGCAAATACTGTAAAGTCTATATGCAAGCTCCTTCACTATTTCTGACTTACTTCCGAGTTTTTTAACTATTTCAGCAGCAGCACTCTCCCCACCATCTTCTAAAACTCGGATAAGATGATGTAATGCTTCCCACTCTGTAAGACGTTTGTCTTTAAGTGGGTCCCATCCTATTGGCAATTCTTTTGGCGTAAGCAATCTAACTTTACCTCTACTGGATTCTAAGATACCTGCCTCTACAAGTCCATTTACGCTTGTATTTTTTGCTTTAGAAAGCATTTCCGCCAACCCATATTCACCTTCTTTAAAACCTTGCTGCTCAAACCAAGCAAGCGCCCAACGGCTGTCTGCATCAAAATCACCTTCTTGTTCAGCTAAGACTTCATCTAATGTTTGATTTATAAGTCTTAAAGAATCTCTTACAGATAGTGGTTTTCCTTGTGCGTCTATTACTTTTGAGTATCGGGTAAAAACCGCCATACCTGGGCCAATGGCTGCTTGTGCTAAATCCACAGGTGCTGTATTACTATGCTGTAAATGAGCTATCGCTATTGGAAGTTCTTTTTTCAATACTGTTATAAATTCCCTCCGGGTACAATTTGGAGCATCTGCACTAATAGGCCTGCAGACCAATACTATACTTGATGCAAGCGCGTTAGTTCCTATTCCCACAGATCGCGATTCTCTTTCTGTTCTAACAGGCCAAGTGCCTGTAATAGTAAATCCTGCATTAATTACAGCTCCTAAGAATGTTTCCCAACCAGTACTCGCTGTGCCAAGTTGGTTTTCACTTTCAGCCTGTTTAAATGCGTAATAGATCGTAGTTGGAAAGCTCGGATGCGACTGCATGGCAATACGATGCATGGCATGTGTCATACCATTCAGAAAGAACGTTTCAGCGGCATCTTGACTTTTGTGTCGAAACCTAGTTGCTATAAGTTCTTCGACTTTTGGAACAGAAATAGTTGCAAATATTTTTGGATATATAGTTTTTATAGACCTCCTTAGCCATACATAAAAAAAATCAGACAAGTCCGCATATCCTATATTGTCAAAATAGGGAGGATCTGTTGAAACAACAGCATTATCAAACTGGTCAGTTTGAGCATCTTGTTGATATGCGTAGCTTTTAGTCTTGGAGCCAAGAGTACGTACGACCCTATTTATTTGTTCAAGTATGCTATAATAACTTCCTGTCGAATCACCCAGAATGTTAGCCTCGCAAAAATCCCATACCATTGGAATTGCTTGACGACCAAAAGTACTTCTTAATGTCTCACCACCACTGATCCAGCAACAAATAGTTGAATTGTAGTCCGCAGCCTTATCAACACCTAAAGCCAAGTAAATAGCAATTGTTTCCGCATATGCCATGGCCCCATTACCGTTTGCATCTAACCCCTCTCTATCATCTTTCATTCCAGAATTTACTGCATCTGTTCTTACTTGTTCTTTTACTTCTTGAACTAAATCAGACAATGTTGATAAACCAAGTAATTGCCTGCGTGAAAATAAATCTTTCCATTTGCTCATACCATATTCTTGAATTCTAAACCCAAGTGCCTTTTTGGGCAACTCAGAATCAGGAATATTCTCAGGCGCAGCACTTAAAGCTATTTCTTCGTGACTTTCAATAGGAGGCAAATATACACGTCCATGTTTACCTTCGGCAACGATAGCCATTAGGCGTATCCCCATCTTTCCGGCTTTTGCCTCATTACGAATGTACTCAAAAGGAATAGGTTCTCTTGACATCAAACAAAGAAAGCTACTTCCACTCCCACTCGCTTTTGTTCCGATTTCAACATCTCGAGAATTAGCGTTCCCGTCAACAACAATATCAAATTTATATTTTTTTCCACTAACCACCGGTTTTAAGAATGCTTCTTTTCCTTTTTTTTTCGAAAGAATGTATGTTGAAATAAGAGGTACATCAACATCAGAAAATGCCGGATTTGGACTTTTAATCGTTCTGGCCCAAAGCCATGCAATAACCTTTAATCTTTTTCCTTCATATTGCTTCAAATCCAATCTATCTTTTGTAATACTTTTTGTAATTTCAATCTCTGGGTAATAATTACCAATTCTTTTTTTTGATTCGCTTATCATCCAATTTCCGTAATACAGCACATCTTCTGCAATTCCATGGGCGCCTTTCCAACCACTATTCAATAGAACAGAATTCTTACGCATTTCTGGATTTACTGGAAGTTTATCACCAAACCTAAAAGGTATTTCAATCATTGCTTTATTTATCATTACAGCAACTGGATTTAAGTCAGATGCATAACTCTCCATCCCTAATCTCTGCGCTTCCAATGGTAGAGCCCCTCCTCCTGAAAAAGGATCGTGAAATACTGGCAATTTGTTACGGTTAAAAAGTTCTTTTGCCTTTGGATTTTCAGCATTTTCAGTACACGTTCTACGCCAACTTTCCCATATCTCGGCTCTCGCCTTTTCTAAAACAACTTCGTTGTTTGTATTTTCCCATTTTACAAATTCTTCAATGATTTTAAAAAGACGTTTACGTTCTTTCTCTTGAGATTTTTCAGTTGGAAACAGGTCTGGATATGAGGATGGATCATCAACCATCTGAGAAAATATTATAGCCCTAGCAGCAGCAAGAGGACGCCTGGCCCACCATAAATGAAGTGTGCTTGGATGTCCCTGTCTGATTGATTTTTCTTTAGAGCTAGCTTCATTTATGGCTTCAAGTGGTAGAGCAACTTCAATAAGTTTTTTCTTCAATTTCCCTCTCCAATTAAAATGGCTCTGTTGCTTTTTCCAGAAGCTCACTAAAATTATAATTTACGCTTGTCACTCCAAAATCTGGCTCACGTTTGAACGGTTTACGAGTATAATGTGCCTTGTGTTTA
Source organism: Candidatus Firestoneibacteriota bacterium (assembly GCA_903891415.1). GTDB lineage: Bacteria > Oederibacteriota > D2-FULL-39-29 > D2-FULL-39-29 > D2-FULL-39-29 > CAIYPD01. The sequence goes on from CAITEH010000027.1 coordinate 29,578, forward strand.
TCTCCCGGGAGGAATTCTACTATTGCAAGAATAAAATCTTCCGGCTTATTCAAAGAGTAAAGAATCTCATTCTTTGTCACCGTAACAGAGTCAGCACCGGTCACTCGTCCCTTTACTTCGATAAAACGCAACCTTCCAGTTTTAGGGTCGCAGCTCTCTATGTCATAACCTAATCTCTCTAATTCCCGGTCTATCGGCTTAAATCCAAGTTTAGTTTCTATCTCCATTACAATTTTTCTTGCTTTAGCTGCTGCAACCTGAGTATCGACTGTTTCAGTCTTCACCGACTTCCCGGCCATTAGGTTTATAAGTCCAATCGGCACGACTACAAAACCTCCCATTAATACTGGAGGGAGCGCAGAAATCTGCGCTTCTCTATCCAATTCCCCCAATCGTTTTTGTAGTCTAGCAGATAAATCATCCGCTCTGCGACGCGCTTCTTGTGAATTAAGCTTGGCATTTATCTTTCCAGCCTGTTCCTGTCTTTTTAACTCTTCGGCCCTATGATCCCAGTAATTTATTTCCTTCTTAAGCCTATCTTGTACCGCAGCTCTGGTCTTTTCTATTAATCTTAATTTCTCTGACTTAATTTCCTGCAAATGTTCCGGAACAACATGAATTATAGCGTGATTTTGTGCTGTCTGTTCAAGACCCTTTGCAATCCAAGCAAATTCCTTACGAAGAAGTAGACTATTGATATCCGGCTCACCTTCTTTTAACGATCTAAAATCAAGATACGGTGCATAGTGTATATGCTGTGCCTTACCAGATGAATCAATCTCTATGTGCAGCATTCTTTTGGATATTGTTCTTCTATCACCATTTTTTAATAGGCTTGCATCTTGAATCGCATGTTCAATGTAGAAATAAACTCTAGGTGATGTACCAAAATCTTTATCGTCAACAAGTACTGCTCCACGACGAAGCAAATCTCTATGCCTCTCAAGTGTTAGGTCTAGTGTGGCATCAAGTAATGGATGGCCTGGACATATAAACGCAGCCAGCTTCTGCCCTTGAGGATTAATCAGATCTTTTTCAAATGTAATCCGTTCATATCTATCCAAAACAGCATCACCTGTACCAATTACCCTATCTCTATTCCTTATTGGTAATGGGACATGAGAAACCTCGAATCTTCGCGGTTCTCTTTGCTTAACGCTTCCACCCAGTTTATTAAGAGCTTCAATGAAAAATGCCTCTATATAATGTGGCTGAAGACGCCGAGCATCAGCTCTCTCCATATCTTCGCGAACTTTTGCAACTGTACCGGCATCCATAATATCCTGAACTAAGGCACGCTCATCTATAAGCCCTCTAATACTTTCTAAATCAACGCCATTTGCTAGTGCTTGATAAAGTCTTGCCTTTACTTCGGGTTTTTCCCCGTATACAATTGCTTCAAACAATAAATCTTTAAGAGATTTTCCGTCAAATTGCAGTTTTCCTAAGACATCAAATACTTGACCACCAAGTGCTTTTCTAGCCTCTTCTATCTTTTCGAGCAAAGTCAAATAAACATCTCCTTCTCTGGTTTCTTTTGCTACCAAGTTCCATAAATGACAAACTTCTGTCTGTCCTATACGGTGAATCCTGCCAAATCTCTGCTCAAGCCTATTAGGATTCCATGGAAGATCATAGTTAACCATCAAATGAGCACGCTGTAGGTTTATACCTTCACCTGCGGCATCGGTAGCAAGCAGTACCTGAACCTCTTTATTAAAAAGAAATTCTTCTTGAGCTTTTCGTCTTTCTTCACGACCCATGCTGCCATGTATTAATACTATTGAATTCCTTCTTCCAAGAAGTGTACCTATTCGTTCCTCAAGATATTTAAGAGTGTCTTTATGCTCTGTAAAAATAACAATTTTCTGATGAGCTGAAGGCTTTGGAGGAGGAATTTCACCGGAACCATAGGGAACATTGAACTCTCCAACCATATGATCAATTCCTGCGCGAGTAAACAACACTCCCAGCAACCTAGATAGTTCACTCCATTTAGTATCCTTACCGCTTCTTTTTACTTCAGCAGCAATTAATTCCAGGTTCTTCAATAAACCAATTTCAGCTTTAAGTTCCGTTATGGTGTTTGCTGCAGTAGCTTGGTCCAATATTTCTTCTTCTGCGTTTTCGACTTCATCATCCGGAGCCTCTTCAAGGTCTTCAACATCATCTGCATTTAAAACCCTCTCCATTGGCACGAGAGGTAGTACATTTGAACCGCGCTGAAGGAGCTCTAATTCGCGCATACGTTTTTCAAGTTTTTCACGTCTGCGTTTTAATGACTGGTAAATCGCTTCCGGTGAAGAAGCCAAGCGGCGTTGAAGTATAGTTAACGCAAAACCGACGGTTCCTTTACGACCTTCATTGTTTAACTTCTCCGCCCTGTTAAACTCTTGTCTTACATATTCTGTAACTTCAGCATATAATTTTGCTTCTGGATCGGAAAGCTTGTAAGGGACAGTGTAAGCAATTCGTTCCGGAAAAAGCGGACAGCCATCAAACTTCAACAATTTTTCCTTTACCATTCTCCGCATTAAATCCGTTACATCAACCTGATGCACTCCATCGCGGAATTTACCTTCGAAGCGGTCTCCATCTAACAATGCAAGGAATAACTGAAAATCTTCTTCCTTTCCATTATGAGGAGTGGCTGTCATAAGCAGAAAATGACGAGTGAGCCTTGACAAAAGACGACCCAAGTGATAACGTTTTGTATACTTAACTTCGCCATTGAAAATAGTAGCAGACATTTTGTGCGCTTCATCACATACTATCAAATCATATTCGCAACCAGCAACAGCAAGCTTTGCTTGTACGTCCTCATCTCTAGACAGTTTATCTAAGCGAGCGATAGCTAAATCATTTTCAACAAACCAGTTCCCAGTCCGAGCAGTTTCAAGTTGATCATTTGTCAATATCTTAAAAGGAAGCTGAAACTTGCGCCAAAGTTCATCCTGCCATTGTTCTACGAGACTCCCAGGGCAAACAATCAAACATCGTTTGAGATCACCCCTAGCAATAAGCTCTTTAATAAAAAGACCTGCCATAATAGTTTTCCCAGCACCTGGATCATCGGCAAGAAGAAAGCGTAAAGGCTGTCTCGGGAGCATTGATTGATAAACTGCTGTAATCTGATGAGGTAATGGAGTTACTAGTGAAGTGTGGACAGCAAGTACCGAATCAAACAAATAGGCAAGGCGAATACGATAAGCTTCTGAAACTAGTCTAAAGGCATCCCCATCTCCGTCGAAACTCCATGGTCTGCCTGCTTCTGAAACTTCAAGCCTGGATTCATCATTTCTGTATAAAAGTTGGTTCGACACCTTCCCGGATGAATCTTTATATGTTATCTCAAGCGCTTCTGAACCAAACCATTGCACATAAATGACTGTTGCAAGCCCGTCTGGAATTAAACCTTTAACAACAGTATTTGGTTGAAGGTTTTCTAACTTTATCAAGATATTCCTCCAAATTTTCACCCAATTATACAATACTTTAATATTTTACCATAAAAAGGTGTTTTAAAATAGAGGGAATTTGTCCTTATGGAGCCAATAACAAGGAGAAATACAGAGGGTAAGGATATTTTTAATGGGCTGCCCGCCGTTCTCCTATTCGGTACTCAAGGGGTGAAACGGAGACGGCTGAAGGAATTACTCAAGGCAGCCCGTTTTTTATATATTATTACTCGTTGATTTTATTCTTCTTAATGAATGTCCAAATAAGCTTGATCATTTCGCCCATTCCGCAATCTTTGTTATCAAATATTTCACCAATTTTCATATCTTTTACTTTGCTCCACTTAATTACTTTTCCGCCAAACGCTGCTTTCTTTACCGGTACTGCTCCTTCAACTGCTTTTGCCATTTAATTTACCCTCCTTTAGGGTTATTGAGATCTAACTTTTACCTTCTTGATTGACTTTAACGGCAGATTCATCAAACTTTTTTAAGAGCTTTATTTCCGCAGGAAGAAGAAACTTAGTATTTGAAAGTGAATTTAGCGTTAGTTTCTCCAACTCCGTCAGCACCACGTTGATTCTAAATTCGGGCATTGATTTGCTCCTTTCATCACTACTCTTCGCAGGGAGGATATTGTTTTGGAGCTTTGCCGGTGCTTTCTATGACGGCGGTTTTCATGCCCTGATTTTCGCCTTCTTTTATTTCTTTAAGTTCTACTGAAAAACGCCACTCATCGCCATAGTCAAACAGAAAAAGCATTTTGTCGCCGGCAACTCTAAAAACTTCGCTGATTTTTGTTTTCTTAACGCTTTTTGCGCCCTCAGAAGGAGATTCATTACAATCCACGAAGAGCTCATAAAGCCTTTCTGCTTTTGTTATGTTGCCCTCAAAACTGCTGTAAAAGCCAAAACAGTGGTCAAAATTAAAATCGAAAGACTTTATTATTGCTTCTGCAAATTTATACAGCGTTTTGTCCGCTTCTATCTGGATCTTCCTTGTGGCCTTTTCATCGCGCTTAAGGACTGCGATATCAAATATATAAAACGGCTTGTTTCTCATAATTAATAACTCCTTATTCCTCTTCCCAAACAATGATGTTTATTGCAACAATAAGTCTTTCATTTCTTTATGTATAAAAATGTCTTCTGCATCATCAACGATTGTCTTATCCAATACACCTTTATCCAGCCACATCTGATAATCAACCGGGGATAAGTGTTGCACCGCAGACCCGAAAGCCATTATATTACTCAAGAACTCTGCTAATTCAACCTTGGAAAACATCTTTCTGATTTCCTGAATAAACAAGACCTTTTCTTCCCCTAGCCGTAAGAGTTCATTCTGGTATTTATCATAGTCATTATCAAGGTTATGTTCGAATGTCTTGGTCTCGGACAACTTTATTTTTCTTGCAGGGTTATAATCTGGTTTCTCTCTTTCTGCTTTTATACTGCTAATCTGAGAGAGTAAAAATGTTCTCTGCCTTAATACTTCGTAGAATTTCTCTCCGATTAAGTATTTTAAAGCCTTTTCGAGTCCATAGTCCTCTTTTATTCTATCAGCAGCTTCACAATAGTCGTAAACATTCGGCATATTTTATCCTTCCTGCCCGCAGCATTTCTTGTATTTCTTGCCGCTACCGCAAGGACAAGGTTCATTCCTTTTAATCTTTCCTATATTGATTGCCTTTTAAAACTTATTTCTTAACAACTTCCCAATGGCCGCCTTTGTCGGGGCCTACTCTGCGCAATAATCCTTTTTTCTTCAAGGCCGTTATACTTTTATCAATTGCGGTCGTGCTGATATTGATTTTGCCGGCCAGTTCCCTCTTGGAAACATAAGGGTTTATACTCATCAGCCAAAGAAGCTTCCTCTGGTTTTCTCCCAACCCTTCTACCAACCTTTCTACCAACTTAGTGCCGACTTGGTGCCGGATTTCTTCTCAATGTCCGATAAATGTCCCAAATGATAGATGGCATAGTTACGACCTACTTCTTTTTATCGGCTGTTATTTCTTGCGGAGAGCAGACAAAGCAGAGATTTGCTCGTCTATTTTATTGTGTAAAATCCGCTCAAAGCGACCACTGATTCCGGTATCATGACGACCACTTAAATCACTCCTATTGCT